>NZ_ACQT01000095.1 GCF_000175235.1 Acidovorax delafieldii 2AN | reverse complement strand
CTCGCCCTCGCCCTCGCCCTCGCCCTCGCCCTCGCCCTCGCCCTCGCCCTCGCCCTCGCTCTGGCTCTGCGTCCGTACTCGGAGCACTGAAGCGGTGAAATTCAAACAAAAAGAGCTTCTTGCGCTTGTGCAGCAAGCGCAGGAAGCTCTTATTTCAATAGCAAACCTCAGACGGGCTTGATCGGCACGTACAGGCTGCCGCCGCCGCGCTGGAACTCCTCGGCCTTGGTTTCCATGCCCGCCGCCAGCGCCTCGGCCTCGGCCACGCCCTTCTGTGCGGCAAAGTCGCGCACTTCCTGCGTGATCTTCATCGAGCAGAACTTCGGCCCGCACATGGAGCAGAAATGCGCCACCTTCGAGGCGTCCTTGGGCAGCGTTTCGTCGTGGTATTCCTGCGCCGTCTCGGGGTCCAGGCCCAGGTTGAACTGGTCCTGCCAGCGGAAGTCGAAGCGCGCCTGGCTGAGCGCGTCGTCGCGCGCGCGGGCGCCCGGATGGCCCTTGGCCACGTCGGCAGCGTGCGCGGCGATCTTGTAGGCGATGATGCCCTGCTTCACGTCGTCACGGTCGGGCAGGCCCAGGTGTTCCTTGGGCGTGACGTAGCACAGCATGGCCGTGCCCATCCAGCCGATCATGGCCGCGCCGATGGCGCTGGCAATGTGGTCGTAGCCTGGGGCGATGTCGATGGTCAGCGGGCCCAGGGTGTAGAACGGCGCCTCATGGCAGGTCTTGAGCTGCTCGGTCATGTTGGCCTGGATCATGTGCATGGGCACGTGGCCAGGGCCTTCGATCATGGTCTGCACGTCGTGCTTCCAGGCCACCTGGGTCAGCTCGCCCAGCGTGTGCAGCTCGGCGAACTGCGCCTCGTCGTTGGCATCCGATGCGCAACCAGGCCGCAGGCCGTCGCCCAGGCTGAAGGCCACGTCGTAGCTCTTCATGATGTCGCAGATGTCCTCGAAGTGCTCGTACAGGAAGCTCTCGCGGTGGTGCGCCATGCACCATTTGGCCATGATGGAGCCGCCGCGCGAGACGATGCCCGTGCGTCGCGCTGCCGTGAGGTGGATGTAGGCCAGGCGCACGCCGGCGTGGATGGTGAAGTAGTCCACGCCCTGCTCGGCCTGCTCGACCAGCGTGTCACGGAAGATCTCCCAGGTCAGATCCTCGGCAATGCCGCCCACCTTCTCCAGCGCCTGGTAGATGGGCACGGTGCCGATGGGCACGGGCGAGTTGCGCACGATCCAGTCGCGCGTGGTGTGGATGTTCTTGCCGGTGGACAGGTCCATCACGTTGTCGGCACCCCAGCGGATCGCCCAGACGAGCTTTTCCACTTCTTCCTCGATGCTTGACGTGACGGCCGAGTTGCCGATGTTGGCGTTGATCTTGACCAGGAAGTTGCGGCCAATCGCCATCGGCTCCACCTCGGGGTGGTTGATGTTGGCCGGGATGATGGCGCGGCCGCGCGCCACCTCGTCACGCACGAACTCGGGCGTGATGATTTTGGGAATGCTGGCTCCCATGGGATTGCCCACCAGGCGCTGCTCACGGCCCGCGTCGGCCATGTACTGCTGCATCCATTCGCGCTTGCCGTTTTCGCGGATCGCCACATACTCCATCTCGGGCGTGATGATGCCCTTCCTGGCGTAGTGCATCTGGGTGACATTGGCGCCCGCCTTGGCACGCAAGGGCTTGCGCTGCAGTGCGGCGGCTTCGGTGCGCAGTTGGGCGAGGCGGGTGGCGTCTTCGCTCTTTTGCCCATCGTCCAGCGCCACGGGGGCGCGGCCTTCGTAGTGCTCTACATCGCCACGGCCCGTGATCCAGCCACCGCGCACGCTGGCCAGACCCTCGCGCACGTCGATCACGGCATTCGGGTCGGTGTAGGGGCCGGAAGTGTCGTACACACTCACCTGTTCGCCGTTGGTGAGGGAAATATCGCGCACGGGCACGCGCAGGTCCGCATGCAGCTGGCCGGGAATGTAGGCCTTGCGCGAGGCGGGAAACGGTTCGCGGGTAAGGGCGAGCAGCTCGGCGAATTTCTCGCGGGCGGCAGGTTCGGGGGCATTCATGGGGCGGTCTCCTGGTTCCGGTGGCGGGGCTGCTCCGGAATGGACCTGCTCCCCCGCAGTTGTACAGGCACCTGGGGCATGGCGTCCGCGCCAGTCAGCTGGCGCGGGGCATGGAGGGGTCGGCTCTTCTTCCGCCGGTATGAACCGGATCAAGTTCGTCGGGTTCGCGGCTGGGCCTGCATGTCAGGCCCCCCGCATCTCAGTGCATCAGCACACCCCGGAGCAGGCGCGAGTATAGGCCAGCACGGGAATCGGCGCCGCGCACCGCCGTTTCAGGCCAGCCGCTCGATGAACAGAACCGCGAAGAAGAAAACTGCCGCGATGAGGGTCCACTTCAGCACCACCAGACCGAAGCGCCGGTAGCGCGCCTGGCCGGTTCCCGCATAGAACGCGAAGGAAACCGCTGCCGTCAGCAGCAGCACCATGGCCAGCCAGCGAAACAGCAGCACGGCGCTGCCCTACCAGGCCCGCAGGGGTTGCAGGAACCCGCTGGGTGCCTGGCGCTCGTCCTCGAACGTCACTTCTTCCCAGGCATCGTGCTGGGCCAGCAGCTCGCGCAGCAGCAGGTTGTTCATCGCATGGCCGGAACGGAAGGCGCTGTACGCCGCCAGCAGTGGTTTGCCGATCAGGTACAGATCACCCATGGCATCCAGGATCTTGTGCTTGACGAACTCGTCGTCATAGCGAAGCCCTTCGCTGTTGAGCACCTTGTAGTCGTCCATCACGATGGCGTTGTCCAAGCCCCCACCGAGGGCCAGGCCGCTGGACCGCATCATCTCGACATCGCGCGTGAAGCCGAAGGTGCGCGCACGCGCGATGTCGCGGCTGTAGTTGCCTGACCCCAAGTCGAACTCGACCCGCTGGCCGGTGGAATCGACCGCCGGGTGGTCGAAATCGATCTCGAAACTGAGCTTGTAGCCGTGGTAGGGCGCGAGGCGTGCCCATTTGGTCGCGGGGCCTTCACCCTGGCGCACCTCGACCGGCCGCGTCACGCGAATGAACCGGCGCGGGGCGTTCTGCAACTCGATGCCCGCGCTTTGCAGCAAGAAGACGAAGGAAGCCGAGGAGCCATCAAGAATGGGCACCTCTTCGGCGGTGATGTCCACGTACAGGTTATCGATCCCCAGGCCGGCGCAGGCCGACATGAGGTGCTCCACGGTGTGCACCTTGGCGTTGCCGGTGCCGATGGTCGACGCCATGCGGGTGTCGGTCACCGCAGTGGCCGAGATGGGGATGTCCACGGGCTGCGCCAGATCCACGCGCCGGAAAACGATGCCCGTGTCGGGCTGGGCGGGCCGCAGGGTCAATTCGACCCTCTGGCCACTGTGCAGCCCCACGCCCACGGCGCGGGTGATCGTCTTGAGGGTGCGTTGCTGGAGCATCTGAAGATTTTAGTGGGCCGACCCTGCAAAAACCACCCGCGCGTTCCTATGACCCTGATAGAAAACGGAGTGACCAAAACCGACGTGCTCCGCCACAAACGCGTCAGGGGCGCCCCGCATGGCGAGAGAGCGGTGACGGCGCTGCTCAAGGGGATACGAACCCATGAGGAAGCGCAGTCGCAGGGACCGGCACGACCCAAGCAAGGTGCGCCGCTCAAGGCCTCAGTTGCCGCGGCCGGAGCGTGTGAAAGAACAGCCCGCCGGTTCGCGGAGACTACAAATTGCACGAGAAACGCGGTTGAACCCGGCGCATTCCAGGCCGGAGACACCGCGCAAGGGCCGCTCCGCCGCGCTGGCGTCGCCCCCCTTCCCGCAGCGCACAGCGCGCAAAGAGAAGAGGAAGCGGCGCAGCCGCTCGGGGGAAGGACTCGATCAATCGGCCTGCTTGCGCAGGAAGGCTGGGATTTCCAGGTCGTCCATGCCTCCCGACGACAGCGCGTCCACGCGGGCAGCCGCCTGCGTGCGGTTGGTGCGCCACACGCTGGGCACCGACATGCTGCCGTAGTCGGCCTGCGCCGCGCCCACCATGCCGCCCGACACGCCCACGGCAGAGCCCATCACACCGGCGGTGGTCACCGGCATCTGGTAGGCCATGTTGTCGGTGCCCGTGCGCAGGCCACCCTGCACCACGGAAATGGGCTGGCGACGTGCGTTGGGGCGCGACAGGCCGGTGGCTACCACGGTCACGCGGATCTCGTCGCCCAGGCTGTCGTCATAGGCGGCGCCGTAGATGACATGGGCATCGGGCGAAGCGTAGGCATTGATGGTGCTCATGGCCAGGCGCGATTCGGACAGCTTGAGGCTGCCCTTGGCGGCCGTCACCAGCACCAGCACGCCCTTGGCGCCCGAGAGGTCAATGCCTTCGAGCAGCGGGCAGGCGACGGCCTGCTCAGCGGCGATGCGCGCGCGGTCGGGGCCGCTGGCGGTGGCCGTGCCCATCATGGCCTTGCCGGGCTCGCCCATCACGGTGCGCACGTCTTCGAAGTCGACGTTCACATGGCCGTACTCGTTGATGATCTCGGCGATACCGCCCACGGCGTTCTTCAGCACGTCGTTGGCGTGCGCGAAAGCTTCGTCCTGGGTGATGTCATCGCCCAGCACTTCGAGCAGCTTTTCGTTCAGCACCACGATCAGCGAGTCGACATTGGCTTCGAGCTCGGCCAGGCCGTTATCGGCATTGCTCATGCGGCGGCCACCTTCCCAGTCGAACGGCTTGGTGACCACGCCCACGGTGAGAATGCCCATTTCCTTGGCCACGCGCGCGATCACGGGCGCTGCGCCCGTGCCCGTGCCGCCGCCCATGCCCGCGGTGATGAACAGCATGTGCGCGCCCGAGATGGCGGCGCGGATGTCGTCCACTGCGGCTTCGGCGGCTTCGCGGCCCTTGTCGGGCTTGCTGCCGGCGCCCAGGCCGCTCTGGCCGAGCTGGATGGTGCGGTGGGCCGAGCTGCGGGTCAGGGCCTGCGCATCGGTGTTGGCGCTGACGAACTCCACGCCCTGCACGCTGCGGGCAATCATGTGTTCGACGGCGTTGCTGCCGCCACCGCCCACACCGATCACCTTGATCTGGGTGCCCTGGTTGAATTCTTCGGCTTCGATCATTTCGATGGTCATGTTGGAGCTCCTGTTTCTAAATTCGTATGCAATTGCCAATGGGATAAAAGGGGGCTGGTCTGCGGGGCGCGTGGCGGTCCTGTACATCGCCATCGCCCGCTGGGCATTCGGTGAGGGCTCCCGCGCGCGAGCCAAAGGGGGTATCTCATGGTCAGAAATTCCCCACGATGAAATCCTTGAAGCGCCCGAACGCGGTCTTCATGGACCCGCTCTTTTGCGCCACCTTGAAGCCGCGCAGCCGCGCCAGGCGCGCCTCCTCGAGCAACCCCATCACGGTGGCCGCACGCGGCTGGGCCACCATGTCGGCCAGCGCACTCGAATACTTGGGAATGCCGCGGCGCACGGGCTTCAAAAAGATGTCTTCGCCCAACTCGATCATGCCGGGCATGACCGAGCTGCCGCCCGTGAGCACGATGCCCGACGACAGCACTTCCTCGTAGCCCGACTCGCGCACCACCTGCTGCACGAGCGAGAAGATTTCTTCCACGCGGGGCTCGATCACGCCCGCCAGCGCCTGCTTGCTCAGCATGCGCGGACTGCGGTCACCCAGGCCGGGCACTTCCACCTGGGCTTCGGGGTCGGCCAGCAGCTGCTTGGCGTAACCGCTTTCCACCTTGATGTCTTCGGCGTCCTTGGTGGGCGTACGCAGCGCCATGGCGATGTCGCTGGTGATGAGGTCGCCCGCGATCGGAATTACCGCCGTGTGGCGGATCGCGCCACCGGTGAAGATGGCCACGTCGGTCGTGCCCGCGCCAATATCGACCACCACCACGCCCAGTTCGCGCTCGTCGTCGGTCAGCACGGCTTGGCTGCTGGCCAGCG
Organism: Acidovorax delafieldii 2AN; assembly: GCF_000175235.1. Lineage (GTDB taxonomy): Bacteria > Pseudomonadota > Gammaproteobacteria > Burkholderiales > Burkholderiaceae_C > Acidovorax > Acidovorax delafieldii_B. The sequence goes on along the minus strand of NZ_ACQT01000095.1, from coordinate 7,755 downwards.
GGTTGAGCATGAGCTGCTCGACCTCTAAGCCGCAGCGGCGCACGCACTTGATGATGTTCTCGGCCGCGCTCTGCGCGCCGGTCACGATGTGGATCTTGGCTTCGAGGCGAATGCCGCTCATGCCGATGGGCTCCTTCACGTCCTGCCCATCGATCACGAACTCCTGCGGCTCCACGAGCAGAAGGCGCTGGTCGCTGCTGATGTTGATGGCCTTGGCCGTCTCCACCACGCGCGCCACGTCGGCGGCGGTGACCTCCTTGTCCTTCACGGCCACCATGCCGCTGGAGTTGAGGCCCCGGATATGGCTGCCGGTGATGCCGGTGTAGACGCGCTGGATCTTGCAGTCGGCCATCAGCTCTGCCTCTTTCAGCGCCTGCTGGATGCTCTGCACCGTGGCGTCGATGTTCACCACCACGCCGCGCTTCAGGCCATTGCTCGGGGCCACGCCCAGGCCTGCGAGCTTGAGTTCGCCATTGGGCAGCACTTCGGCCACCACGGCCATGACTTTGGCCGTGCCGATGTCCAGCCCCACCACCACGTCTTTGTATTCTCTTGCCATATCAGTGTCTGCCCTTCGTTGTTCTGTCCCGTCGCGCCTGCTGTCCGCTTCTACTTCCGTGCGGCCACCGCATCGGGCGCCACCGTGGTCACGCCGCGCAGTCGCAGCGCATAGCCTCCCGCGTGGCGCAGATCGGCCGACTCCAGCGCATCCGCGCGCCGCTTGTATTGCGCCGCCACTTGCGTGAGCGTGCGGGTGAAGCGCTGCGTGCGCTGCACCACCTCCTCGGGCGTGCCGCCCCCCAGTTCCACCACGGCATCGCTGTCCAGCGTGGCGCGCCAGCCACCGCGGCCCGTCAGCTCCAGCTCGTCCACCGCCATGCCCAGCGGTTCGAACACCGGCTGCAGCAGGCCATACATCCTCAGCACCTCGGCCGAGCGGCCCTGCGGGCCCATCAGGCGGGGCAGACCCTCCTGCTCCACGTCACCCACGTTGGCCTCAAACACCTCGCCCTGGCGGTTGACCATGGCCGAGCCGGTATCCGGCCCCCAGTAGGCGACTGCGTCGTGCTCCTGCAGCACCACGCGCAAGCCCCCCGGGTATTCGCGCCGCACCTGCGCCTTGCGCACCCAGGGCACCTGCTCGAACGCCTCGCGCGCGGCCCGCAGGTCGATGGTGAAGAAATTGCCCACCAGCTGCGGCGCCACATTGGCCCGCAAGGTCACGGCGTTGTTGTGCACAAGCTCGCCCTGCACCACGATGCGCGCCACCGAAAACCCGGGGTAGCGCATCACCCAGCGCGCACCGGCCGCCAGCAGCAGCAGGACGCAGCACACGAACAGGACCGACGCGGTCAGGTTCATGAGCTTGACGTCCAGCGGTGCGGGCAGCGACTGGTTCATGGCGCGGTGGCCTCCGGTGCCTGGCCTTGCGCGGGGCTGAGCGTGACGCCCGGCGGGGTGTCCAGCGTGGCCGTGGCCAGCAGGCCCACGCACAGGTCTTCGTAGCTGATGCCCAGGGCACGCGCCGACATGGGCACCAGCGAGTGCCCGGTCATGCCCGGCGAGGTGTTGATTTCAAGCAGGAAGGGCTTGCGGTCGCAGGCGCGGATCATGATGTCGGCCCGCGCCCAGCCCCGGCAGCCCAGCGTGCGAAAGGCCTGCACCACCAGGCGCTGGATCTCGCGCTCCTGCGCCTCGGGCAGGCCGCTCGGGCAGTGGTACTGCGTGTCGTCGGTGAAATACTTGTTCTGGTAGTCGTAGTTGCCCTGGGGCGCCACGATGCGGATCACCGGCAGCGCGTGCGCGCCTGCGCCCTCGCCCAGCACGGGGCAGGTGGTTTCGTCGCCTTCGATGAACTGCTCGCACAGCACCTCGGGGTCGTAGCGCGACGCCTGCTCGTAGGCCTTCGCACACTCGTCGGGGGAAAAGACCTTGCTCAGCCCGATGGTCGAGCCCTCGCGCGAGGGCTTCACGATCATGGGAGCGCCCAGCGTCTCCAGGGCCTCCACGGTTTCTTCGACGCTGGCCACCAGGCGCCAGTCGGGCGTGGGCAGCCCCTCGGCGCGCCAGATGCGCTTGGTCATGATCTTGTCCATCGACATGCTGGAGGCCATCACGCCCGGGCCGGTGTATGGAATGCCCAGCAATTCCAGCGCGCCCTGCACCGTGCCGTCTTCGCCATGGCGGCCATGCAGGGCAATGAAGCAGCGCGCAAAGCCTTCGCGGCGCAGCTCACCCAGATCGCGCTCTGCGGGGTCAAAGGCATGGGCATCCACGCCGCGCGAGCGCAGGGCCTGCAGCACGCCGGCCCCGGACATCAGCGACACCTCGCGCTCGGCCGAAGCACCGCCCATCAGCACGGCAACCTTGCCAAGCGTCCGGACATCGACATTCTTACCAAACGAGTTCACTGCGCTCTCCCTGCTTGCGGCAATAGCTCATTATTTTGTAGCATTTCCACGACTTTCCCGGGCACGGCGCCGATGGAGCCAGCGCCCATGCACATCACCACGTCGCCATCCTTCGCGTTGTCGGCAATCACCTGGACCATGTCGGCCACGTTGTCGACGAACACGGGCTCCACGCGCCCGGCCACCCGCAGGGCGCGCGCCAGCGAACGGCCATCGGCCGCCACCACGGGCGCCTCGCCGGCGGCGTACACCTCGGTCAGCAGCACGGCGTCGGCACTGCCGATCACTTTCACGAAATCCTCGAAGCAATCGCGCGTGCGGCTGTAGCGGTGCGGCTGGAAAGCCAGCACCAGACGCCGCCCCGGAAAGGCGCCGCGCGCCGCCGCCAGCGTGGCGGCCATCTCAACGGGGTGGTGGCCGTAGTCGTCGATCACGGTGAAGTGGCCACCGCCCTTGGCGGGCAGATCGCCATAGCGTTGGAAGCGGCGCCCCACGCCCTTGAAGCCTGCCAGCGCGCGCAGCACCGCCTCGTCGGGGATGTTGAGTTCCACCGCCACCGCAATGGCCGACAGGGCGTTGAGGACGTTGTGCTCGCCGGCCAGGTTGAGCACCACCTCCATGTCGGGCAGCGTGACGCCGTTGCGCCGCTGCACGGTGAAGCGCATCTGGCCCGCCTCGGCCCGCACGTTGATGGCGCGCACCTGGGCGTCCTCGGAAAAGCCGTAGCTGGTGACAGGGCAGGTCACGCTGGGCAGGATGTCGCGCACCGCAGGGCTGTCGACACACAGGATGGCGGTGCCGTAGAACGGCATGCGGTGCAGGAAATCGACGAACGCCTTCTTGAGCCGGCCGAAGTCGTGCCCATAGGTTTCCATGTGGTCGGCATCGATGTTGGTGACCACGGCCATCACGGGCAGCAGGTTCAGGAACGATGCGTCGGACTCGTCGGCCTCGACCACGATGTAGTCGCCGCTGCCCAGCTTGGCGTTGGCGCCCGCGCTGTTCAGCCGCCCGCCGATCACGAAGGTGGGATCCAGCCCGGCCTCGGCCAGCACGCTGGTCACGAGGCTGGTGGTGGTGGTCTTGCCATGCGTGCCCGCAATGGCAATGCCCTGCTTGAGACGCATGAGTTCGGCCAGCATGAGCGCGCGGGGCACCACGGGGATCTTCTTCTCGCGTGCGGCCAGCACCTCGGGGTTGTCGCCCGTAACGGCCGTGGAGGTGACCACGGCATCCGCCCCCGCAATGTGCGCGGCCGCGTGGCCGATGCAGGTCTGGATGCCCAGGCCCTGCAGGCGGCGCAGCGTGGCGCTGTCGGCCAGGTCCGAACCCGAGACCCGGTAGCCCAGGTTGAACAGCACTTCGGCGATGCCGCTCATGCCGGACCCGCCGATACCGACGAAATGGATGTGGTGGATGGCGTGTTTCATGCGGCCAGCTCCTCGCACGCGGTCACCACCTCGCGGGTGGCGTTGACTTTTTGCATGTTTTTGGCTTTCAGCGCCCGCTCGATGAGCGCGACGCGCTCTGTTTTCAATAGCATCTGTGCCAACCCTTCGGGCGACAGGTCGCGCTGCTGCACGAGCCATCCGCCCCCCGCATCGACGAGGAAGCGGGCATTGGTGGTCTGGTGGTCGTCCACGGCCGACGGGAACGGAACGAAGACAGCGGCCGCGCCCACGGCGGCGATCTCGGTCACGGTGCTGGCCCCGGCGCGGCAGACGATAAGGTCGGCCGCGGCAAAGGCACTGGCGGTGTCCTCGATGAAGGGCGTCAGCTCGGCCTGCACGCCCGCCGCGGCGTAGTTGGCACGCAGCGCATCGATCTGGGTCGCGCCACTCTGGTGCGTGACCACGGGGCGCTGCTCTGGCGGAATCAGGGCCAGGGCCTGCGGCACGATCTCGTTCAGCGCCCGGGCACCCAAACTGCCGCCCACCACCAGCAGTCGCAGCGGGCCGGCGCGGCCGGCAAAGCGCTCAGCGGGGCCGGGTTGCCGCGTGAATGCGGCGCGCAGGGGGTTGCCCACCCATTGCCCGTTTTTGAATACGTTCGGAAACGCGGTGAACACCCGGTCGGCCACACCGGCAAGGACCTTATTGGCCATGCCGGCCACCGAGTTCTGTTCGTGCAGCACCAGCGGCTTGCCGCACAGCACGCCCATCATCCCGCCGGGGAAGGTGATGTAGCCGCCCAGGCCCACCAATACATCGGGCTGGACGCGCCGCACCACCTGCAACGCCTGCCAGAAGGCGCGCAGCAGGCGCAGGGGCAGCAGTGCCAGCGTGGCCAGCCCCTTGCCGCGCACGCCCGAGAAATCGATCAGTTCCAGCGCAAAGCCATGCTGCGGCACGATGCGCGACTCCATGCTGCCGGGCGCACCCAGCCAGTGCACGCGCCAGCCGCGTGCGCGCAGCTCTTCGGCCACGGCCAGCCCCGGGAAGATATGGCCGCCGGTGCCGCCAGCCATGATGAGGGCGGTTTTCTGCGTCATACGCGGCCGCCCCTCATGAGTAACTTGTTCTCATAATCGACCCGCAGAACCACGGCGAGCGCCACCAGGTTCATCAGGATGGCCGAACCACCAAAGCTCATCAGCGGCAGCGTGAGCCCCTTGGTTGGCAAGGCGCCCAGATTCACGCCCATGTTGATGAAGGCCTGGAACCCCATCCAGATGGCCACGCCCTGCGCCACCAGCCCGGCGAACACGCGATCCAGCGCGATGGCCTGCCGGCCGATGTGCATGATGCGGCGCGTGAGCCAGAGGAACAGCACGATGAGCGTGAGCACACCGATCAGCCCGAATTCCTCGCCGATCACCGCCACCAGAAAATCGGTATGCGCTTCGGGTAGCCAATGCAGTTTCTCGACGCTGCCTCCCAGCCCCACGCCGAAGATCTCGCCGCGGCCGATGGCAATGAGCGAGTGCGAGAGCTGGTAGCCCTTGCCCAGCGCATGCTTTTCGTCCCAAGGGTTCAGGTAGGCGAAGATGCGCTCGCGGCGCCACTCGCTCATCATGACCATCATGGAGAACGCGAACACCAGCACGGCGGCGATCAGGAAGAACATGCGGGCGTTCACGCCCCCGAGGAACAGGATGCCCATGGCAATCACGGCGATCACCATGAAGGCGCCCATGTCCGGCTCGGCCAGCAGCAGCACGCCCAGCACCGCCACGGCGGCCCCCATGGGCAGCACGGCGCGGAAGAAGCGCTCTTTCACGTCCATCTTGCGCACCATGTAGTCGGACGCATAGACCAGCACCGCAAACTTCGCCAGCTCGGAGGGCTGAAAATTCATGATGCCCAGCGACAGCCAGCGGCGGGCTCCATTCACGACGGTACCCACGTGCGGCACCAGCACCGCCACCAGCAGCACGATGGACACCACGAACAGCCAGGGTGCCACGCGCTCCCAGGTGGCCATCGACACCTGGAACGCCAGCAACGCCGCCACAAACCCCACGACCAGCGCAAAGACATGGCGCATGAGGAAATGGGTGGACGCGATCTTGCCGAAACGGGGGTTGTCAGGCATGGCAATCGACGCCGAATACACCATCACCAGGCCCCAGGCCAGCAGCGCCACCACCACCCACACCAGGGCCTGGTCAAAGCCCGCCAAAGTGGCGGGGGTGGACGTGGTCTGGCGGTAGTCGGTGCCGCCCACGCGCACGGGCAGCACGTCGGCCGCCTTGCCGGAAAGCCCCGCCAGCCAGGCCGAGGCCCGCTGCCATGCACTGGACGCCGTGGTCATTGCAGCCCTCCCAGTTCATGCCCGGCATCGTGCGCCAGGTCGCGCACGGCATCACAAAACACCTGGGCACGGTGCGCGTAGTCCCGGAACATGTCGAAGCTGGCGCAGGCGGGCGACAGCAGCACCGCATCGCCCGCGTGGGCGCGCTGCGCTGCCAGCTGGACGGCCTGCGGCAGCGTCTGCGCATCGACCAGCGGCACGCCCGCATCCTGCAGGGCGGCGCGGATCAGGGGGGCATCCCGGCCCATCAGGACCACGACGCGTGCATACCGCGCCACCGGCCCCGCCAGCGGAGAAAAGTCCTGGCCCTTGCCTTCGCCACCCAGAATGACAACGAGCCGGCGGTCGGCGCCCAGGCCCGTCAGTGCCGCCACCGTGGCGCCCACATTGGTGCCCTTGCTGTCGTCGAAATATTCCACGCCCGCCACGACACCGATGGGTTCCACGCGGTGCGGCTCGCCCCGGTATTCGCGCAGCCCATACAGCATGGGGGCCAGCGGGCATCCGGCCTCGCAGGCCAGGGCCATCGCGGCCAGGGCGTTGATGGCGTTGTGGCGCCCCCCGGATGCGCAGGGCGTCAGCGGGCATCAGGCGCTGGACGTGCAGGTCTTCATCGGCCGGGCGGCCGCGCTTGCGGGTCTCATCAGACTCGTGGGCCCGCACCAGCCACGCCATGCCGCTGACCATTTCGATACCGAAATCGCCGGGGCGGCGCGGCATGTCACCGCCGAAGGTGATGTGCGCGCGCTGCTGCGGCTTCTGGAACCTGCTGCGTGCGGGCTCGGGTGCTCGTGCGGCGCCGGCCACCGCGTGCGCGTCGCCGCCAACGGCGGACGCCGCGGCCTTGGGGCGTGCAGGTGGCGGCAGCAGCGCCATCACGGCAGGGTCTTCCCGGTTGAGCACCATCACCCCCCGCTCGCCAAAGATGCGGGCCTTGGCGCCGGCATAGGCCTGCATGTCGCCGTGCCAGTCCAGGTGGTCTTGCGTGATGTTGAGCACCGCGGCGGCGGTGGGCTCGAAGCCCAGCACGCCGTCGAGCTGGAAGCTCGAGAGTTCCAGCACCCAGACCTGGGGCAGCGTGCCGGCATCGATGTGCGCTGCCAGTGTGTCCAGCAGCGTGGGGCCGATGTTGCCGGCCACCGCCACGGTCTTGCCGGCGCGTTCAACCAGTTGCCCGGTCAGCGACGTCACGGTGGTCTTGCCATTGGTGCCGGTGATGGCCAACACGGCGGGCGCATACCCGTGGGCCGCCTGCAGGGTGGCCAAGGCCATGGAATAGAGGGTCAATTCACCGCCAGTGGCTACGCCTATTGCACTGGCAGCTACCAATACAGGAGCAATCGTGTCAGGACTCAGACCCGGCGAGCGGTACACGCCGTGCAAGCCCTGCCCTTCCACCAGATGGGCGCCGAACGCACCTGCCACGAACCGCACCTGTGGCAGCTCCTTCTGCAGCGCGGCCAGTTGCGGCGGTGCCTCGCGCGTGTCGGCCACCGTGACCTGCGCGCCGCAGCGCACGCACCAGCGCGCCATGGCCATGCCCGAGGCACCCAGGCCGAGAATGAGAATGTTCTGGCCCTGCATCGGCGCC
>NZ_ACQT01000096.1 GCF_000175235.1 Acidovorax delafieldii 2AN | reverse complement strand
CTGGCCGTGCCACAGGCGCGCCGCCAGAGCGGCCACGGCGTGGCCGGTCTCGGCCTCGGTGCCGGGCGTGGGCTTGATCTCGATGTTGAGAAAGTAGCCGTTGGCAATGCAGTAGCGCGCCAGGTGCTCCAGCGTGGGCAGCGGCTCGCCCGCGCAGGCGCGCGAATGCCAGCTACCGGCGTCGAATTGCGCCAGCGCAGACCAGGGCAGGTCGCCACCCGTGCCCTGCCCGTTGGTGGTGCGCTGCAGCGTGGCGTCGTGCATCAGAAACAGCACGCCATCCGCGCTGAGCTTGGCATCGCACTCAAACATGCGGTAGCCGTATTGCGCGCCCAGGCGGAATGCCGACATCGTGTTTTCGGGGGCCAGCTTGCCGGCGCCGCGGTGGGCGATCCAGCGGGGGTAGGGCCAGGGGGGCAGTGGGGTCATAGTGGTTCTCCGAACTTGAGCAGATTGCCGTGCGGGTCGATCACATACAGCTCGCGCATTCCCCACGCGCGTTCCTCGGGGGGCGTAAGCGACAGGCCGCGCGCGGTGAATTCGGCATGCAGCGCGCGGGTGTCGCCGCGCACATAGCACGAGGTGTTCTCGGCGATGTGCCGCTCGGCGCACGGCCAGAAATGCAGTTCACAGCCGTCGCGCGCAACGATGAGGTAGCCGTTGGCCCGCAGGGCGCAGGCGAATCCCAGCCGTTCGCGGTAGAAGGCCTCGGTCTCGGAAAGATCGAGCGAAGCCAGCACCGGCACCGTGGCGTGGATCCGCGCGACGGCCCGCACGCTCACAGCCGCTTGCCGGTGGCGGCGTCAAAGGTGTGCAGCCGATGGGCGCGGGGCGTGACGTGGATGGTGTCGCCCGGTTGCGGCGAATGCGTGCCTTCCTCGATGCGCACGATGAGCTGTTCGCCGCCCACCCGGCAGTACACCAGGCGCTCCGCGCCCAGCAGCTCGACGGTCTCCACCTGCGCCGCCCAGCCGCCCTCGGGGGTGATGTCCAGGTGCTCGGGCCGCACACCCAGCAGCGTGCCGGGCGTGCAGCCGGGGGCATGCTGCAGAAGGTTCATGGGCGGCGAGCCGATGAAGCTGGCTACAAAGGTCGAGGCGGGCGTGTGGTAGACCTCTTCGGGCGTGCCGAACTGCTCCATGTTGCCAGCGTTCATCACGATCATGCGCTGCGCCAGCGTCATGGCCTCGACCTGGTCGTGGGTGACGAACAGGCTGGTGATGCCCAGCTCGCGGTGCAGCTTCTGGATCTCGATGCGTGTCTGCGCGCGCAGCTTGGCGTCCAGGTTGGACAGCGGCTCGTCGAACAGGAACACCTGCGGCTGGCGCACGATCGCGCGGCCCATGGCCACGCGCTGGCGCTGGCCGCCCGAGAGCTGGCGGGGCTTGCGTTCGAGCAGGTGGCCCAGCTCCAGGATCTGGGCTGCCTTGTCCACGCGCGCCTTGATCTCATCCTTGGGCGCCTTGGCGATCTTCAGGCCATAGGCCATGTTGTCGAACACGCTCATGTGCGGGTACAGCGCGTAGTTCTGGAACACCATGGCGATGTCGCGCTGCGCGGGCTCGAGGTTGTTGACCACGCGCGCGCCGATGGAGATCGTGCCGTCGGTGATTTCTTCCAGGCCGGCCACCATGCGCAGCAGGGTGGATTTGCCGCAGCCCGACGGGCCGACGATGACGATGAATTCGCCATCCTTGACCTCGGCGTTGACCCCGTGGATGACGGGCACGGCCGCCTTGCCGGTGCCATAGCGCTTGACGATGTTCTTGAGGGAGATGGAAGCCATAAGGTGTGCGGGTGTGTTCAGTGGGGCAGAAGCGGTGCGCGATTAGATCGGGGGGCGGATCACTTCTCGGTGTCCACCAGGCCCTTGACGAACCACTTCTGCATCAGGATGACGACGGCCGTGGGCGGCAGCATCGCCATCAGCGCGGTGGCCATGACGATGTTCCAGTCGACGGCGGCTTCACCGCCAGCCAGCATGCGCTTGATGCCGATCACCACGGGGTACATGTCTTCGGTGGTGGTCATCAGCAGAGGCCACAGATACTGGTTCCAGCCATAGATGAACTGGATCACGAAAAGCGCTGCGATCGAGGTGCGCGACAGCGGCACCAGCACATCCTTGAAGAAGCGCATGGGGCCTGCGCCGTCAATGCGCGCGGCCTCCACCAGCTCGTCCGGTACCGACAGGAAGAACTGCCGGAAAAGGAACGTGGCCGTGGCCGAGGCGATCAGCGGCAGCGTGAGGCCCGCGTAGCTGTTGAGGAGGCCCAGGTCGGCCACCACCTTGTAGGTGGGCAGGATGCGCACTTCCACGGGCAGCATCAGCGTGAGGAAGATGGCCCAGAAGCACACCATCTTGAACGGAAAGCGGAAGTACACGATGGCAAAGGCCGATAGCAGCGAGATGGCGATCTTGCCCACGGTGATGACCATCGCCACCACGAAGCTCACCCACATCATGTGCATGACGGTGGTGTTGGAGCCCAGCTTGCCCGCGCCGAGCAGCGCGGCCTTGTAGTTCTCCCACAGGTGGGTGCCGGGCAGCAGCGGCATGGGTGACTGCACGATGGCATCGGCCGTATGGGTGGACGCGATCAGTGCCAGGTACAGCGGAAAGGCCACGATGGCCACGCCGAGGATGAGCACGGCGTGGGACAGGAAATTGAGCCAGGGATTGCGGTCAACCATTTCGATTCTTCATAGTGAGTTGCACTGCCCACGGCGGAGGGAACTGGCGCGCGTTCAGCGCGACCGCCGTGCAAGGGCCGCCCCGCCGCGCAGTTGGCATCCCCCAGCCCGCAGCGCACAGCGACGCGAGAGCGGGGGGAAGGAGCGAAGTGGCACAGGGGGGAGTCTTCATTCAGTACTGCACCTTTTTTTCCACGTAGCGGAACTGGACCACCGTGAGCGCTACCACGATGCACATCAGGATGACGGACTGTGCGGCCGAGCCGCCCAGGTCGAGCGCCTTGAATCCGTCCTGGTACACCTTGTAGACCAGGATGGAGGTGGACTGGCCGGGGCCGCCCTGCGTCGCGGCGTCGATGATGCCGAAGGTGTCGAAAAACGCGTAGACGATGTTGATCACCAGCAGGAAGAACGTGGTGGGCGACAGCAGCGGCAGCTGGATGTTCCAGAAACGGCGCCAGGGGCCCGCGCCGTCGATGGAGGCCGCCTCGATCAGGGCTTTCGGTATCGACTGCAGGCCCGCCAGGAAGAACAGGAAGTTGTACGAAATCTGCTTCCAGACCGAAGCGATCACGATGAGCGTCATCGCCTGCCCGTCGTTCATCATGTGGTTCCAGTTGTAGCCCAGCGCGCCCACGTAGTAGGTGACCACGCCGATCGAGGGCGAGAACAGGAACACCCATAGCACGCCGGCGATGGCCGGCGCCACCGCGTAGGGCACGATGAGCAAGGTCTTGTAGACCATGGCAAAGCGCACGATGCGGTCGGCGAAGATGGCCAGCACCAGCGACACCACGATGCCGATGCCCGCCACCAGCACCGAGAACACGGCCGTGCGCTGGAAGGAATCGAGGTACGACGGGTTGTCCAGCAACTGCCGGAAGTTGTCTAGCCCCACCCATTCGGTGCTCATGCCGAAGGCATCCTCTGTCTGGAAGGACTGGACCACGGCCTGCCCCGCGGGCCAGAAGAAGAAGATGCCGATGATGAGCAGCTGGGGGGCGATTAGCACCCAGGGCAGCCATGCCGAGCGGAAAAGAACGCGTTTTTCCATGACGGTCACAAACAAAAAAACCGCCGGTGCGCCACGCAGCCGTCGGGAGAGGTGAAACGGCCCCTGGGCAGGGGCCGTTGGCGGGGGAGAGGCGCCCCCAGAGGGCGCCAACCCATTATTGCTTGTAAGAACGCTCGAAACGGGCCAGCAGTTCGTTGCCGCGGTTCACGATGGCGTCGAGGGCTTCCTTGGCCGACTTCTTGCCGGACCACACCTGTTCGAGTTCTTCGTCCTCAATGGTGCGGATCTGCACATAGTTGCCCAGGCGGATACCGCGGGAGTTGTCGGTCACCTTGCGCACCATCTGGTTCACCGCCACGTCGGTGCCGGGATTTTTGGTGTAGAAGCCGGACTTGTCGGTCAGCTCATAGGCGCCCATCGTGATGGGCAGGTAGCCCGTGCGCTGGTGGCTGGCGGCCTGCACCTTGGTGTCCGACAGGAACTCGAAGAACTTGGCCACGCCCTTGTACTCGGCGGGCTTCTTGCCGGCCATGACCCACAGCGAGGCACCGCCGATCACGGTGTTCTGCGGGGCACCCTTCACATCGGGGTAGTAGGGCATGGGGGCCAGGCCGTAGGCGAACTTGGCGTTCTTGGCCACGTCGCCGTAGAAGCCCGAAGAGGTCTGGATCATGGCGCACTCACCGGCGGTGAACGAAGCCTGGGCGGCGGAGCCACGGCCCTTGTAGATGTACTCGCCAGCCTTGGCCGCCTTGGCCAGGTTGTCGATGTGCCGCACGTGCAGGGGCGAGTTGATCTTCATGCGGGCTTTGTAGCCATTCGCGCTCAGGCCGTTCTTCTCGGTGGCGAACTCGACGTTGTGCCAGGCCGAGAACGATTCCAGCTGGGTCCAGCCGTTCCAGGCCAGCGTCATGGGGCAGCTGTGGCCGCTGGCCTTGAGCTTCTTGGCGGCTTCAAAGACCTCGGGCCAGGTGGCGGGTGCCTTGTCGGGGTTCAGGCCGGCCTTCTTGAAGGCGTCCTTGTTGTAATAGAAGATGGTGGTCGAGCTGTTGAACGGGAAGCTCAGCATCTGGCCGTTGGGAGCCGTGTAGTAGGCTGCCACGGCAGGGATGTACGTCTTGGGGTCGAAGCTGACGCCGGCGTCCTGCATCACCTTGCCCACGGGCACGGTGGCGCCCTTGCTGGCCATCATGGTGGCCGTGCCCACTTCGTACACCTGCAGGATGTGCGGGGCGTTGCCCGAGCGGAAGGCCGCAATGGCCGCCGTCATGTTTTCGTCATACGAGCCCTTGAAGGTGGGCACGACCTTGTATTCCTTCTGGCTCTCGTTGAACTGCTTGGCGAGGTCGTTGACCCACTCGTTGTTCACGGCGGTCATCGCGTGCCACCACTGGATTTCAGTTTGCGCCTGAGCCGAAACGCAGGCGGTGGCAGCCAGGGCTGCCGTGAGGGCCAGTTGCTTGAATTGCATGAATACTCCTCCTAAATGACGAAGACACAAACGGCCCATGTTACGAGGCGTTTGTGTCGCTGATGTGTCGTTGTCTCACAGGCCCGCAACCCCGGACAACCGGGGAAACCCGCTGGGCCTGCGGTGTGCGCGCCGGATTGTGACTGTCACGCGGCGGCTTGCGCTAATTCTCGGACGGCGCCAAGGCCATTGCAACGGAAGTAGCGGATTTTTGTGCAATGCATCATGCTTGCTGCCCTGTCGGCTCGCAATGCCGCGTGCGTGTGCAAGCCGGGTGTTTTTTCAACCTTCCGTTCACCATGGCCACCACTTCCCTGGACAAAAGCAAGATCAAGTTCCTGTTGCTGGAGGGCATCCACGCTTCCGCGCTGGATGTCATCCGCGCCGCCGGTTATTCACAGATCGAGACCGTGTCAGGTGCGCTGGCCGACGACGAACTCAAGCGCAAGATTGCGGACGCTCATTTCGTGGGCATTCGTTCGCGCACGCAGCTCACCGAAGAGGTCTTTGCCCATGCGCACAAGCTCGTGGCGGTCGGGTGTTTCTGCATTGGCACCAACCAGGTGGACCTGAACGCTGCCCGTGAACGCGGCATCGCCGTCTTCAATGCGCCTTACTCCAACACGCGCTCGGTGGCCGAGCTGGTGCTGGCCGAGGCCATCCTGCTGCTGCGTGGCATCCCTGAAAAGAACGCCGTGGCGCACCGCGGCGGCTGGATGAAATCGGCCGACAACGCCTACGAGGTGCGGGGCAAGACGCTGGGCATCGTGGGCTACGGCTCCATCGGCACCCAGTTGTCGGTGCTGGCCGAGGCGCTGGGCATGCACGTCGCGTTCTACGACGTGGTCAGCAAGCTGCCCCTGGGCAACGCGCGCCAGGTGGCCGACCTGCACGCGTTGCTGGGCCAGAGTGACATCGTGAGCCTGCATGTGCCCGAGACGCCCGCCACCCAATGGATGATCGGCGCCGCCGAAATCGCCGCCATGAAACTCGGCGGCATCCTCATCAACGCCGCGCGCGGCACGGTGGTGGAGATCGAGCCCCTGGCCGAGGCGCTGCGGGCCCGCAAGCTGCTGGGCGCGGCCATCGATGTGTTCCCGGTGGAGCCGCGCTCCAACAAGGACGAGTTCCTGTCGCCGCTGCGCGGGCTTGACAACGTCATCCTCACGCCCCACATCGGCGGCTCCACCATGGAGGCGCAGGCCAACATCGGCCTGGAGGTGGCCGAAAAACTCGTCAAGTACAGCGACAACGGCACCAGCACCTCGTCGGTCAACTTCCCCGAGGTGGCGCTGCCGGCCCACCCCGGCAAGCACCGGCTGCTGCACATCCACCGCAACGTACCGGGTGTCCTGTCGGAGATCAATCGCATCTTCTCGGAAAACCACATCAACATTGCCGCCCAGTACCTGCAGACCAACGAAAAGATCGGCTACGTGGTGATCGATATCGACGCCGCATCGTCCGACCTGGCGCTCGACAAGCTGGCCCACGTGCCGGGAACCCTGCGCAGCCGCGTGCTGTTCTAAGTTCTGTCCCCCGCTGCGCTGGCACAGTGCAGCGGCGGGGCCGGGATCGCCGGGGGCCGGCGGCAGACGGCCCGCTGGCATAAAATCTCCCCCCCGAGGCTCATGGGCGCGCGGCGCCCACCCCAGGTTGACCCCCATGAATGTTCCGATTGCGTTGGCAGCCTTGCAGTCGCAGGCCGCCGAGCCTGCGCGTCTGCGCGAAATTCCCTACAACTACACCTCCTTCTCCGACCGGGAGATCGTGATCCGCCTGCTGGGCGCACCGGCCTGGGAAGTGCTTGACCAGTTGCGCATGGAGCGCCGCACAGGCCGCTCCGCCCGCATGCTCTACGAAGTGCTGGGCGATATCTGGGTGGTGCAGCGCAATCCCTACCTGCAGGACGACCTGCTGGACAACCCCGCGCGGCGCAAGCTGCTGGTCGATGCGCTGCAGCACCGCCTGGGTGAAATCGAAAAGCGCCGCACCCCGGCAGATGACGCCGAGCGCGACCGCCTCGTGGGTGAACTGGCCCAGGCAGCGCGCCGCGCAGTGGCTGAATTCGATGCCAAGTTCGATCAGGCCGCCACGCTGCGCCGCCAGATCCAGCGCACGCTGGGGCGCCTGACGGCCAGGGACAACATCAAGTTCGACGGCCTCTCGCGTGTGTCCCATGTGACCGACGCGACCGACTGGCGCGTCGAATACCCCTTTGTGGTGCTCACCCCTGACACCGAGGCCGAGATGGCCGGCCTCGTCAAGGGCTGCATTGAGCTGGGCTTGACCATCATCCCGCGCGGGGGTGGCACCGGCTACACCGGCGGCGCCATTCCGCTCACCTGGAAGAGCGTGGTCATTAACACCGAGAAGCTCGAGGCCATGACCGAGGTGGAAATGCGTCGCCTGCCGGGCCTGGGCCGTGACGTGGGCACCATCTGGACCGAAGCCGGCGTGGTCACCCAGCGCGTGGCCGACGCGGCCGAGCGCGCGGGCTTCGTCTTCGCCGTGGACCCGACCAGCGCCGAGGCCAGCTGCATCGGCGGCAACATCGCCATGAACGCGGGCGGCAAGAAGGCCGTGCTGTGGGGCACGGCGCTCGACAACCTGGCCAGCTGGCGCATGGTGACGCCCGAGGCGCAGTGGCTCGAAGTCACCCGCCTGGACCACAACATGGGCAAGATCCACGATGTGGAGACGGCCACCTTCGAGCTGCAGTATTTCGAGGCCGATGGCAAGACGCCCGTGCGCACCGAGCGCCTCGCCATCCCGGGCAAGACCTTCCGCAAGGAGGGCCTGGGCAAGGACGTGACGGACAAGTTCCTCTCGGGCCTGCCGGGCATCCAGAAGGAGGGCTGCGACGGCCTCATCACCAGCGCGCGCTGGGTGGTGCACCGCATGCCCGAGCACACCCGCACCGTGTGCCTGGAGTTCTTCGGCAACGCCAAGAATGCCGTGCCCAGCATCGTCGAGATCAAGGACTTCATGTTCGCCGAGCAAAAGCGCTCAGGCGTGCTGCTGGCCGGTCTGGAGCACCTGGACGACCGCTACCTGAAAGCCGTGGGCTACACCACCAAGAGCAAGAAGCATGGCGGCGGCCTGCCCAAGATGGTGCTGTTCGGCGATATCGCAGGCGACGACGCGGACGAGGTGGCGCGCGTGACCAGCGAAGTCGTGCGCATTGCCAACTCGCGCAGCGGCGAAGGCTTTGTGGCCATCAGCCCCGAGGCGCGCAAGAAGTTCTGGCTGGACCGCAAGCGCACGGCCGCCATCAGCCGCCACACCAACGCCTTCAAGATCAACGAAGACGTGGTGATCCCGCTGCCGCGCATGGCCGAGTACACCGATGGCATCGAGCGCATCAACATCGAACTGAGCCTGCGCAACAAGCTCAAGCTGTGCGATGCGCTCACCGACTTCTTCGAGCGCGGCAATCTGCCGCTGGGCAAGCAGGACGACGCCAGCGAGATCCCCACGGCCGAGCTGCTGGAAGACCGCGTGGCGCAGGCCACGGCCCTGGTGGCCGAGGTGCGTGCGCTGTGGTCGGGCTGGCTGCAGGATGTGGCTTCGCTGTTTCCGCAGCTGCAGGACCACACGCTGCGTGCCAGCTGGAAGACGCAACTGCGCGCGCCGCTGCAAAGCATCTTTTCGGGCGCGGCGTTCAAGCCCATCCTCGACGAAACCACGGCCATCCACCAGCGGGTGCTCAAGGGGCGCGTGTGGGTGGCGCTGCACATGCACGCGGGCGACGGCAATGTCCACACCAACATCCCCGTCAACAGCGACGACTACGAGATGCTGCAGACCGCGCACGAAGCGGTGGAGCGCATCATGGCGCTGGCCCGCAGCCTGGACGGCGTGATCTCGGGCGAACACGGCATCGGCATCACCAAGCTCGAGTTCCTCACCGACGATGAGCTGCGCCCGTTTGCGCAGTACAAGCAGAAGGTGGATCCGGAAGGCCGCTTCAACAAAGGCAAGTTGCTACGAAATAATGAGCTGTATGCGCAGGCAGGGCAAGCGCATCAGGGCGATTTGGCTGCAAAACCGCTGCTGCACGCCGACCTGACCAACGCCTACACCCCCAGCTTTGGCCTGATGGGGCACGAGTCGCTCATCATGCAGCAGAGCGACATCGGCGCCATCGCCGATTCGGTGAAGGACTGCCTGCGCTGCGGCAAGTGCAAGCCCGTGTGTTCCACGCACGTGCCGCGCGCCAACCTGCTCTACAGCCCGCGCAACAAGATCCTGGCCACCTCGCTGCTGGTCGAGGCCTTCCTCTACGAAGAGCAGACGCGCCGCGGCGTATCCATCAAGCACTGGCAGGAGTTCGAGGACGTGGCCGACCACTGCACGGTGTGCCACAAGTGCCTGAGCCCCTGCCCGGTGAAGATCGATTTCGGCGACGTCACCATGAACATGCGCAACCTGTTGCGCAAGATGGGCAAGAAGAGTTTCCGCCCCGGCAACAAGCTGGCCATGGCCATGCTCAACGCCACCAACCCCGACACCATCAAACTGCTGCGCACGGCGATGGTGGGGGTGGGCTTCAAGGCCCAGCGCATGGCGGTCCGGCTGTTGCGCGGCGTGGCGCGCAAGCAGACCGCGCACCCGCCCGCCACGGTGGGCACGGCGCCGGTCAAGGAACAGGTGATCCACTTCGTCAACAAGAAGCTGCCGGGTGGCCTGCCCAAGCAGACGGCGCGCGCGCTGCTCGACATCGAGGACAAGGACTACGTCCCGATCATCCGCAACCCGCAGGCCACCACGGCCGAGACCGAAGCGGTGTTCTACTTCCCCGGCTGCGGCTCCGAGCGCCTGTTCAGCCAGGTGGGCCTGGCCACGCAGGCCATGCTCTGGCACGCCGGCGTGCAGACGGTACTGCCGCCAGGCTACCTGTGCTGCGGCTACCCGCAGCGCGGCAGCGGCCAGTTCGACAAGGCCGAGAAGATGATCACCGACAACCGGGTGCTCTTCCACCGCGTCGCCAACACCCTCAACTACCTGGACATCAAGACCGTGGTGGTGAGCTGTGGCACCTGCTACGACCAGCTCCAGGGCTACGAGTTCGACAAGATCTTCCCGGGCAGCCGCATCATCGACATCCACGAATACCTGCTCGAAAAAGGCATCACGCTGCCGGCCGGGCAGGGCGGCTATCTGTACCACGAACCCTGCCACAACCCGATGAAGCAGGGGGACTCGATGAAGACCGTGCGCGCGCTGGTGGGCGAGAAGGTGCTCAAGAGCGACCGCTGCTGCGGCGAATCGGGCACGCTGGGCGTGACCCGGCCGGACATCTCCACCCAGGTGCGCTTCCGCAAGGAAGAGGAAATCCGCAAGGGCGAGGCCCAGCTGCGCGCCAGCGGCGCCGTGGGCGCGCAAGACAACATCAAGATCCTGACCAGCTGCCCGAGCTGTCTGCAAGGCATCACGCGCTACGGCAACGACCTGCAGACCGGCCTGCTCGAGGCCGACTACATCGTGATCGAGATGGCCAAGCAGCTTCTGGGCGAGAACTGGCTGCCCGAGTACGTGCACCGCGCCAACCAGGGCGGTATCGAGCGGGTGCTGGTGTAGATGAAGCACCCGCTGAGTCGCTTCGCGCCGTCCCCCTCCCGCGCTGCGCGGGAGGGGGACGGCGCCCTCGCTGCGGGGCGGACCTTGCCCGCCGTCCCTGGCTTGGCGCCGCGCCAGTGGTGTGCATCGGGGGGCATGGGTGGGTTGCAGGAGGCGTTCAGATGAGTTGCCCCCTGTGCACGGAAGACGGCGGTGCGCTGGTCTGGCGCGGGGCGCGCCTGCGCGTGATCCGCGCGAACGAGGCGGGCTTCCCTGCGTTCTACCGCGTGGTGTGGAACGCGCATGTGGCGGAATTCTCCGACCTGTCGCCCGCAGAGCGCGCACACTGCATGGACGCCGTGGCCGTGGTGGAGCAGACCCTGCGCGAGCATCTCGCCCCTGCCAAGATCAACCTGGCTGCGCTCGGCAACATGGTGCCGCACCTGCACTGGCACGTGATTGCGCGCTTCGGCTGGGACAGCCACTTCCCGGCGCCAGTCTGGGCGGCGGCCCTGCGGGAGCGCGATAGCGCCCAGGAAGACGCCTTGTGCGCGCGCCTGCCGGCACTGGACGCGCAAGTTCGCCAAGCACTGGCGCAGTGGGCGGCCTGAGAGACCCTGGGGCTCTCCACCGCGTCTGCCTTGCGCGCCCCAAACACAGGCCCTTTGCTGCGGTGGCTCGCCATGGACCGGGCTGCTGCGGCGCTTTGCGCTGCAACACGGAGCGCTTTGGCGCGCTTTTTTGGCACGGCCGAATACGCTCGGCCTGCGGCGCTGCTCAGGAACGCGTTTTGCCTCGCAGCCAGAGCGCGATCCGCGGGGCGAGCAGGGTGACCAGCAGCACCAGCGGCCAGAGGTTGCCGTCCCGGAAGGTGTAAGCCTGCAGCAGCGCCGGCCAGGGCTTGTCCTGCACGAGACGGCCGAAGCCGAACTCGAAGGCCAGCGTCAGCAGCAGCCAGAAGGCACCGGTGCGCAAAGCCTGCGATGGGCTTTCGATGCCGAGCCAACGGATGCAGCTCGTCGCGACGCCCAGGATGAGGCTCGCCAGTAGCGCCCCGCTCAGCAGATAGGCCGGGGTGGTGCCGATGTGCGGCAGCAGCACGGCTTCCCGAAAACCCCCGTTGGCGATGGCGCACAGCAGGATGAAAAGCCAGATTGCCAGTGATTTCAGGATGCGCATGGTTGCTGCAGGTGCAGGGCCCCAGGCGCGGCCTCTGCCGGCGGCGGCACGGCGGCCACCCTGGCGGGATGGACTTGCTTGCCGTCGCTGGCGTGGCGCGGTGGGACAATGGCAACTGTTTTTGCAATTGTTATGACAGGTAGTCTCCCATGGCAGGTCTGAAAGCGGGCGCGCCCACGCCGCAGGCGCTCACGGTGCATGAGGCATCGCGCGTGCTCGAAGTGGTTTTTTCGGATGGCGCGGCCTTCCGCATTCCTTTGGAGCTGATGCGCGTGTATTCGCCATCGGCCGAAGTGCAGGGCCATGGTCCCGGCCAGGAAGTGCTGCAGACCGGCAAGCGCGACGTGACGCTGAACGGCCTGGAGCCCGTGGGCAACTACGCCGTCAAGCCCGTCTTCTCGGATGGGCACGACAGCGGCATCTTCACCTGGGACTACCTCTACGAGCTGGGCCAGCGCCAGGAAGCGCTGTGGCAGCAGTACGCCGAGCGGCTGGCGGCGGCGGGCATGGACCGCGATGCGCCCATGGCGCCCAAGGCCAGCCACACAGGTGGCCACGGCTGCGGCAGCCACTGACCCGGTGAGCCGCGGCCTGTGTCCTCAGGGCCGGGCTTGCGACCGTTTCCGGGTGGCCTGCAAGGCCTGACGCCCACTATCAAACTGGGAGCAACTTGCGCATGCTGGACGAGCGCTGGTGCCCTATTTCATTCAAATCGCGACACATGTCCCAGGCCAGCACGGGGTTGTCGCTGTACGGGAGGCGCCCACGCGCCTAGCATCACTGCCATGAGTACCACGCATTTCGGTTTCCAGTCGGTCGACGAGAAGGACAAGGCGCGCCACGTGCGCGGGGTGTTCGATTCGGTCGCGTCGCGTTACGACGTCATGAACGATCTGATGTCCGGCGGGCTTCACCGGGCCTGGAAGGCCTACACCGTCATGGTGGCCAATCTGCGTGAGGGCAGCCAGGTGCTGGACATTGCCGGGGGCACCGGTGATTTGTCGCTGGCGTTCTCCAAGAAGGTGGGCGCCACCGGTCGCGTGGTGCATACCGACATCAACGAGGCCATGCTGCGCACGGGCCGCGATCGCCTCATCGACGCTGGGGTGGTGTTGCCCACGCTGGTGTGCGATGCCGAGAAGCTGCCGTTCCCCGATGCGCATTTCGATGTGGTGAGTGTGGCGTTCGGTCTGCGCAACATGACGCACAAGGAACTGGCGCTTGCCGAGATGTGCCGGGTGCTCAAGCCGGGCGGCAAACTGCTGGTGCTGGAATTCTCCAAGGTGGCCAAGCCCCTCGAGAAGGTCTACGACTGGTACTCGTTCAATGTGCTGCCCAAGCTGGGCAAGCTGGTGGCGGGCGATGACGCCAGCTATCGCTATCTGGCCGAGTCCATCCGCATGCATCCCGGCCAGGAAGAATTGAAATCCCTCATGCAGAAAAGTGGCTTTGGCCACGTGGACTATCACAACATGACAGGAGGCATCGTGGCCCTTCATGTTGGAATCAAGTGCTGAGCGCGAAGCTTGGGTGACGAATTAACGGAGAGTTGGACATGATGAAACTGTGGTCTGTGGTGCTGGTGGCGATGCTGGCAATGGTGCATCCCGATGCCGACGCCCGCCGCCTTGGCGGTGGCAAGTCGGTGGGCAAGCAGTCCAGCAACGTGACCCAGCGCGAAGCGGCCACACCGCCTGCCGCGCCCGGTGCTCCGGCGCAAAGCGCCACCAATGCAGCGGCCGCCAAGCCAGCGGCCGC
>NZ_ACQT01000097.1 GCF_000175235.1 Acidovorax delafieldii 2AN | reverse complement strand
TTCACGTATCAGGGTGGGTCAAGATTCGATGGAAATGGTAGGTTAGGTTTGCGTGGAAATCAACAAGGTGCCGCTTGGTTGTTTTCAGCGAAGACAAAATCAAGTGGAGTCAGCCCCACTCCGGCGTCTTCGCGGGCTGACAGAAGCTAGCAGGACGGCTACTTGATCGCGGCCGTGACGATGATTTCCACCAGGATGTCCTTTGCCCCCATCTCGCATTGGGCAGTCGCGCGCGTGGGCGCGGCGTTGGGCGCGGTCCACGCATCCCAGACTTCATTCATCCCCGCGAAATCGCGTTCGAGATCCTTGATCCAAATCTGGGCGGTCAGCAGGCGGCTCTTGTCGGTTCCCGCTTCCGCCAGGAATTTCTCGATTTTCGCGAGGGTTTGGGCGGTTTGGCCGCGAATGTCCTGGCTCCTGTCGTCGGCAGTCTGCCCGCCGACGAAGACCATGTGGTTGTAGACCACCGCACGGGAGCGGCGGGTATCGGTCGCGATGCGCTTGATTTCCATGAAAAAACTCCTTGGCTGATTGAAAATGCGTTATTCAAATGAGGCGAGTTCACCCAGGGTGATGGGCTTGATGGGCGGGCGGATGCGGTAGTACCCCACTTCCTGCGGGCTGACTTTTCTCTCGCTGGCGATGATTTCGGTCACCGTCAGTCCGCACAGCCGTCCCTGGCATGGCCCCATGCCGCAGCGGCCAAAGGCCTTCGTCTGGTTGGGGCCGAGGCAGCCCACCTCCACGTATTTCTTGATCTGCCCGGCTTTCACTTCCTCGCAGCGGCATACCGTGACCTCGTCATCGGCCGGAATGCGGTGTGCGTCCTGCGGGCGGTACAAGGTATCGAGAAAGGGGCGGATCTGCGTATGGGCCCTGATCTCTTCCAGGATCGCTGGCTCATGAGCCTTGAATTTCTCGGGCGAAATGGCTTGGAGCTGGTGGGCGATCGCCAGTCCAGCCAGCCGGCCCTGGCTCGCGGACGCTTTCGCTCCGACGATGCCCCGGCTGTCGCCCGCGATGTAAATGCCGGTTTCCTCGATTTGCCCGCAGGCATCGGTTACCGGAATCCAGCACAGTTGCTGTTCATCCCAGCGGTGCTCGGCGCGCAGTGACCAACTGAGCTGGGTATTCGGAACTACGCCCTGGTGAAGCAGCACCAGGGAGGCCTGGACGCGCTTTCTCTGGCCGTCGTGGGTGAACGTGATGGCTTCGGCCTTCTCCGCGCCTTCGATGGCGAACGCGCTGGCTCCCGCGAACGTCTGAACGCCATGGCTGCGGATTTTCTTCAGCATCCGGCTACCCTTGGAGAGGTCTTTCCAGCCGCACAGCGCGCCCAGGACATGGGAGGCCGCGCGCAGATAGTCGCCCGTCCCTGTGGTGTGGATCAGCGCCTTGATCTTGACGCCCGCATCCAGATACTGCTGCGCCAGCAGGAACAGCAAGGGGCCGCAGCCTGCCAGCACCACGGGCTCAGTAGGAACGGCGCCCGAGGATTTGTACAGAATCTGGGCCGCGCCCGCGCCCATGACGCCTGGCAGCGTCCAGCCGGGCACGGGAAAGGGCCGCTCCATCGCACCGCTGGCAAGCACCAGGCTGCGCCCCTGGATCTTCCTGCTGCCGCCGTCGAGGAGGTAGGACACCGTCTTGTCCTTGGCGACGTTCCAGACGGCGGCGCCGCCCACGTGCACGGCGCCGCAGGCTGCAAAATCCTGCGCCAGTTTTGCGCCAGCGGCGTAGTCCGGGCCAAGCACTTCGCGGCGGCGGGGGCTGGACTCCTCGATGGCCCGGTAGATCTGGCCGCCAACCCGCCGCTGCTCATCGAGCACGGCCACTGAAAGCCCGAAGCACCGTGCCTCGATGGCCGCCGAAAGCCCTGCGGGGCCCGCACCAATGACCACCAGGTCAAACAATTCAACACCGGTTGCCATATCAGTTCTCCGCACTTTGCATGTTCAGCCCGGATGCGCCCTCCTGGCGCTGGATGACCATGCCGTCCCTCACCTGCGTGAGGCATGACTGGCGGCTGGGGCGGCCGTCGATTTCCACGAGGCACTCAAAGCAGACGCCCATCATGCAATAGGGTGCGCGCGCAGAGCCGGAAACCGGGGTCGAGCGGAATGTCCGCACGCCCGACATGAGCATCGCCGACGCCACGCTCACATCGTGCGGAACGTCCAGCGGCTGGCCGTCAAAGTAAATGCGGACTTTCTTTCCCTGCGAGCCGGCTTCGGGCATGAACAGGGAAACATTTGTTGCTTGAGTTTCAGTATGCACTGCTGAATTTCCTATTGGGGTCCAGGAATCGCTCGCCAGCGAATTCCCCGATGCCATCCGGCGCTGGTTTCACCCCCGCGATCCAGGGTGCGATTTCATAGGCATGGGAGCCTGCCAGGGAGACCCCGCTGTGGCTGGTGGCGGTGAATGCGCCGGGGTATCGGGCCGACTCCTGGTAGACCGGCGAGCCATCGGGGGTGAGCACGCGAAGCGATCCCCATGCCCGCACGAGCTTGACCGACGACAGGATGGGAAAGGTGGCGACCGAGCGTTTGGCGATCGACTCGATGGCCTCCACCGTCGTCCCGTCGTCCAGTCCCACGTCCTCCGCCGAGAACCCGAGCTGAACCGTGCCCTCGGTGGTCTGGCGCGCCTTGTTGGTGGGGTACGGCAGGAATTTCTTCAGCCGCTCGGTGATGAGCACCTGGCCCCGCTTGGGCAGCACGGGCGCGTGAAGGCCCAGTTGGGGGGCGAGGGCGCTGTTGCTCAGGCCTGCGGCCAGCACGATTTTTGCGCCGCTCCACTGGCGGCCATCGCTGCTCTTGGCCTGAAAGCCCCGTCCTTCGCCGAGCGAGCGCACCTCGCCCACGTCAACTGCGCTGCAGATGCGGCCGCCGAGCGCCTTGATGCCCGCATGCAGCGCATGCAGCAGCTTGAGCGGGTTGGCGTGGCCGTCCAGAGGGCACCAACTGCCCCCGGCCACCTTCGGGCCGATCGCGGGCAGCCGGGCCTTGAGCGCCTGGTGGTCGAGCATCTCGAAGGGCGTGCGGCCGTCGGCATTGATTTTTGCCAGCATTGCCTCCCGCTCGACGACTTCTTTTTCGCTGAAGCCAATCCAGAATCCGCCGTTTTGCTGCAGATCCACATCGACCCCGGTGAGCTCGCGGAGTTCGCTGGCAAGCGGCCCCCAATGGTCAACGGCATCCCGGCTCCATCGGGCGTAGCGGGGAAACCCCGCGCCCTTGCTCTGCAGCCAGACGAGGCCGAAGTTGCCGCGCGAGGCGCGGTGCGCCACGTCGCCCTGGTCGAGCAGGGTCACCGGGCCGCCGGACTTGAGCACGCCATACGCGATGGCGGCCCCCACCAGTCCCCCGCCGACGACGATTGTTTCATTTGAAGACATAGATGTTTACCGGGAAGAACTCTCTGGAGAGCTTTTCTCAATTGAGCGTGATGTTGTTGCGCTTCACGACCTCGCCCCAGCGCACGCTGTCGGCATTGAGCATTTGCCTGTATTCGGCGATGGAAGCCGGGGCCACCTTTGCGCCGAGCCGCTCGTGCTTCTTGATGACCTCGGGGTCCGCGAGCACGGCGTTGATCTCCCGATGCAGCTTTTCAACGATGGCCTGCGGCATGTTGGCCGGCCCCACGACGCCGCCCCAGGTTTCCATTTCCAGGTCCGGGTAACCGGCTTCCCGGATGGTGGGGACGTTCGGCAGCAGGGGGGAGCGGTTAGGCCCTGTAATGGCCAGCGCGTTGATACGGCCCGCCTTCACCTGGGGCTCCATCGACGTGAAGTTGCTGAACATCATCTGGATCTGGCCCGCCGCCAGATCCAGCTCCGCCGCCGGGGCGCTCTTGTACGGGACGTGGGTGATCTGAGCCCCGGAGAGGTTGGCGAACAATGCGCCGAGCACATGCAGCGCGGTGCCGTTGCCAGTGGAGCCGTAGAAAATCTCGCCAGGATGGGCCTTGGCGTAATTCACCAAGTCCGCGACGCTCTTGACGGGAAGGGCCGGGCTCACGCCCAGCAGGTTGGGCTGCGTCCACTGCTTCGCGATGGGCGTGAAGCTCTTGGCAGGATCGTAGGGCAGCGATTTCGCGGTCAGCGCGGTAACGGTGTAGGTCGCGAGATTGGAGTTGCCGATCGTGTACCCATCCGGCGCGGCCTTGGCCACCGCATCCAGCCCGATGGCCCCCGATGCCCCCGGCTTGTTGTCGATCACGATGGGCTGCCCCAGGCGCTTGCTGAGGCCGTCCGCCAGAACCCGCGCCGTGCCGTCCGCGGCGCCTCCTGCCGCGGCGTTCACGATGAAGCGGATCGGTTTTTCCGGCCACTCTGCCTGTGCAGCAGACCCGAGCGAAATCAGGGTGGTGAAAGCAGCCGCGGCCATAAGGGACCGGCGCTGGTTGTGATACGACATGGACACTCTCCGTTGGACATGATGAACGAACGAGTTCTCATGGTAGGGAGGGATCCCGCCGATATCTATGGATGCTGGATCATCAATACATACATGGATGTTATGTTTCTGCGCATGAAGCCGCCGCGACCAAACGAATTAATTCCTTGGCCGGGACTGAAAGCTTCGCGTCGCTCATGGCCGTGGCATAGACCGTGTAGCCGATCGAAGGGCGCAGGGGCAAGGCCACGCCGCCCCTCTTCTGGTGTTTTGCCGCCGTCATGGGATCGACCACGGCAATGCCCAGCCCCTCCAGGCAGAGATCGCTGATGGACTGGAACAGCGACGCTTCGATCATGGCATCGGCTTGTACCCCGTTGGCACCGAGCCAGGCATTCAGGCGCGTCTGGAACGTTCCGGATGAAGCGATGAACGGTTTGTTGACGAATTCGCCGACGTGAATGTGGTCGGACCTCGGATCGAGCCACTTCTCGGTGCCGATGCATACACATTCCGAGGGAAACTCGGCCACCGTCTCCAGGTCTCCCAGCGAGAGCGTATCTGCCGTGAGCCCGATATCGGCCTGCCGGGTTTTGACGTGCCTAGCCACTTCAATGTACGAAGCAACTCGAAGGCTGATGAAGACGTCGGGAAATTTTTCTCTCAATTGGCGGATGACGGCTGGCAGGATGGAATGCCCGATGGAAGGGATTGCGCTGATCGAGAGCTGGCCAAGCTTCTGCTTTCGCAGTTGATCGGAAAAATCGACGATTTGCTCCAGCCCCAGAAAAGACTGCTGAACCTTTGCCATCAAAGCATGGGCCTCTTGCGTGGGCTTGATGCTGCGTCCGTTTTTGGCGAACAGCAAAATACCCATGGATCTTTGGAGATCGGCTATCAGCCGACTCATGGCCGGTTGGGTGATTCCCAGCACATCGGCTCCGGCGCTGATTCCGTTATGCAGCATCGCAGCCTGGAAGGCCTCAACCATTCGGTGGGTGACATTTCGATACTTCATGGGGTTTACCTTAAATAGTTATTTGGGTATCGCAAATAGCGAAATCTCAAAGCCAAAGCTGAGATCGTGGGAAGAGGAATGACAACATTTCTGGCTTCCCCAGCGTGTCGACGTAGCAAATTAGCTCAACCCAGAAGCGCAGCACCTTGCCGCACAAGAGGCAGTTCAGAAGTGGCAGCTGCAAAACGGCCTGCTGCCTGAGTACGGTACCCACTACAACCCGCTGCTGCGCTGCATTGTGCGCCACACTCGGGCCTACCTGGAGGCCACTATCAACCCCGCCACGGGCAGCTACTTTCTGCCCAAGGTGACGGTGAAACTGTTTGGCGAAGACCACGAAGGTGCGTTGGTGCTAGGCAGCTACCTGCGTGAAGCGTATGTGGAGGCGGAAGAGTTTTCACAGCTACTGGCGCAACGGGTGAAAGGTGCGGGGTTTTTCAAAACTTTGTTGCTGCGGCGCTTGGGCAGTTCGATGGAAGCCGGGCGGCGCACGGTTGCCAAGCTGCTGGGCGAGGAGCCTGACGCACCCGACGACGAAGACGATGATGACGCCGACGATGAGGCACCGGTGCAGGTCGGACGGCCACCGCAAGGGGCGAGCGATTTCAAGAACTTCACCGATAAGGAAATCGATTCGCTGCGCCGCTGCCTGAACCTGCTCAAGCAAGGCGGCAACAACGACCCCAAACTGGAGGCGCTGATTGGCTACTTGCTAGGCACCCAAGCGGGCGTTTCCGAGAGCTGGCTGGAGCGCGGCTGTATTCTGTTCTCACAGTATTACGACACGGTGCGCTGGACGGGCGATGAAATGGCCAAGCGCCCAGAGTTCGCGGGTATGGACATTGGCCTGTACGCGGGCAGCAACCGTTCGGGCTTTTGGCGCGATGGGCGATTTCAGCGCTGCGACCGCAATGTGCTCAAAAAGCGGGTGCGCGAGGGTGACCTGAAGCTGCTGCTAGGCACTGATGCAGCGTCGGAGGGCCTGAACCTGCAGCGATTGGGCACGCTGATCAACATCGACTTGCCCTGGAACCCCACCCGCCTGGAACAGCGCAAAGGCCGCATCCAGCGTATTGGCCAGGCCCGCAGTGAAATCTGGATCGCCAACCTGCGCTACCGCGACTCGGTGGAAGACCGCGTGCACCAGGTGCTGGCCGACCGGCTGGAAGCGATTCACGGGCTATTCGGGCAGATCCCCGACACCCTGGAAGATGTGTGGGTGCAGGTGGCGTTGAACGACGAGGCAGCAGCGAATCAACTGATCGACCGCACCACGGCCACGCGCAATCCGTTTGATGCGAAGTACAGCAAAGTGGAGGATGCAGATTGGGAAACCTGCGCCACGGTGCTGAATGGGTTGAGCATGCGGGAGATGTTGGCTAAAGGGTGGTGATGTGGCCGAATACAGGCCGAGCACGCGCAAACCTCATGAATTACCTTTTAATCGTACCAAGCAAGTCCCTTCAGCACATGGTGACCGCAAAGGCATCCGAATCGTTTTTGAGGCGTTTCGTTCCCGTAACTGTGTCAGAACATTGAGCGCAGGTGCTTGCGGGCTGTGGAGCTGCCCCTTTGGTTTTCCAAAGGGGCAACACTCACCACTTACCCCATCAAGTTAGACACATCGCTAGTCGTCCCGTCTGAGGGAAAGTGCACCAGGACCCCCGCCTTGCGGAACCCCTCCAAAACCGCCCACAGCGTGGAGACCGGGATCGAGGCCGTTGTTCCATTGCCAGCAGCACTGCTATTGGCTTTGCTCTTGCCTTTACTCGTGGCCTTGCCCTTGCCACGCACCTTCGCATCCCACTTGATCTGCGCCGCAGCAAGTGCCGCATCAACACGCTCGCGCAGCACACGGTTCTTGCTCTTGACCGTCGCGGGCATATGGCTGTGCTCCAACAACTCCTTCGGTGGCTTCACCAACCGATCCAGCGACAGCAACTCACTCAGCCCAGGGATCGCGATACGGCACTGGGTCTTCCACGGAATATCAATATCGATGCGCAGGCGCTCCTGGATACGCTGCTTGATCGGCGACTTCTTCCACTCGCCTGACTTGAACTCCGGGAACCGATTCATGGGCTTGCCCTTGAGGTGCCAATCGAGTACCAGCTTGTCACATACCGACAGCTGACCAATATGGCGCTGCTGTGGCTTGTTGACCCGGTAGTCCGCATCCACCTTCAGCAACGTACGAAGCCAATCGAACTGCTGCTGATACACCGCCTTGCCCTTGGCCCCGCGCCAAGCGCTTGGCTTGCTCAGCCCGTTCTCCATAAGGTATTTGGTGCTGAGCTTGATTTCCACCCGCAGCACGCGCTTGCCAATGGCGTAAATATCACTCGCCACCTCCGGCGCATCAAAGCTAGAAAACTTGTTCTTCTGGTTCCTATCCTTCACGTAGAACAATACCGAGCGCCCCTCGACCTTATTGATATACCAGGACTGGGTATCCCCAGATGCAGAAACCCCCACCTTGTTGGAAATTTTCTGATTCGTGTTGCGGGGCGACTTCAGCACAATCCCTGCGTAGCGCTTGAGCTTGGATTGAAAGCCCACGGCCTGCTTGTCCGATTCAAACTCCAAGCAGTAAGTCAGTGTGATTTCCTGAAACTCGCAATGCTTCAAGCTAATGGTCTTCACATACGCCGGGTCGACGCCCCCCGATTCCGCAAGATGGATCTGCAGCAGGTATTTATGGGTGAGCGCAGCCTGGTAGACAGAATTGCTCATCAATACGTTGTTGCCGATCAAGGTTGCAGGGGGATTTACTGATAGATGGTATGCGCAGATTTGATAATCACCATTCAACTTCGCAATGATCTTATTATTAGCCTTTGTTAGACCCTTAATGTGATCACTCATAGTATTGAGGTGACAGACCTCTTTATTGTGAAAGATGATTCCATACTTTGCAGGAAAGTTGATGGCCCCATGCTTTTTGCGGGGTGCTGGCATATAGAAGATGGACGTTTGAGAATCAGACATAAAAGCTTTCAATTGTGATTTTGGTGCTTGCAACGATGCCCTTATGGGCGATATTGCATATCACGCAAGCACGCTACAGGTTGGTTAAATGGTTGGTCCGCTAGTTGATCTGCTTTAGTAGTCGATGTGTGGTTGGTGGTGGTGAGCTAGTCATAGTCAATCAATTACTAGTAACCAGCACATTCGCTTTTGACGACATCACCGCCAAAACCCTCAAAACCACTGGAAAACAGCTCTACGGCAGCGTCAAATCGGGTTTTCTTGGTTTTCCAAGCGTTTGATAAATCCGCAATTTATGCCGACGCAGAATGCGTCCAAAGCGAACCCGAATTCAATACTTCGCGCAGATCCTTAACTTGCCAAACGGCAATACGGCTACCCAGCTTTTTTGGAGCAGGCAACGCGCCGGATTTGCACAAACGCCAAACGGTCGAGCGGGATACCCCCAGCAGCAGCAGCACCACGGGGAGGCGTACGAAGGCCTGATCGGGAAGGCCGTTGAAATTGCGCAGGGGATCGGGAAGGGTGGGGGCCGACGCAGTGCGCTTGCGTGGCAACTTCACTTGGTAGGCCGTGACGGCTTGCAGCTTCTCATTCATGGATGAACTCCAGGTATGTGCTACGGACCAGCGCGACGTGCGCTGCATCCAGCCATCAGGGTTCACAGTTTTTTTCCGAATGTTGTTCAACTCCGCGCTAAGCCGCGCCAGTGCTAGCTTTGCAGCCCATGCGGTATGCGCTGAGTTGTGTCTCAACTGACGGTGCGCAATGCAGCACTTTCAATCGAGAGGAAAGTGGAAGACGTGGAGCTGCGCTCTCAAACTTCGGAGAGGAAAGTGGAAAATGGAAGTGGATGAGCGAAAGCCCGCCAGGAGGTGAGAGGGTTGTTCGTACCGTGCTGGAGTACAAACGGTAGGAGGAAAGTGGTACCACTGCACCGCCAGAAGTAGCGAGTCGTGGAAAGAGGGTCACTTGACTTGGGAGTCGTTTCCTTGAATGGAGCCAGGCCTGACGCGACTATTCAAAAGATCGATGAAAATGCATTTTCTAATTAATGAAAAAACAACCAATCATGACAAAAATGAAAATACTGGAAGCATCATCAAATGTGAGAAAATATTGGTCGTGTGAGTTTTTCATAAATTTAGTCTCAAAGTATGAAAAACCCATTTTGGGCTCTATTGACTCCGAGGTTGCCCCCCAAATAAAACAAAAGCCCAATAGTTTGAATGAGGTATTGGAATTGCACGGGATGACATCTAACCCCAGGGCAATCCAATCAAAAGAAGAGTTTGAAATAAGAAGAAGGGTTGAGGAAATATTGACCCATGAAGCTCCTTCAATCAAACAACAGACAAGTCTCCATAAAATATTTTGGTACAGAATCTGGTTTTTTCTCGTTCTGCAAGGTGTGCTAAAAAAAGACGGGTTTATCGAACATTACGCTTCATGGAGAAGGAATGGAGGATCGGGGTATTTCGAGGTCTTATTCTTTTTTGAAAGTCAAGCAGCCTATCAAAAGTCAATTCCTATTGATGTTTTCTTGCTGGGCGGTATCCCATCAAAAGAAGAAATTGAAGCCAAAATTGAATTGGCTGAGCCATTGATTGCCAGGCCACTCATAAAAAATAAAAATAAGAGGAGTCTTGAAAAGATAGTTGGCAGGAAAAATTTGGAGGATATTGTGACATCTATAGACAAGGCTGTTGCTTCAGGAAAAATTGCAGGCCTTGTAAAAGCTGTGGAAAGAAATTCCCGTCACAAGTACAGTGGGAATAGAAATGAGCTGTACCGGGATATTGTGAAACATATTGGATTGCAGACAAAAGAAAGTATGTTTGTGAGAGCGGTTTCAGATTTCGTGGAGACAATGGCAAAATAATTGAGTACTCTGCGATGGGGGCGAAATTCAAATCTATCAATGTGTGAGTTACTGGCGTTTTGCATTGAATGATTTATTTGGTTGGCTCGAAATTTGGTTTCACTCAAAACGCTTGAACGTATTGAAATTTCAATGTGCCGATATTTCTAGAAAATCGACGATACCGGCGTTGTGCTATAATTCAATATAAACTTATGTTGGTTTTGGCAAGTGGCTTTTTTTAGCTGCTTACTGAAAATCAATATCAGCTTTCTCCCCGCCTGTATTCCCAGGACGCGTTCTCCCCATCCCCATGCTTGATTTCCCTCGCGCCGTAACCCCACGGTAGCGTGCGCGCGGCTGTCGCCATGACGGCACGCGTGGCACCGCCGTGGCCGTGTCATCGCGGCGGTGATGTGTTGTGTGGTGGCAGATCGCGCCAGGGTGTGCTGGCGGTGGTGCCGAGCGCATAGCTGCGCTTCGTTCTTTTCCCCTTTCCCTTCTCCCTTTCTTTCTTCTCAGGAGCTTTCCCATGACCTCTTCGCCTGGTCAGGCCGCCGCATGCGCGCGTTACGAACAACGATGCACTCCCTTGTTCACCTTGGGCACTGTGCTGATCACCCCCGGTGCACTCGACATGCTCGAAGCACTGCAATTGGCACCGCTGCCGTTTGTGCTGCGCCACGTTGCCGGGGATTGGGGTGACTTGTGCCAGGAAGACAAGGAAGCGAACGCTGCGGCGCTCACTTACGGTAGGCGTTTGCTGTCGGCCTATGACATCCCCCCGAACCACCGGCTGTGGATCATCACCGAGGCCGACCGGCGCTCGACCACCTTGCTGCTGCCAGAGGAATACTGAGCAATGATGCATTCCTACCATTGCCACCCCCGCATTAGCGCTGGCATGCATGGCCCCATGGTGGGCAACCAGCGGCTGCACGTGCGCCAGGGGGAGGTGGATGCCACTTGTGGCTACCACTGCGTTTTGATGGCATTGATGGTGTTAGGCCAAGTGCGGCGCAATGCGCTGATTTGGGACACCCGCGATGCTCGCCTGCAAGCGCTGCGCAAAGTGGCGCAGCGGTACTACTTTGATGGCTGCGAGGTCCAAGAGCTGCAGCAGCAACTGGCCCCCTACGCCGAGCAAGTGCACTGCAAGGAATTGCGCTCACGCGTGGCGGAACGCACCTTGGATGCGCTGGCCGATGGAAAGCTGTGCTTGGTGTGCTTTTCTACGGAGCGCTACATGCATTGGGTGCTGGCCGTGGGTTTGCGCTTTGAGGCGGAGGAACCCGCTGACTTGCTGGTGCTGGACCCGGCCATGGCCCCGATACCGCTGGTGCCGTGGAATGCCATGCTGACCGGCTGGGCGAGCAAGCAGCCACGGCGTGTGGTGGCCACGCTCAGTGAGCGCGTGAACATCGACGCGGTGTTGGTGCTGTCGCCTGTGGCGCAGGCGCAAGAGGGCGAGTAGGCCGTTCGGCAGTTGTGTCGTTCAGCTTCGCTCGTTTTCTTTTTCCCCTTTTCTTCTTCCTGAACTTCCGCTTTCCGTAGCGCTGGGCTCACAGCTCAGTGCCGCTACCGCATGGGCGGTCGGGCGGGCGGGAGTTCGTTTTGAGTTGTTTTGTTTGGAGGTGCTTTGTGATGACCGACGATCTCTTGATACATCCGCCGCTGGAGCGGTTGCTCACTGCGCTGCTGGAGTTGCCGCCCCTGTTGCCCCCGCCTGGTTTGGCATCTCCCCATGAAGCCAGCGATGGAGGTGCGCAAATGCTGCTGGAAGTGCTGGACACGGCCCTACACACCCCACCCGCGCAACCTCAGCGCATGGCTGCAGTGCGGTATTTCTGCAAACACGCCCGCCACCGCCTGGGCTTGGCGTCCTGGCGGGATCTGCAAGCCTTGCTGGAACAGTACCCGCAAAGCGACGAAGGCGATGGCGAAGTGGCGCGCTTGCTGTGGGGTGTGGAGGCCCAGGAGCATGTGCGTGCGCTGCGCGTGCTGGTGTGGTTCATGGCAGCGTATGACATCACCGAGCTGGGGCAGTGGCATGCGTGGATGGGCACGGCCGGGTTTGAAGAAGCCTTGCGGGAGTCGCTCGATACGCTGGGCGCGGTGGCGGTGGTGCTGTTGTGGCAGGCCAAGTCGGGGCGGACCGACCACGCCTGGGTGTTGCGGTTTGCCCGCCGGGCGCTGGGACATTCGGTCAGCGAGGGGCCTGCCATGCTGGCGTTTCGGGATGCGGCCGAGGCAATGGGTGTGCCGCAAAGGGTGCTGGCCCGACAGGTAGCCCATTGGGAGCGGGCGGCGATGGGTGTTGATGATGTACCAGGCCTGCGGGTGCTGTGGTGGCAGTGTGTGGCCGAAGCGTTAGAGGTGCATGTAGCTCAAGAAGGCAGCACAGCAGCCAGCAGTGACGAATGGCGTGTTGAGTTGTCACCAACGTCGGCATTGCGTTACGGCGAAGCTGGCGTCGTGCTGGAACCCCAGGCAAGAGAACTGCAGGCCAACGCGCCTGTGGTCACAGCGCTGCGACTGTGCCAAAAGAGCTGGGCACAAGGATTGGGGCTGTGGCTGGAGATTCAGGGCGAGGGGCGGCTGTCGGCAATGCACCAAGCGGCCATTGCCGAGCGGTTTGAGGCGGTAGGGCACGGAGCACCACAGTTGCGGTACGTGAGCCCAAACTGCGGCCACCAAGCCACATGGTTGGCGACATGGCACTGGGATGAGGCGGTGTGGGTGCCTCGGGATATGCCAGTGGTCGACGTGAAGCGCTGGGCACTGGAGACGGCGCTCAAGGCGACCGAGCACTGGCTGCTGATGTGCGGCATGGTGGCGCTGGCAGGAAAGCCGCAGGGGGGTGCACTGGCGCTTGGTACCGGGCTGGTGGGGGTGGATGTCAAAAGGGAAGCCACCAATGAAAAAAAGTTCTAGGGCCGGGGGCGCTAGAACTTCTTCAGGCTGGTGGTGGTGCCACTTTCTGAGCCAAAACTGACTGAAAGCAACCGTATAACCAGCCGTATAACGGCTTGATGATTTTGCTAGAAGTCTTTGAAAATCAATGACTTAGAGCTGTATCTGGCGGAGACTGTGAGATTCGAACTCACGGACGGTTGCCCGTCGGCAGTTTTCAAGACTGCTGGTTTAAACCACTCACCCAAGTCTCCGGGAGGGAAGGCGCGAATTCTAGCCCACGGCGGGCGCTGATCTTTCCAGCATGCCCCGCGTCTCGATGAAGCGGATCACGTCGGCTACGCCCGCTAGCGTCTTCAGGTTGGTCATTGCAAAGGGCTTCAGCCGCCCCTGGGCGCTGGTGCGCATGCGTTCGGTGTCCTGGCGCATCACGTCGAGGTTGGCGCCCACGTGGGGGGCGAGGTCGGTGGGTAGGTTGAAGGGTAGCTTTGG
>NZ_ACQT01000098.1 GCF_000175235.1 Acidovorax delafieldii 2AN | reverse complement strand
GTGCCGCTGAGCCGCGGGCGCGGCGCGCCCGAGACGTAGCGCAGGTCGCCGCGCAGGTCGCTTTCGCCCACTGTGCCGGCGAAATCGCTGTAGTCCCACACCGCGTGCCCGGGCTCGAGGCTGCCGCGCAAGTGGCCCCGGGTGCGGAAGGGTGGCGTGTTCGGCAGCACCAGCCCCGTGAGTTCATACAGATCGGCCATGCTCGATGCTTGCAGCATCACCTGCAGGTCCATGCCCTTGAGCGCGCGTGGGTTGGCCAGCGTGCCCTCCACCGAAGTGGCCACGCTGCCGGCGCGCGCCTCGAACTGCAGCGGGTAGTTGACGATCCGGTCGCGCAGACTCAGCAGCGGCCCCGCCTTGCCGCTGCCCTCGATGCGCGCCTTGGCGAAGCGGCCTTCCACCTCGAAGTGCACGCCGTAGCGGCCGTCGGCCTGCGAAGGGGGCAGGGTGTGGATGCGTGCGGCCAGTTGCAGCTTGCGCAGCGGATCGACATACGCCAGGCGCCCCTGGCGGACGGCGAACTGGTCGACCGTGAATTGCCATGGCGCGCGCCCATCGTTGCGTGGTGTGCGGGGCGTGAAGGTCCAGTTGTTGCGACCGTCCATGTGCCGTTCCAGCGCCACGTCGGGTGCGCTCAGCACCACGGTGTCGAATGCCAGGTGGCGCGACAGCAGCGGCAGCAGGTGCAGGGTTGCGCTGGCGCTGGCCACCGTGGCCATGGGGGCGGTCTGGTCCGTCGGGGGCGAACTGCTGTCAGGGCCGGGGGGCCTGGAGGCCGGGCTGTTCTGCGGTGGGGCGGTGTTCTTTCGAGAGCCTTTGTCTCCCGCGTTGGGGGCCACGTTGTCGGACGTCTTGCCGGGCGCCGCGCCGGGCTCGTTCCCAGGTGCTGGGGGCGTGCCGAAACCGGGCGGGTTGCCCAAGGTGATGCGCTCGGCCTGCAGCGTGATGCCGGGTATCCAGCGCCGCCAGCCTTCTGCCAGTGGATCGGGCCAATGCCAGGTGGCGTTGAGGTTGCCCGCGATCTCGAAGCTGCGGCCTGCCGATTCGCTCACGCGCTCGCTGATCCAGGGCTTGGCGCGGTTCCAGTCGAACTCCACCAGGGCCACGCCAGCCATCACCACAAGCGCCACCAGCACGCCCCCCACCAGCAAGGCCAGGCGCATGCCGCGGCGGGGTGCTGCGTGGGGACCATAAGGGGTGGACGGTGGTGGATGGGGCATTGCGTTAAAGGATGCGCAGGGGAGCCAGGGCCGTGATGCAAGCGCACGCTGGTACGGCCCTGGCAGATTGCTGAGGGCCATGCTAGCCCGCACAGGCCCGTTTTCGCGCTGCGGGGCCACGATTGCCGCCCTTGTCCTACAGGCGGCTGGCGCGCGCTGTATCGCGTGATGCCGGGCATCCCGCACCGTGCGGTGGTGGGGGCCGCCATGCGCGTAAAGGCAGTGTGGGCGGAGTGGTGGGCGCCGCTGGCGCCATGTGGCGAGTGCACATAAAATCTGGCAAGAAACGCGCCATGCGCTTGTCCGTAGTGCGGGAGTAGCTCTTTATTTGATAGCAAAAACCAAACCGCAGCGCATTAAAATGGGCGCCCATGCACAACCCCCGCCACGCCCTTGTCCTGCCCATGCGCGATGGCGTAAGCCCCAGTTGCGTGGTGCTGCCGTCGCAGGGGCAGGGCAGCATGCTGGATTTTCTGGCCCAGCGCCTGCCCGCCGTGCCACGCGGCGAGTGGCTGCAGCGCATGGAAGCCGGCGATGTGGTGGACGAACGTGGCGAACCGGTCCTGCCGCAGCGGCGGTTTGAACCCGGCATTCGGCTGTACTACTACCGCCATCTGCAGGCCGAGCCGCACATCCCTTTTGAAGAGACGGTGCTGTACCAGGACGAGCACCTGCTGGTGGCCGACAAGCCGCATTTCATGCCCGTAACGCCCACCGGGCGCTACCTGCAACACACGCTGCTGGTGCGCCTCAAGCGCCGCCTGGGTTTGCCCGAGTTGTCGCCCCTGCACCGCATCGACCGCGACACTGCGGGGCTGGTGCTGTTCTCGGTACAGCGGCGCACGCGCGGCACCTACCAGGCGCTGTTTCGCGACCGCCAGATCTCCAAGCACTACGACGCCGTTGCGCCGTGGCATGCCGATGTGCCTTTTCCGCGAGAGCACATCAGCCGCATGGAAGAAAGCCCGCAGTTTTTCCGCATGCACGAAGTGGCGGGCGCACCCAACAGCCACACCCACATGGAAGTGCAAGCCGTGGCGGGGGGCTGGGCGCTATACCGCCTTTCGCCCATCACTGGCAAGCGCCACCAGTTGCGCGTGCACATGGCCGCACTGGGGCTGCCGCTGCGCAACGATCCGTTCTACCCCCTGGTCAACGATCCGCCCGAAGGCGATTTTTCGCGGCCGCTGCAGCTGCTGGCGCGGTCGCTGGCGTTTGTCGATCCGCTTACCGGCGCACCGCGCCGCTTCGAGAGCGCGCGCACCCTGCTGCCGCTCGAATGAGCAGCGCGAGCAAGCGCAAGGAGACTTCAAAGGGGATGCTGCGGCCCGGTGGTCAATGAAACCGGCTTGTGCTGCCCAGGGAGCGGGCGCTTGCAGCGATGAAAAGTGGAGCGGGTGATGGGAATCGAACCCACGTTATTTGCTTGGGAAGCAAGAGTCCTACCATTGAACGACACCCGCGAAGCTGGCAATTATAGGCATGCGGCAAGGGCGCCGGACCGCAGACCCAGGCCCGGGCCATGAAAATCCGCACGCGCTGCCGTTGGGGCCTGCGCAGCGCCATCGCTTGGCGGCGTGCAAAAAAACGCGCGCACCGCAGAGCGCACCCCACCATGGGGCAACGCAAGGGCCCGGTGTGCAAAGAGGCCGCTGCTGTTGCGCCACAGGGCCACTACGCCAGCAGGGGCCGCGCCCTCACGCGATCACCGTTGCGCGCCCTGGCAGATCACTTCTGGATGTCGCCCAGGCAGAGGTACTTGATTTCCACATAGTCGTCCATGCCGTAGTGCGAGCCTTCGCGGCCCAGGCCCGATTGCTTGACGCCGCCAAACGGCACATGCTCGGTGGCCAGGATGCCGACGTTGATGCCGACCATGCCGTATTCGAGCGCCTCGCCCACGCGGAAAATGCGGCCCACGTCGCGGCTGTAGAAGTAGCTGGCCAGGCCGAACTCGGTGGCGTTGGCCGCGTCGATGGCTTCCTGCTCGGTCTTGAACTTGAACACCGGCGCAAAGGGGCCGAAGGTTTCCTCGCGCGCGCACAGCATGTCGGCTGTGGCGCCCGCCACCACCGTGGGCTCGAAAAACTGGCCCGATCCCAGGCTGGCCAGGCGCTTGCCTCCGGCCACCACCTGGCCGCCCTTGGCCAGCGCGTCATCCACATGGCGCTGCACTTTTTCCAGCGCGGCTTCCTCGATCAGCGGGCCCTGGTTCACGCCGTCTTCAAAGCCATTGCCCACCTTGGCCGTCTTCACCTTGGCGGCGAACTTGGCCACGAACTGGTCGTAAACACCTTCCTGCACATAGAAGCGGTTGGTGCACACGCAGGTCTGGCCTGCATTGCGGTATTTGCTGGCAAAGGCGCCTTCCACGGCGCTGTCCACGTCGGCATCGTCGAATACGATGAAGGGGGCGTTGCCACCCAGCTCCAGCGACATTTTCTTCACGGTGGGGGCGGACTGCGCCATCAGGATACGGCCCACTTCGGTGCTGCCCGTGAAGCTGATGTGGCGCACCACATCGCTGGCGCACAGCACCTTGCCGATGGCAATCGAATTGGCGCTGTCGGCACTCAGGATGTTGAGCACGCCCGCCGGAATGCCCGCGCGAATGGCCAGCTCTGCGGCGGCCAGGGCCGTGAGGGGCGTCAGCTCGGCCGGCTTGATGACCACCGGGCAGCCCGCGGCCAACGCAGGCGCCACCTTGCGCGTGATCATGGCCAGCGGAAAGTTCCACGGCGTGATGGCGGCGCACACACCGATGGGTTGCTTGAGCACCAGCAGGCGGCGGTTGTTGTCGAACTGGGGCAGGGTCTCGCCGTTGACGCGCTTGGCCTCTTCGGCAAACCACTCCACAAAGCTGGCGCCGTACGCCACTTCGCCCTTGGCTTCTGGCAAGGGCTTGCCTTGCTCGGCGGTCATGATGCGGCCCAGATCGTCCTGGTTGGCCATCAGCAGGTCGTACCACTTGCGCAGAATGATGCTGCGTTCCTTGGCCGTCTTGGCCTTCCAGGCGGGCCAGGCGGCGTTGGCGGCAGCGATGGCGGCCTCGGCCTCTTGCGGCCCCAGATTGGCCACGTCGGCGAGCTTGGCTCCCGTGGCCGGATCGTGCACGGCAAAGCGGCTGCTGCCTGCCATCCATTGGCCGTTGACCAGGGCATCGGTCTTGAGCAGGCTGGGGTCTTTCAACTGGGCGAGGGGAGAGGTTTGGGTGTGCATGTTTGTCTCGTATTGGCGGCTGACAGACGGAGCGTAGCACCAGGCCCAACCCCACGCTGTACCGCAGGTTGCTCGTGCGGCGCCCCGGCACGGTGCGCGTCGGCACTTTCCGTTGGGCCGCCGAGCACGGGTTGTTCAGCAGATCTTCAGAGGGCATTTCCACAATGGCTTCCATGCCAACCCGGCATGCAACCAGGAGTCTGTCATGAAGACACGCACCCTTTACGCCGTCGCCGCTGCAGCACTGCTGCTCGGCAACTCCGCCTTTGCCGATAGCCCTTCCTGCAAGGTCGCACCCGGTGCCCCGCAGCTCACGCAGGAGCAGATGCTGCAGAAGCTTGTGGACGGGGGCTACACCATTGAACGCTTCGCCATCACCAAGGCAAGCTGCTACAAAATGCACGGCTGGGACAAGGACGGCAACCGCGTCGAGATCGTCCACCACCCCGTCGACGGTCGCATGGTGAAGCTCGAGATGACCCCCAGGCAGGGTTGACGCGGGCTGGCAGGGTGGGGCTGGGCCATGGGGGGTGCGTGAAACCCCCTAAAATCTCCCGTTCGCCTGCTTTCAGCAGCGCAAGCCTGCCGCAGCATCCCTGTTCGTGAAGAAGAGCCCATGACCCCCACATTCACCGTTGCCGACATCCGCAAGACCTTTCTGGACTTTTTTGCCTCCAAGGGCCACACCATCGTGGCATCGAGCCCGCTGGTGCCCGGCAACGACCCGACGCTGATGTTCACCAACTCGGGCATGGTGCAGTTCAAGGACGTATTCCTGGGCACCGACAAGCGCCCCTACAACCGGGCCGTGTCGGTGCAGGCCTGCCTGCGTGCGGGCGGCAAGCACAACGACCTGGAGAACGTGGGCTACACCGCGCGCCACCACACGTTCTTCGAGATGCTGGGCAACTGGTCTTTTGGCGACTACTTCAAGCGCGAATCGCTCAAGTGGGCGTGGGAGTTGCTGACCGAGGTGTACAAGCTGCCGGCCGATCGCCTGCTGGCCACCGTGTACCAGGAAGACGACGAGGCCTACGACATCTGGACCAAGGAAATCGGCCTGCCGCCCGAGCGTGTGATCCGCATCGGCGACAACAAGGGCGGCCGCTACAAGTCCGACAACTTCTGGATGATGGCCGACACCGGCCCCTGCGGCCCGTGCAGCGAAATCTTCTACGACCACGGCCCCGAGATTCCTGGCGGCCCTCCTGGCAGCCCCGATGAAGACGGCGACCGCTTCATCGAGATCTGGAACAACGTGTTCATGCAGTTCGACATGGCCGAAGACGGCTCGGTCACGCCACTGCCCGCGCCCTGCGTGGACACCGGCATGGGACTGGAGCGCCTGGCGGCCATCCTGCAGCATGTGCACAGCAACTACGAGATCGACCTGTTCGATGCGCTCATCAAGGCCGCCGGCCGCGAAACGGGCGTGACGGACCTCAACAACAAGAGCCTGCGCGTGATTGCCGACCACATCCGCGCCACCGCATTTTTGGTGAGCGACGGCGTGATCCCCAGCAACGAGGGCCGCGGCTACGTGCAGCGCCGCATCGTGCGCCGCGCCATTCGCCATGGCTACAAGCTCGGCAAGAAGACGCCGTTCTTCCACAAGCTGGTGGCCGACCTGGTGCGCCTGATGGGCGATGCCTACCCAGCCCTGCGCGAGCAGGAGCAGCGCATCACAGAGGTGCTCAAGGCCGAGGAAGAGCGCTTCTTTGAAACGCTGGCCAATGGCATGGAGATCCTTGATGCGGCTCTCGACGGTGGCGCCAAGGTGCTGCCCGGCGACGTTGCCTTCAAGCTGCACGACACCTATGGCTTCCCGCTCGACCTGACCAACGACGTGTGCCGCGAGCGCGACGTGGAAGTGGACGAGGCCGGCTTCAAGACGGCCATGGAAAAGCAAAAGGCCCAGGCCCGCGCCGCGGGCAAGTTCAAGATGGACAAGGCGCTGGAGTACACCGGTGCAGCCAACCAGTTCACCGGCTACGAGCATCTGGCAGAGACTGCAAAAATCGTAGCAATCTATGTAGACGGAACAAGCGCTGCAGCGCTAAAAACCGGTCAAAACGGCGTGGTGGTGCTCGACACCACCCCGTTCTATGCCGAAAGCGGCGGCCAGGTGGGCGATGAAGGTGTCATCACCAGCGGCTCGGCCCGCTTTGCCGTGGGCGACACGCTCAAGGTGAAGGCCGATGTGTTCGGCCACCACGGTACGCTTGAACACGGCACGTTGAACGTCGGCGACACGGTGCAGGCGCAGGTCAATACGGCGGTGCGTGCCGCCACCATGCGCAACCACTCCGTCACCCACCTCATGCACAAGGCCTTGCGCGAAGTGCTGGGCAGCCATGTGCAGCAGAAGGGCAGCCTGGTGAATGCCGACCGCACGCGCTTTGACTTCGCCCACAACGCCGCCGTGACCAATGCCGAGATCCGCGAGATCGAGCGCCGTGTGAACGAGGAAATCCTGGCCAACCAACCCACGCAGGCGCGCGTGATGGATATCGAGTCGGCCCAGAAGACCGGCGCCATGATGCTGTTCGGCGAGAAGTATGGCGAGACCGTTCGCGTGCTCGACATCGGCACCAGCCGCGAACTGTGCGGCGGAACCCATGTGCAGCGCACGGGCGACATCGGCCTTTTCAAGGTGGTGAGCGAGGGCGGGGTGGCCGCTGGCGTACGCCGCATCGAAGCCGTGACGGGCGCCAATGCGCTGGCTTATCTGCAGCAACTCGAGGATACCGTTCACCAGGCAGCGGGCACCCTGAAGGCGCCTGTGGCCGAGCTCAACGGCCGCATTGGCCAGGCGCTGGAACATGCGCGTGCGCTCGAGAAGGAAGTCGCGGCCCTGAAGGGCAAGCTGGCCTCCAGCCAGGGCGATGAGCTGGTGACCCAGGCCGTGGAGGTCAAGGGCCTCAAGGTACTGGCCGCCGCGCTGCCCGGCGCCGACGCCAAGACCCTGCGCGACACCATGGATAAGCTCAAGGACAAGCTCAAGACCGCCGCCATCGTGCTGGCCGCCGTCGATGGCGACAAGGTGCAGCTGGCTGCGGGTGTGACGTCCGACACCGTGGGCCGCATCAAGGCCGGCGAGCTGGTCAACTTTGTGGCGCAGCAGGTGGGCGGCAAGGGCGGCGGCAAGCCCGACATGGCCATGGCCGGTGGCACCGATGCCTCCAAGCTGCCCGCAG
Source organism: Acidovorax delafieldii 2AN (assembly GCF_000175235.1). Taxonomy (GTDB): domain Bacteria; phylum Pseudomonadota; class Gammaproteobacteria; order Burkholderiales; family Burkholderiaceae_C; genus Acidovorax; species Acidovorax delafieldii_B. Next base: position 6,011 of record NZ_ACQT01000098.1, on the reverse strand, counting down.
CACTGGCGTCGGTGACGGGCTGGGTCACGCAGCAGCTGGGTTGATACCCCAGTCCCACGGCGGCGCGGGCACTGTGGTGTGCCCGCCCGGCCGTCCAAAAAGGGAGTGACGGCAGGCCGGCTTTCGCCCTACATTCGAGCGCATGGACACCCTGCGCGACCCCACTGCCGAGCCAGCTCCCCCGGGCCATGCGGCGTTCCATGACCCCGCGACGGCCCTGCCCTGGTGGCGCCGCATCACGGTCCGGTTCGAGGTGCTGATCGCCTCGGTGGTGGTTGCAGCCATGGTGCTGCTCACGGGCCTGATGGCCTACCAGCTGGGCACCAGTGCCCGCCAGGCCATCATGGCTGCGTCGGACGACAGCGCGCACCGGATCAGCCAGGTGATCAGCGAGCGGGTGCACCGCATCGTGGACCCGGCAGACGCCACATTGCGCCTGCTGGCCTTCGATCCTGTTGCCTCGGCTTCGACACTGGCGGCCCGGCTGCGCCGCCTGCCGGTGCTCACGCGGCTGCTGCAGCAGAACACGTTGCTGTCGGCTGTCTATGTGGGCTATTCCGACGGGCAGTTTCTGCTGGTGCGACCACTGCACCATCCCGCATTGCGCACGAAGCTGGGTGCGCCGCCCGAGGCGGCTTATCTGGTGCAGTCGAGGGCGCGCGAGCGGGGAGCGGCCGGGCCTCTGGCGGGCCGCTGGAGCTTCTACGACGCCCAGTTGCGGCTGCTGTCGACCTCGATCCGGGCTGACTATCTCTACGATCCCCGCACCCGGCCCTGGTACACCGAGGCTGAGCAGACCGGCCGGCAGATCCTCACCAACCCCTACGTTTTCTTCACCACGCAGGAAGTCGGCGTGACCCTGAGCCAGCCCAGCGACGAGGGGCGGGCCGTGATGGGGCTGGACGTTGCGCTGACCGACCTGGGGCGCGAAGTGGGTGATCTGCGCCTGATGCCCCGCACCGAGATCGCGGTGGTCGATGAGAACCACCGGGTGCTGGCCTACCCCGACATGTCGCGCGTGCTGCAGAGCGACGGCGACCACACCAGCATGCGTTCTCTGGCGGAACTGGGCGTGCCCAGCCTGCGCGCCGTGCACGAACTCGATGTGCAGCCCCAGGAGTCGCGCCGCTTCTTTGCACAGGGCGAGGAATGGCTGGGCCAGGTGCAGCCGCTCGAGTCGATGCGCTGGCGCGGCCTGCACCTGCTGATGGCCATCCCCACCGCCGAGTTGCTGGCCGACCTGAACCGCGACCTGCGGCGCCAGGTGTGGATGTCGTTCGGGTTCATCGTGCTCCTGCTGCCGCTGGGCTGGATGGCGGGGCGGCGCGTGGGGCGCAGCCTGACGGGGCTGGCGGTCCAGGCGCGGGCTCTGGCACGCTTTGATTTCCAGCGGCCGCAGCGCCGCGTCTCGCCCGTGCGCGAGGTGCGCGCCCTGGGTCAGGTGATGGACCGCATGTCCGACACGGTGCAGGCTTTCCTGCACATCACCCGCCACATCAGCGCTGAGTCACGCCTGGAACTGATGTTGTCGAACGTGCTGTACGAGCTGGTGCAGGTGACCAGCTGCACCGGCGGTGCGGTGTACCTGGTCAATGCGGGGCGTACGGGGCTGGACCGCACGGCCCGCCATTGCGAAGATCCCGATGCCCTGTGGCGTTTTCCCGACCACTTGGCCATGGCCCATTTCATCCACAACACCGATCGCCAGGCCGGGGACGAAGAAGCGCTGCCGGAAGAACCGCCCCAGCGCGTGCTGCGCGTGCAACTGCGCACGCGCGACGGCCAGCCCCTGGGACTGCTGGTGCTGCGGTATGCGCACGACCGGCGCCAGGATGACGGCAACTTCCGCGCTTTCGTGGAGAGGCTTTCGGGCACCTTGTCGGTGGCCATCGAGACGCGCAGCCTCATCGAGGGGCAGCGCAAGTTGCTCGATGGCGTCATCCGCCTGCTGGCCGATGCCATCGACGCCAAGAGCCCCTACACCGGTGGCCACTGCGAACGCGTGCCGCAGTTGGCCGAGGCCTTGATGCAGCGCATCTGCGAGGCCCGCGAGGGGCCTTTCGCCCAGGTGAGCATGACCGAATCCGAGCGCTACGAGTTTCGCCTGGGGGCCTGGCTGCACGATTGCGGCAAGGTGACCAGCCCCGAGCACATCATTGACAAGGCCACCAAGCTCAAGGCGCTGTACAACCGCATCCACGAGGTGCGCATGCGCTTCGAGGTGCTGTGGCGGGACGCCGAGATCGATTACTGGCAGCAGCATGTGGCTGGGGTGGACCCCGCCCGCCTGCAGCGCGGGCTGCTGCTGCGGCGCGAGCAGCTGCAGGAGGAGTTTGCGTTCGTCGCGCGCTGCAACGTGGGGGGCGAGTTCATGGCCGACGCCGACGTGCAGCGCCTGCAAGCCATCGGCCGCACGGTGTGGCAGCGCCATTTCGACGACCGCCTGGGCCTGTCGCAGGCGGAAAGCGCGCGGCTGGCCGATGTGCCGCCACGCACCTTGCCTGCACATGAGTTCCTGCTGGCCGACAAGCCCGAGCACATCGTTCCATGGGGCGCGCGCCGCCCACCTGTGGAGGCTGGCAACCCGGCCAACAAATGGGGCTTCGACATGGTGCTGCCGGCCCAGCAGGCCCACCTGGGCGAGCTGCACAACCTGTCGTTACGGCGCGGAACCCTCACGGCCGAAGACCGTTTCAGGATCAACGACCACATCGTGCAGACCATCATCATGCTCAGCGGTCTTCCGTTTCCCGCCGAGCTGGCGCGGGTGCCTTCCATCGCCGGATCACACCACGAAAAGCTCGATGGCACCGGCTACCCGCGGCGCCTCAAGGCCGATGCGCTCACGCTGGCTGACCGTGTGATGACCCTGGCCGATGTGTTCGAGGCCCTCACGGCGGCCGACCGGCCGTACAAGCCGGCCAAGACCATCTCCGAGTCGCTGGCCATCATGGCCGGCATGGTGCGCGAGCAGCACATCGACGCGCAGGTGTTCCGCTTCTTCCTTGAAAGCGGTGTGTGGCGCGACTATGCAGAACGCTTTCTGCGGCCGGCACAGCGCGATACGGTGGATCTGGAGGCGCTCGCGCAAATGGCGACGCCGCACCCGCCGCAGCCCCTCAAAGCGGAAGAGACCCACGTCGCAGGCGCCTGAGCACAGGAGCACAGAGTCCGGCCTGCAGGGGCCGTGGCACCGTGTGGCCCGTGGGCCACGCACTGCAGGCGGCCAGCGGCGCGGGCGGGGTGCCGCGCCCCTAGAACAGCTCGACGTCGTCGTTGGCCACCTTGGCGGTCAGGTGACCGCTGGCGATGAGGTCGTCGTAGAAACAGACCTGGTTGCGGCCGTTTTCCTTGGCGTGGTAAAGGGCCTGGTCGGCCTGGCCCAGGATTTCCACCGGTGAGCCCTTGGAGGTGCTCACGAAGCCCACGCTCACCGTGACCTGGCCCACCTGGGGAAAGGGGTACTCCTGTACCGCCAGGCGAAAGCGGTTGAAGACCTTGTGGGCCGTGGACAGGTCGGTCGAGCGCAGCAGCACCACGAATTCCTCGCCGCCGAAGCGGAAGATGCGATCGTGGCTGCGAAAGGAGTTGCGCAGGATGTTGGCGACCAGTATCAGCACCTCGTCGCCATACAGGTGGCCGAAGCGGTCGTTGACCTGCTTGAAATGGTCGATGTCCACCACGGCCAGCCACTGCTCGATGGGCTCGCAGCATGCGGCCCCATCGTCACCCGCCGCGCCGCCCTGGGCGCGCAGGGCTACCGCGGGGGCGGTGTGCCGCGAGAACTGCTCGTCAAACGTCTTGCGGTTGAACAGCCCCGTGAGCGCATCGCGTTCGCTGTAGTCGAGCAGACTTTGGTAGTTCTGGTAGACGAGAGAGATGCCCTGGATCACGTCCAGCTTGTGCGCTGAGAAGGGGCGCGACTGGGTGATCTCGAGGCAGGTCGTGACCTTGTCGTGCATCCACACCGGCAGCCACAGCGTGTAGCGCCCCTTGCTCGTGCTGGCCGTGGCCCGGATGTCGTGGTTGTCCACGCATTTGCACAGGGCGGGGTAGTTGTGCAGCGGCTCGCGGTGCGGGTCGCTGGCGGCGTCGGAGTCGGTGGGCACCAGCGCTCCATCCTGCAGCCAGGTGCGCGGGCGCACATGGGGCTTGCCGTTGTCCGAAAACAGTTCGAGCGCCCGGACCTCGGTGATGTTGCTGAGCTTCTGCAGGGTCGACAGTACGGACACTTCAAGGCGCAGATGGTCTCGGTGGCCGGTCATCTCGACCAGGTTTTGCAGGATGGGCTTCATGGAGGGGCGGTGGCGCGGTGGAGTCGCGGGAGCCGGTTCAGTGCTGCCGCACGAAAACAACGTCCCATACACCATGTCCCAGCCGCAGGCCGCGGTTCTCGAACTTGGTCAGGGGGCGGTAGGCGGGCTGGGGCGCGAAGCCCTCCGCCGTGTTGGCCAGCAGCGGTTCGGCGCTGAGCACCGCGAGCATCTGCTCGGCATAGGGCTGCCAGTCGGTGGCGCAATGCAGGTAGCCGCCGGGTTTCAGGCGCGCGGCCAGCTTGGCCACCAGGGGCGCCTGGATCAGCCGGCGCTTGTTGTGCTTCTTCTTGTGCCAGGGATCGGGGAAGAAGATGTGGATGCCGTCCAGGCTGCCGGGCGGCAGCATGTGGTCGATCACCTCGACGGCATCGTGCTGCAGGATGCGGATGTTGGCCAGGCCTTGCTCGCCGATGCGCTTGAGCAGGGCGCCCACGCCGGGCTCATGCACTTCGCAGCACAGGAAGTTGTCACCCGGACGGACGCTGGCGATGTGGGCCGTGGCCTCGCCCATGCCAAAGCCGATTTCCAGCACCAGGGGGGCGGCGCGGCCGAAGACGGCGTTCGCATCGATCGGGGTGGGCGCGTAGGGCAGCACAAAGCGGGGCCCCAGATCTTCAAAGGCCTTGGCTTGGCCGGTGGTGGTGCGTCCGGCACGGCGCACGAAGCTCTTGATGGTTTTGGGGTAGGCCACGCCAGCGGGCGGTGCGCCTTCGGATGCGGGGACGGCAGCGGTCTCGGGCTGCGCGGTAGCGGGGGAAATGGTCGGTTCGGTCACGGTGGGCCATTGTAGGTTCGCGCCCAGGCATTGACCCACATCTCCAGGGCGGACGGTAGTGAATTGTGGTGCGGATGGTCGCACGCAGGCAGGCCCAGCGCGCGCGCGGCATCGTTGAGGGCTTGCAGCGGCTCGCGCAGGTCCAGCGGCGCGGCGCCATTCTGCTTGGACAGCTTTTCGCCGTTGGCGCCCCGCACCAACGGCGTGTGCAGATAGCGGGGCGTGGCCGCGCCCAGCGCCTGCTGCAGCAGGATCTGGCGCGGGGTGTTGTCGGCCAGGTCTTCGCCTCGCACGACGTGGGTGATCTGCTGGGCCGCATCGTCCACCACCACGGCGAGCTGGTAGGCCCACAGGCCGTCGGCGCGGCGCAGCACGAAGTCACCTACCGCGCTGGCGACGTCCTGCTCCTGGGGGCCCAGCCGGCGGTCCATCCATCGCACGGTGCCATTTGCTATTGAAAATGGAGCATCTTGCGCAGAATGGGCGAGCGCTACAGGCTGTTTTTGGCAGAAGCCGGTGGTATTGAAGCGCCACGAGCGGGCGGGCCGTCCGTGCAGGCCCTGGCGGCAGGTGCCGGGGTAGGGCAGCGCGGCGTGGCGTTCACGGGCATGGCCTTGCGCGGCGTGGGCTTCTTCGATGTCCTTGCGTGAGCAGGCGCAGGGGTAGGCGTCACCGCGTGCGATGAGCCCGTCGAGCGCCTGCTGGTACAGCGCGCCACGGCTGGACTGCCACAGCGGTGGCGCGTCGGGAACCAGGCCGCATGCGGCGAGTTGCCGCAGGATGGTTTCGTCCGCGCCGGCAATGCAGCGTGGCGTGTCGACATCTTCGATGCGGACCAGCCAGAGCCCGCCGCGTCCGCCGTTCCAGGCCCTCGCGTCCAGCCAGCTGGCCAGCGCCGCCACCAGTGAGCCTGCGTGCAG
>NZ_ACQT01000099.1 GCF_000175235.1 Acidovorax delafieldii 2AN | reverse complement strand
GGCCGCGCAGGCCTGCGCCACGGCGCGCACGGCGGTGGGGGCGCCAATGCGTTGGGCGATCTGGGCATAGCTGGCTGTGTGCCCCGCAGGGATGGCCTGCAGCGCCTGCCATACGCGCTGCTGGAACGCCGTGCCCCGCACCCCGGGCGGCAGTACACGCCCGTGGTCTGCACCGAGTACCAGAAGCTGCCGTCTGCTTGGGCGCTGCGCGCCACCACGGCCGCCCAGCGCGGATCGGCTGCGGTGGCCGCAGCCTGTTCGACCCGCTGGGTGGGTGGGGCAGCCATGGGGTGGTGATGGGGTGTCAAAGGGCGGGTGCTGGCATTCGGGTGCATGGTGGATGGCTCACAAGGTGGTTGCGATGCCGTTCACTGTAGGAGCGCGGCGGTCCGCGCGCACTCCGAAGCTTGCTTTTGAATTCTGCGCTGGCGTTGCGGGCAGACGCCAGCGCAGACCGGATGTCCTCTTGCCGCAAGCGGCCATCCCCGTCGCCCAGCAGGCGGGCGGAACACCTGCCCGCAAGGGGATACGTTCAGGCAAGCCGCCGTTGCTCGGGGCACCGCACGCGGGCGGAGAGGCCGGCTGGCCTTGTGGGCACCCTTCTGCCGTCGTGCGCTACATTTGCTTTATTTTTGATAGCATCAACCGCCTGTTGGTTAAGCGCTTGCAACCAAGAAGGCTCAGATTTCAGGCGACTGCAGCGGCCGGGGCCGCCGTTTGCCCGTGCCGCCCCAGCGCAGCGCGTCTTCGCCGGGTATGCCCAGCGGGTTGTTGGCCGGCTCGGTCAGGGGCGCGAGCAGCGCGTGCAGGTCGGCCTCGCTGAACTTGACCGCGCCCTCGGCATCGTGCCCCAGCACGCCCTGGGCCAGTGCGGCCTTGCGGGCCTGCAGCTCCAGCATCCGTTCTTCGATGCTGCCTTCCACCACCAGTTTGTAGACGAACACCGGCTGGTCCTGCCCGATGCGGTGGGCGCGGGCGGTGGCCTGTTCTTCCACGGCGGGGTTCCACCACGGGTCGAGGTGGACCACGGTGTCGGCGGCCGTGAGGTTCAGGCCCAAGCCACCGGCTTTGAGGCTGACGAGCAGGATGGGGGCGCTGGTCTCGTCCTGCGCCTGGAACTGCCGCACCACCGCGCCGCGCTGGCGGGGCGGCGTCTGGCCGGTGAGGGTGAGGTAGGGCAGGGCCAGGGTGTCAAGCTGCTCCGCCACCAGCATCAGCATTTCGGTGAACTGCGAAAAGACCAGCATGCGGCGGCCTTCATCGACCAGCGTGGGCAGCAGGCCGGCCAGCAGTTCAAGCTTGGCGCGTTCCATCGTCTGCGCTGTCTTCGTGGTGCCTTTGACCAATCGTGGGTCGCAGCAAACCTGCCGCAGCTTGAGCAACGCGTCCAGGATGGCGATTTGCGAGCCTTCAAAACCCTGCCGCTCCAGTGCGCGGCGCACCTGCTTGTCGGCGGTGGTGCGCACGGCCTCGTACAGCTCACGCTGCTTGCCTTGCAGCTGCACGCGCAGGATGGTTTCGGTGCGCGGCGGCAGCTCGGTGGCCACGTCCTGCTTGCGGCGGCGCAGGATGAAGGGGCGCACGCGCTGCGCCAGCAGCTGGGCGCGCAGGGTTTCGCCGTTTTCTTCGATGGGCTTGCGCCAGCGGGCGTTGAAGCTGCGCACGTCGCCCAGAAAGCCGGGCATCAAGAAGTCAAACTGCGCCCACAGCTCGCCCAGGTGGTTCTCCAGCGGCGTGCCGGTCAGGCACAGCAGGTGCGGCGCCTGCAACTTGCGCAGGGCGCGGGCGCTGCGGCTGCCGGCGTTCTTCACCATCTGGGCCTCGTCCAGGATGAGCAGGTGGAAGGGCTCGGCGGCCAGCGCCTCCACATCGCGCCAGAGCAGCGGGTAGGTGGTCAGCACCAGGTCGTGGTCAGCGATGTGCAGGTAACGTTTGCCACGGTCGGCGCCATGCAGGGCCAGCACGCGCAGGCTGGGCGCCATGCGCGCGGCCTCGGCCTGCCAGTTGAAGAGCAGCGAGGTGGGCAGCACCACCAGGGCCGGGCGGGTGAGGCGCCCTGCCTCTTTTTCGGTCAGCACATGGGCCAGCGCCTGTGCGGTTTTGCCCAGACCCATGTCGTCGGCCAGGATGCCGCCCAGGCCTTGCTCGCGCAGGTACTGCAGCCACGCCAGGCCTTCGAGCTGGTAGGGCCGCAGCTGCACCTGCAGGCCCTTGGGCGCAGCCACGGGCTGGGGCGTGCCGATGCGGCGCAGGCGCTGGGCCAGTTGCGCCAAACCCGCGTCGCCCTGCAGCTGCCAGCCGTTGCTCCAGCCATTCACGGTGCCCACGCGGTGGGCTTGCACCAGCCCGGCGCGCAGGGCCTCGATGCGGCGGGCCTCCCAGGCGCCCAGGCGCAGCGGGTCGCCGTCCTGGCGCTGGTTGCGCGTGGGATCGGTGAGCAGGTCCACCATCGCACCCACGATGGCTTTGAGCGGCCCGGCCGGCGCCTCGATGCGCTTGCCGCCGGGCGCGCGCAGCTTGATGATCGCCAGGTCGTCGATGGCGGCCATCTGCTGAGCGTTCAGCCAACGGGGGTCGCGGCGCAGCAGGTCGGCCAGTAGCGGGGCCAGATCCAGCGTTTCGCCATCGATCTCGATGCCCAGCGTCAGCAGCCAGGCGCCTTCGCGCTCGGGCAGCATGAGCTTTTGCACCGGGCGCTGGCGTGTGCCCAGCGGGCCGTCCACCTCCTTGCCCAGCAGCTCGCCAGTGGCGGTGGCGATGTGCAGCTTCCAGCGCAATACGGGCACGCTTTCGTGTGCGAAGCCGGGGTGCACCACCACGATCCAGCCTTCGGCGCGCAACTGCGGAACCACGTCGGCCCAGAAGTCGCCAAAGTGCGCCTCCTGCGCCAGCGTCCACACGGGGCCCAGGCTGCTGGCGGCGGCGCGGTGGCGCCACTGCAGCTTGGCAGCATCCACGGGGATGAGGCCCATGTCCCACACGCGGTCCAGGGCGTCGGCCTCGGCGGCCAGGTTGCGCTGCATGCGCACTACGGGGCCGCCGGTGTCGAACAGTTCCAGCACCTCAGCGGGGCGGGCGCCCAGGATGGAGGTGGGTGCGCTTTCGTGCCACGCGGCGCCGCTGTAGGTGCGGTAGGTCCAGTCGATCTGCGCCAGGGTCACGGCGTCGCCGCGCGGGCCCAGCCTGCCGTGCGGTTGCAGGCCCAGCAGGCCTTCACCCCGTCCGAGGGTCATCAGGGTGATGCGGGGGCGGAATTCGCCTTGCACGGTGCCGTCATCCGGCGCCGGTGGTTGGTGACTTGCCGGGGGCTTGCGCTGGTGCGCGTCGGTGCGCAGGCGGGCCACCACGTGTGCTGCGTCTTGCGGTGCAAGGGGCGGCAGTTGCTGCAACACCGCGGGGCCCGCGCCACTGCGCAGGGCGCGCAGCCCCAGTTCCACCGGTGCCGCCGGATTTTGCGGAGACGAATGGAGAGACTCTGGAGTGGTGCCGTTGGCGGGGGCCATGGCGTGATTTTGCCCTTTGGGGTGGGCGTCTCGGCGCAAGGTCCGGCAGGGCGACGGCTTGCTGCCAGCACCGGCCTGCTTGCGCCGGGCCGCCGCGGGTTGGCGATCAAGCTGTTACTGGGCTGGCGTTGTGCGCTTGGGGTGGCGCAACGTCGCCGCCAAGGGGGGCGTTGTGCATCGGCAGAAGCATTGGCAGTGCTGATTGATGCCAGGGCCCCTCAGGGCGGTGCGTCCCTGAAACGACCTGTGGGGATGGTGTGGGACGCGCCTATCGGGGAACAGGCAGCGCCAGTTCAGCCACCTGCACCACGCGCACGCAGTCGCGCAGGTGTTGCTCGCCCAGGTAACGCAGCGTGGCATAGCCCAGCGTGGCCGACACAGCCTGCCCCGCCAGCGGCACATATTTCGCCAATTGCCGGGTGCTGAGGCGCAGCCCCAATGAGCGCGTGGCGCGCAACGCGATCTCGTGGGTGATGACCTTGCCAATCACTACCGAGCCCACCAGAGTCACCGCCTTTTGCACCTGCTCGCGCCTGCGGGGATTGAGCTGGTCGAGCTGCTCCGGTGCAAGGCCGAACTCGGCACTGATCTGTGGCAACAGGCGCGAGAGCAGGGCGGCGTCCACCGCCCAGTCCAACCCGGGCACGCGCACTGTGCTGGCTATTGCAGCCACGAGGGCACGCCGGTGCAGCAGGCGCCGGCTGCGTTGTATGGCGGCGGTGATACCGGGATGGCCGGCGGCCATCTGGCGGACGGATGCCATGGGAGTGGCGGGCTGCGGATCAGGTGTTGTTGTTCTTGACCAGGCCGTAAAGCACCAACAGCACCACGGCGCCCACCACGGAGGCGAGCCAGCCGGCCGCAGCGCCTTGCTGGTACCAGCCCATGGCCATGCCGACATATGTCGCCAGGAAAGCGCCGGCGACTCCCAGGAGGGCGGTCATGATCCACCCCATTTTGTCGTCACCAGGCTTGAGCGCCCGCGCGATGAAACCAACAACGAGTCCGATCAGTAGCGTCCCGAGAAGAGAGAGCATGACAGCCCCTTTGAAGAAAGAATGGAGGCGACTGTATGACAGCAATTTGAGGGAGGTGTGTCAGACAAATGCCTGTACATGCGATTTCTGTGAATATTTCACACCGAATGTAGGGGTGCTGCGCCGCAGAGGCAACGAAACACGGCCCCACGTGTGCGGCCGCTTCGGCGCGAAAAAATGCACCCGGTTTCGCGCGTAGGCCCAGGCCTACATGTCCGCGCGCCTGTCGCCTGCCCACCGCAGGCGGCCCTGCCTATGGACCGTTGCGCACGGGAGGCGTAGATTCAAGTTTCTTGATGAACTCGAAAGGAAATCGCATGAGGAACTATTGGGCATCAGGCCTGCTGGCCGCAGCCTTGGGGATCGCGGGTGGTGGATTTTCGACGCAGGTGCTGGCGCAAAACGGTGATCTGGCCTCTCTGGAACGTGGCGCCGGACCGGACTCAACGCCGCAGCAGCGTTACCAGTCGGCCATTCGCGAAGCGGGCGGCGGTCTCAAGGTCAGCCTGGAGGAATGCCGAGCCATGCCCCAAGGCACTGAACGCAAAGGATGCGAAGCGGAAGCGCGGGCTCGGTACCAGGAAGACATGGCCAATGCACGGGCCATGCGAAACAACCCTGCGCTAGGTCCTGTGAATGTCACCGGAGGGCCCATCCGCAGCACCGTGACAGAAATTCCGGCGAAGCCCTGACAGGCGTTGGGGTGCTGCAGCGGCACCCCAGCAATTTACTGTTCGACCTTGGACTCGACGGCAACGCGCCGTGCGCCGTCAAACCGGCGCTGCCAGTACGACTGGCGCATATCCTCAACGCGCACTTCGCTGCCGGTGCGGGGAGAGTGGATGAACTTTCCGTCGCCGACGTAGATGCCAACGTGGCTGAATGCGCGGCGCATGGTGTTGAAGAACACCAGATCGCCCGGCTGCAGTTCTTTTTTGTCAATCACCTGGGTGGTGGCAGCCTGTTGGTCGGCGCGGCGGGGCAGGATCATGCCCACGGTCTGCTCGTAAATGGCCCTCACAAAGCCACTGCAGTCGAACCCGGTGGCAGCGCTGCTACCGCCGCGGCGGTAGGGCACGCCAATGAACCCCATGGCGTTCACCACCAGGTCGGCCGTGCGGTCGGCGACGACATGGGCCTTGTCGGCCATGGAATGGCGAACGTCATCGAGTTGGGTCAGCAACCCTTTTTCCGCAAGAAAGCGCTCGATATCCTCGGGGGATGCCGCTGCGGGCGCAGCGTGGGCGGCAGAGGCGCAGACGAGTAATAAGGCAAGGATCCAACGGGGCATGGGTGCGCAGGGTACCACGCTTTCCTTACAGCCCCGGATCGAATACCCCACTGCGTGTTCGGCAGCCGGCTCAGGCAGGCTCAAAACGGCTCTGGGGGGCCGATGCCGAGCCGCCTCAAAGCGCAGCGGTCGTGGACCAGAAACCCAGCGCGCAGAAGCCTGTGGCCGTGCTTGGTTCGCTCAACCAGCACGCCCATGATCCACCATCTGTTGACGCGGATGCGCCGCCATCAGCGCCCCTGGGGTTTCGCCGAACAGCATGGCGGCAGGCGTGCTGCAGCACCGGCAGGATCGCCTTGCCGGACAGGCTGCAGCGTCGCATGTGCATCGGCGCAAAGGGAGTCTTGAGTTAAGTCATGATTTTCGGGACGGCAGGGGGGCATTCCGGTGTAGTCTGCTGCCATGCACATCGAGACCAGCGAACCCTCCCAACATCCGGTACCTGCCGCGCAGAGCCTTTCGCAACTGGCGTTGCGCCGCGTGGCCATTGACACCTGGCGCGAGAACGTGGCCTACCTTCACCGCGATTGCGCGGTGTACCGGGCGGAAGGCTTTCAGGCCCTGTCCAAGATCGAGGTACGCGCCAACGGCCGCCACATCCTCGCAACTGTCAACGTCGTCGATGACGACGCCATCGTTGGCTGCAACGAGCTGGGGTTGTCGAAAGATGCCTTTGCCCAGCTCGATGTGGACAACGGCCACACCGTCTCGGTCCGGCAGGCCGAACCGCCCGAGTCGATGGGCGCGCTGTTCCGCAAGATCGCGGGTGAGCGCCTCACGCGGGCGGACTATGCGGCCATCGTAAGCGACATCGCCGGGCTCCACTATTCCAAGATCGAGCTGACGGCCTTTGTGGTGGCCTGCAACCGCGATGAACTGGACCGCGAAGAGGTGTTCTTCCTGACCGACGCCATGGTGGCCAGCGGCCGGCGGCTTGACTGGCACGAGCCCCTGGTGGTGGACAAGCACTGCATTGGCGGCATCCCCGGCAACCGCACCACCATGCTGGTGGTACCCATCGTGGCCGCCCACGGCATGCTGTGCCCCAAGACTTCGTCGCGGGCCATCACCTCGCCGGCCGGCACGGCCGACACCATGGAGGTGCTGGCCAACGTGGAACTGCCCTTCGAGCAACTGGCTGACATCGTGCGCGATTACCGGGGCTGCCTTGCCTGGGGTGGCACGGCCAATCTTTCCCCGGCCGACGATGTGCTGATTTCGGTGGAGCGGCCGCTGTCGATCGATTCTGCCGGGCAGATGGTGGCCTCCATCCTGTCCAAGAAGGCCGCCGCCGGTGCAACGCATCTGGTGCTCGATATCCCCATCGGCCCCACGGCCAAGGTGCGTTCCATGCCCGAGGCCCAGCGCCTGCGCCGGCTGTTTGAATATGTGGCGCGGCGCATGGGCATGTCGCTGGACGTGGTCATCACCGATGGCCGGCAGCCCGTCGGCAACGGCATTGGCCCGGTGCTGGAGGCGCGGGACGTGATGCGCGTGCTGCAGAACGACCCCGATGCGCCCAACGACCTGCGCCAGAAGGCCTTGCGGCTGGCGGGTCGCCTGATCGAATGCGACCCCGACGTGCGCGGTGGCGACGGCTATGCCATCGCACGCGACATTCTCGATTCGGGCCGGGCGCTCAAGCGCATGGAAGAGATCATCGCCGCCCAGGGCAGCAAGGAATTCGACCACCACCACCCGCAACTGGGCCCGCTGACCTTCGAGGTGTGCGCACCCGCCAGCGGCACGGTGGTGGGCATTGACAATTACCAGATCGCCCGCGTGGCGCGGCTGGCGGGCGCGCCCAAGGTGCAGGGCGCGGGGGTGGACCTGATGCACAAGCTGGGCGCCACCGTCACCCAAGGCGAGGTGCTGTACCGCGTGCATGCGGGCTTCCCTGCCGATCTGGAGTTCGCGCGGCAGGCCAGCGCCCGCGACATCGGCTACCGCCTGGGCACCGCCGATGCCGTGCCCCAGGTGTTCGTGGAGTTCTGACCATGCTGGCTGATCCGTCGCAGGCCTGCCTGCTGCATTTTGACGACGAGACCGACGCGGCCATGCGCCTGGGCCTGGCCGCGCAACTGCCCGTGAAATTGATCGACCGCCACCGCTTCCCCGATGGGGAGCTGAAGCTGCGATTGCCGGTGGATGGGGCGGGGCGCCTGCCGCCGCACGTGGTGGTGGTGCGCAGCCTGCACGATCCCAACGAAAAGCTGGTGGAATTGCTGCTGGTGGCCCGCGCTGCCCGCACCCTGGGTGCGCGGCATGTCACGCTGGTGGCCCCCTACATGGCCTACATGCGCCAGGACATGGCCTTTACGCCGGGCGAAGTGGTCAGCCAGCAGGTGGTGGGGGGGTTTCTGGCCGGGCTGGTGGACGCCGTCGTCACGGTCGATCCGCACCTGCACCGGGTGGCAACCCTGCAGGAGGCGATTGCCGTGCCGGATGCCATCGTGCTCAGTGGCGCCGAGCCGTTGGCCGACCTCATCGCACAGCGGCGGCCCGGGGCCCTGCTGGTGGGCCCCGATGGCGAATCCGCCCAGTGGATCGCCCAGGCGGCCGCGCGCCACGGTTTCGACCATGCGGTATGCACCAAGGTGCGCCATGGCGACCGCGATGTGACGGTCCAGCTGCCGGCGGTCGACGCCGCAGGGCGTGCCGTGGTGCTGCTGGACGACATGGCGAGCACCGGCCGCACCCTGGCACAGGCCGCCCGGCTGCTGGGCGCGGCAGGTGCCGCTTCGGTGGACGTCGCCGTCACCCATGCCCTGTTTGCCGGAGATGCCCTGCAGGCCATGCACGATGCCGGGGTGGGCGAGGTGTGGAGCACCGACTGCATTCCCCATGCCAGCAACGCGGTGGCCATGGCTGCACCGCTGGCGCAGGCGCTGCGCTCATTGCTGCCCGCGTGACAAGGCGGCGCAGGCCGCGTCCGCAGCGGGCGTGGCACGTTGCACTGGCTCCTGGGCGGTCGCCGCCGGCACTGGATGGCTGGCGCACGCGGGATCTGGCGATTCCATGGCATGGGCTGCGACAATCAGCGCCTCTGTGTGAACCGGCCCGTTTCTGAAGGACACCATGCTGCTCGACGCTTCTGAATCCCAACTCGTTCTGGTGGACTACCAGGAACGCCTGATGCCCGCCATCTTTGAAGGCCCCGCCGTCGTTGCGAATGCGCGGCGCCTGGCCCAGATCGCGCAACTCATGGATGTGCCCGTGTGGGGCACCGAACAGAACCCCTCGCGCCTGGGCCCCAACGACGCCGCGTTGCGCGCCTTGTGCCACAAGACGCTGGCCAAGATGCATTTCAGTGCCGCCGAAGAAGGTCTGGGTGAATGGCTGCGCCCCCCCGCCAAGCCGCAGCAGGGCGGCAATGCCCGCAGTCTGCCCCGGCACCTGCAAAAGTCCGCCCAGCCAGCGTCCGAGCGCGGCACCATCGTGATGGCAGGCTGCGAGGCCCATGTGTGCCTGATGCAGACGGCCTTGGACCTGATCGAGGACGAGTTCGAGGTGTGGGTGGTGACTGATGCGTGCAGCTCGCGCACCGAGCGCAACCGCGACGCGGCCTTCGACCGCCTGGCCGGGGCGGGCGCCGAACTGGTCACCACCGAGATGGTGGCTTTTGAGTGGCTGCGCAGCAGTGAAAACCCTGCGTTCAAGGACGTTCTGGCGCTGGTGAAGTAGGCAACGGCGGCGGCTGTCTGGATTGAGGCCGTTTTGGCCTCTGGCGCGCTCCCATCAGTCGCTGGCAGCTATTGATTGAATAGCATATTGAATTCGTCGGTGCGTCAGCTTCCCGCAAGCCCGTCATGAATAATTATGAATTCAAAACCTGCAGCCCCTGCAGGGTGAGAGATGCCGAGGAGACAACGCCATGCCCCGCTATGCCGACTTTTACCGCCAGTCCATCGACCAGCCTGACGCCTTCTGGGCCGAACAGGCCCAGCTGATCGACTGGCACACCCAACCTCGGCAGATCTGCGACTACAGCAATCCGCCGTTTGCGAAGTGGTTTGTGGGCGGCACCACCAACCTGTGCCACAACGCCGTGGACCGCCACCTGAAAGACCGCGCCAGCCAGCCGGCGCTGGTGGCCATTTCCACCGAAACAGGCACCGAGCGCAGCTACAGCTTCACCGAACTGCACGCCGAAGTGCAGCGCATGGCCGCCGTGCTGCAGAGCCTGGGGGTGAAAAAGGGCGACCGCGTGCTCATCTACATGCCCATGGTTGCCGAGGCGGCCTTCGCCATGCTGGCGTGCGTGCGCATTGGCGCGCTGCATTCGGTGGTGTTTGGTGGCTTCGCCTCGGGCTCGCTGGCATCGCGCATCGAGGATGCCGAACCCGTGGCCATCGTCAGCGCCGACGCCGGCTCGCGCGGCGGCAAGGGCGTGCCCTACAAGCCGCTGCTCGACGAGGCGATCCGCCTGTCCAGCCACAAGCCCGCCGCCGTGCTGCTGGTGGACCGGGGCCTTGCGCCCATGGAGCTGGTGGCCGGCCGCGACCACCTCTGGGCGGCCCTGCGCGAGCAGCACCTGAACGCCACCGTGCCCTGCGAATGGGTCGATTCCACGCACCCAAGCTACACGCTCTATACCAGCGGCACCACCGGCAAGCCCAAGGGCGTGCAACGCGATACCGGCGGCTACACCGTGGCGCTGGCTGCCAGCATGAAGCACATCTTCGATGCCCAGGCCGGCCAGACCTACTTTGCGACCAGCGACATCGGCTGGGTGGTGGGCCACAGCTACATCATCTATGGCCCGCTGATCGCCGGCATGACCACCATCATGTACGAAGGCCTGCCCACCCGGCCCGACGCGGGCGTGTGGTGGAGCATTGTCGAGAAATACAAGGTCACGCACATGTTCTCGGCGCCCACGGCGGTGCGGGTGCTGAAGAAGCAGGATGCCTCGTGGCTCAAGAAGTACGACGTGTCCACCCTCAAGGCCTTGTGGTTGGCCGGCGAGCCGCTGGACGAGCCCACGGCCCAGTGGATCAGCGACGCGCTGCAGGTGCCCATCATCGACAACTACTGGCAGACCGAGACCGGCTGGCCCATCCTCACGCTGGCCAATGGCGTCGAGCCGCAGACCACCCGCTTCGGCAGCCCCGGCAAGGCCATGTATGGCTACAACGTCAAGCTGATCAACGAGGTCAATGGCGAAGAGCTCACCGGCCCCAACCAGAAGGGTGTGGTGGCCATCGAAGGGCCGCTGCCGCCCGGCTGCATGCAGACCGTGTGGCGCGACGACGAGCGCTTCGTCAACACCTACTGGAAGAGCATTCCCGGCCGGCTGATCTACAGCACCTTCGACTGGGGCATCCGCGATGCCGACGGCTACCACTTCATCCTGGGCCGCACCGACGACGTGATCAACGTGGCCGGGCACCGCCTGGGCACCCGCGAGATCGAGGAATCCATCTCGTCCCACCCCAACATCGCCGAGGTGGCCGTGGTGGGCGTTGCCGACCAGCTCAAGGGCCAGGTGGCCATGGCCTTTGCCGTGCCCCGCGATGCATCGGGCCTGACGGACGATGCTGCCCGCCTGAAGCTCGAAGGCGAGGTGATGAAGGTGGTCGATGCGCAACTGGGCGCGGTGGCCCGGCCTTCGCGCGTCCATTTCGTGACGGTGCTGCCGAAGACGCGCAGCGGAAAGCTGCTGCGCCGCGCCCTGCAGGCGGTGGCCGAACGCCGTGATCCCGGTGACCTGACGACGATGGACGATCCGGCGGCCCTGCAGCAGGTGAAGGACTTGGTGGGGTAACAGCCTGCGCCACACGCCCTGCCGGCGCCCGGCATGGGCGCCGCGGTCTTGCGGCTTTGCTGCCCGGCGTGTGTTGGCAGTGGTTTTTGCGGGCCGTGCCGAATCAATCAAAAATGATAGCTTGCAGCGCAGACAGATAAAGCGCTGCAGGCATTTTCAACGCAAACTCTCGCCCGGCCGGTAGCGCAGCCATCCCGCCGGCGGTTGCCAGTGGGCCACCCAGCCGGCAAAGCGGTCGAACGGCATGGGCCGGGCAATGCCGTAGCCCTGGGCGTGGGCGCAGCCCATCTGTTGCAGCATCTGGCCTTGCTCGACCGTCTCCACGCCTTCGGCAATCACCTTGCAGCCGAACGACCGGGCCAGCCCGATCACGCCCTGAACGATGGCCATGTCGCCCGGGTCGGTCATCATGCCGTGCACGAAACTCTGGTCGATCTTGAGTGTGTCCATGGGCAGGTTGCGCAGGTAGGTGAGCGATGAATAGCCCGTGCCGAAATCGTCCAGCGACACGGCCATGCCCAGCGCCCGCAGCCGCGCCAGCGTGCCTGTCACGGCAGGCAGGTCGTACAGCGCCGCGCTTTCGGTGATTTCCAGCTCGACCAGGGTGGCGGGCACCTGGGGATGGCGTGCCAGGCGCTCCAGCATCCAGTCGGCGAACCCGGGCTGCTGCAGTTGGCGCGCAGAAATATTGATGCTGAGGGGCAGCTGCAGGCCCGCCAGTATCAACTGCTCCAACTGCGCCAGCGCGGTTTCCACCACCCACTCGCCAAAGGCCAGCTCCAGCCCTGTGCTCTCCACCAGCGGCAAAAAGGCGGCCGGCGACAGCAGGCCGCGCTCGGGGTGCTGCCAGCGCGCGAGCGTCTCGGCGCCCACCACCACGCCCGCCTGCATGGCCACCTTGGGTTGCAGGAACAGCACGAACTCGCCGCGGGCCAGCGCATCGCGCAGTTGCTGGCCCTGTTCGCGTTGCGCACGCTGGGCGCGCTCCTGCTCGGCGTCGAACTGGTGAAAGCGGTTGCGCCCCGCCTGTTTGGCGGCATACATGGCCTGGTCGGCGTGGCGCAGCAGGGCGTCGGCATCGGCATCGTCCAAGGGGAACAGGGTGTAGCCAATGCTGGCCGTCACGGACACCCGCTCGCCCTCGAGCGAATAGGGCGGCGAAATGCTGTCCATCACCCGCTGCAGCAGCTGCTCTCCCTCGGCGGGTGACGCCAGCCCGGGCATGAGGATCACGAATTCGTCGCCGCCCAGGCGGGCCACGCAGTCCTGCGGGCGCAGCGCCCGCGACAGGCGGCCAGCCACCACCACCAGCAGCCGGTCGCCCGCGCCATGACCCAGGCGGTCGTTCACGGGCTTGAAGCCGTCAAGGTCGAGGTAGGCCACGCCCAGCCGCGTGCCGTTGGCCCGGGTCTCGGCCATGCGGTCCTGCAGCAGCTTGGCCAGCAGTACCCGGTTGGGCAGGCCGGTGAGTGCGTCGTAGTGGGCCAGCTTCTGCAGCAGCTCTTCCTGCTCGCGCTGTGGCGTGACGTCCATCGCCACGCCCAGCATGCGCGTGGGCTGGCCATGGGCGTCGTGGCTCACGATCTTGCCCAGGTTGCGCACCCAGCGGGCCGGCGCATGGGGTGCGGCCACCTTCCAGGTGGCATCGAACGGGGTGGCCGGGTGGGCGGCGTGGCGCGCCACCTCGGCCGATATGCCCGGCAGCGCATCTGCGGCCACGGCCGCGTTCCAG
>NZ_ACQT01000100.1 GCF_000175235.1 Acidovorax delafieldii 2AN | reverse complement strand
GGGGGGCTGCGCTGTCCTGCGCTTCGGTGGCGGGCCGGGCATGCGCGGCGCGGCGTCGGCATCCAGGTCGAGCAGGGCGGCTTCCAGCGTCACGATGTCGTTGCGGTGGACACCGCGGCTCAGGGCCTTGAGTGCGGCGCGGCTGATGACGTGCTCCAGCTCGCGGATGTTGCCGGGCCAGGGATAGCGGCGCAGCGCCTCTTGGGCACCGGCCGAGAGCCGCAGGCTGCGCAGGCCCAGGCGTGCCCGGTTCAGCTCGAGAAAGCGGCCCGCCAGCAGCAGCACATCGTCGCCGCGCTCGCGCAGCGGCGGAATCGGCACGGGGTAGACCGACAGGCGGTGGTACAGGTCGGCGCGGAAGGCGCCATCGCGCACCTGTTCGCGCAGGTTGCGGTTGGTGGCGGCGATCACGCGCACGTCCACGCGGCGCGGCCGGTCGGCGCCCAGGCGCTGGATCTCGCCGTTCTGCAAGGTGCGCAGCAGCTTGGCCTGCACGGCCAGGGGCAGTTCGCCCACTTCGTCGAGGAACAGCGTGCCACCCTCGGCTGCCTCGAAGCGCCCCGGCCGGTCGGCCACCGCGCCCGAGAACGCGCCGCGCACATGGCCGAACAGTTCGCTCTCGGCCAGCGATTCGGGCAGCGCCGCGCAGTTCACATGCACCAGCGGCTTGGCGCGGCGTTTCGACTGGCGGTGCAGCAGCCGCGCAAACAGCTCCTTGCCCACCCCGGTTTCGCCCAGCAGCAGCACGGGCAGGTCGGAGCCCGCCACCACCTGCAACTCGTGCAGCAGGCGCGACAGGGGCGCGCTCTGGCCCACGATGTCCATCTCGCCATCGCCGCCGCGCGGCGCCCGTTCATCGTCGACGCCCCGCGTGTGGGGTGCCATGCGCAGGGCGTGCACCTCGCGCTCTAGCCGCGAGATGCGCACGGCGGCCTCCACCAGCACCTTGCAGTCGGCCAGCGCCGCGCGGGCCTGTGCGCCAAAGGTGCCGCGCAGGGCGTCGAGTGTGAGTGCGCCCCAGGGCTGCCCCTCCACCTGCAGGCTCACGCCCATGCAGTCGTGCACGGGCAGGGGCGCGCCCACCAGCGAGTCGAGCAGGCCGTCGTAGGGATCGGGCAGGGTGCTGTCGTGGTCGAAACTGGTCACCTCGCGGCGCGCCAGAATCGCGGCCAGACGGGGGTGCTGGCTGATGGCAAAGCGCCGCCCCAGCGCCTCGGGCACCAGGCCCACCACGGCCACGGGGCGCAGATGGTCTTCTTCCAGCTGCAGCAGGGCCACTGCACCGCAGTCGAAGCGCACCCGCAGGTGGTCCATCAGCCGCTGCAGGCGGATGGCCTGGGGCAGATCGGTGGCCAGGTCGGCCAGCAGGGCGGCGTCTTTCATGGTTGTTTATACCTTTAATGGGTGCATATTACCCAATAAATAGATGGTGAAAAATACCACGAACTCGGTAAGTGCTTGATTGAATTGACCCTGTTTGCTGGTCTGGGCTTTGCTGTAGTGGATGGGTGTACCGATCCAAGGCAATGACCCCATGACCCCTCACTTCAGCAACCGCATGGCCGCGCCCCGCGCCGCCATTCCCGGCCGGTGCCCCGGCTCCGCTCGTCCACCTCTTGCAGGCAGCCGCCCGGAGGCTCGCCATGGGTAACTACCGCAAACTCTGGTTCACGCTGATCGGCGTGCTCATCGTCACCTTCAGCCTGCTGGGCTTTTACGGGGCCGAGGTGTACCGCACGGCGCCGCCCATTCCCGAAAAGATTGCCACCGCCGGAGGTGAGGTGATCTTCACGCACGAAGGCATCCTCGACGGCCAGACCGCCTGGCAGTCGGTGGGGGGCATGCAGCTGGGTTCGATCTGGGGCCACGGCGCCTACCAGGCGCCCGACTGGACGGCCGACTGGCTGCACCGCGAGCTGTTGGCCTGGCTGGACCTGGCCGCCGAGCGCGAACACCACAAGCCCTTCGCTGCGCTCGATGCCGCCGCGCAGGCGGTGCTGCGCGACCGCATGAAAACCGAATACCGCACCAACACCTACGACCCGGCCACGGGCACGGTCACGGTCTCGACGGTGCGTGCCGATGCGATTGCGCAGACCGCGCTCTACTACGACCAGCTGTTCAGCGATGCGCCGGCGCTGCACCAGAGCCGCGAGCATTTCGCCATGAAGGAAAACACCCTGCCCAGCGCCGAGCGGCGCGCGCAGATGATGGGCTTCTTCTTTTGGACGGCCTGGGCCGCCGCCACGGAGCGGCCCGGTAGCGTGGCCACTTACACCAACAACTGGCCGCATGAGCCGCTCATCGGCAACAAGCCGACGGCCGAGAACATGGTGTGGTCGGTGATGAGCGTGGTGGTGATGATGGCGGGTGTGGGCTTTCTGGTGTGGGGCTGGGCCTTCCTGCGCAAGCATGACGAGGCCGAACCCACGCCGCCCGCGCACGATCCGCTCGCGCGGGTGCCGCTCACGCCCTCGCAGCGTGCCCTGGCCAAATACCTGTTCCTCATCGTGGCGCTGTTCAGCTTCCAAGTGATGCTGGGCGGCTTCACGGCCCACTACACGGTGGAGGGGCAACAGTTCTACGGCCTCAACCTGTCGCAGTGGTTCCCGTATTCGCTGGTGCGCACCTGGCACATCCAGAGCGCGCTGTTCTGGATCGCCACCGGCTTCCTGGCGGCGGGCTTGTTCCTCGCGCCGCTCATCAACGGCGGCAAGGACCCGGCCCACCAGAAACTGGGCGTGGACGTGTTGTTCTGGGCGCTGGTGGTCGTGGTGGTGGGCTCGTTCGTGGGCAATTACCTGGCCATTGCGCAGATCATGCCGCAGGGGTGGAACTTCTGGCTGGGCCACCAGGGCTATGAATACGTGGACCTGGGCCGCCTGTGGCAGATCGGCAAGTTCGCCGGCATCGCCTTCTGGCTGGTGCTCATGCTGCGCGGCATCGTGCCCGCGCTGCGCAAGCCCGGCGGCGACAAGAACCTGCTGGCGCTGCTCACGGCGTCGGTGGTCGCCATCGGCCTGTTCTACGGCGCGGGCTTCTTCTATGGCGAGCGCACGCACCTGTCGGTGATGGAGTACTGGCGCTGGTGGGTGGTGCACCTGTGGGTCGAGGGCTTCTTCGAGGTGTTTGCCACCACGGCGCTGGCCTTCATCTTCTCGACCCTGGGCCTGGTGTCGTACCGCATGGCCACGGCCGCCAGCCTGGCCTCGGCCTCGCTGTTCATGCTGGGCGGTGTGCCCGGCACCTTCCACCACCTGTACTTCGCAGGCACCACCACGCCCGTGATGGCGGTGGGCGCGGCCTTCAGCGCGCTGGAAGTGGTGCCGCTGGTGGTGCTGGGCCACGAGGCCTGGGAGCACTGGCGCCTGCAGCACCGCGCGCCCTGGATGGCCAACCTGCGCTGGCCCCTGATGTGCTTCGTGGCCGTGGCGTTCTGGAACATGCTGGGTGCCGGGGTGTTCGGGTTCATGATCAATCCGCCCATCGCGCTGTACTACATCCAGGGCCTCAACACCACGCCGATGCACGCGCACGCCGCGCTGTTCGGGGTGTATGGCTTCCTGGCGCTGGGCTTCACGCTACTGGTGCTGCGCTATGTGCGCCCCACCCTGGTGTTCAACGAGCGCCTCATGAAAACCGGCTTCTGGTGGCTCAACGCCGGCCTGGTGCTGATGATCGCGACCAGCCTGCTGCCCATAGCGCTGTTCCAGTTCCATGCCAGCGTGAGCGAAGGCCTGTGGTACGCCCGCAGCGAAGCGTTCATGCAGCAGCCCTTCATCCAGACGCTGCGCTGGGTGCGCACCTTCGGCGACGTGGTCTTCATCGTGGGCGCCCTCTCGGTGTCGTGGCAGGTGGTGAGCGGCCTGTTCGGCGCCCGCGCGCCCGTTCCGGCGGCCGGAGCCCATCTCGCCGGCGCGCGCGGCTGATGCCTCGCCCGCGCTGCAGCCGCCAACCGGGGCTGCAGCGGGGCCAACTTTTTCATTCCCACAAGGAGTCCCATCGATGAACATCGACAAATTCAAGCACCAGCACCTCGACATCCTGCGCAGCATCGACCTGCTGCGGCAACTGACCCATGCGGGCGTGGAACGCAATGTGGCCGAGATTGCGCAGCGCATCATCGCCATGAGCAGCACCATCAAGCTGCACCTGGCGGTGGAGGATCAGGCGCTGTACCCCGCACTGCAGCGCGGAGGCAACGCCGAGCTGGCGCGCATGGGCCGCCAGTACCAGAACGACATGGGTCCGATCGCCAGTGCCTACGACGCCTTCGCGCGCCGCTGGAACACGGCCGAAAGCCTGCGCACCGACGAGAAGGGATTCCGGGCCGAAGCCAACGTGGTGTTGCGCAAGGTGTACGAACGCATGCAGCGCGAAGACCGCGATTTCTATCCCCGCATCGAGGAGGAAGAGGCCGTGCACGCCTGACAGCGCCGCGCCTGCGCAACGCCGCCAACACACCGCACAGCGCGCCCGCACAGCACGGCCGCTTTCCCGTTCATCCATCGGCAGGGCCCTGCGCACCTTGCTTTCGCCGGCCTTCGAGCCGGCTTTTTTTTACCCCTGCTTACCGGCGCGTTTGTGTTTGATCAAACTACCTATAGTGTTTGATATGTATCGTGGACACCATAGGTAGTGTTTGAACCCCGTCACTTGTTTGGGAGAACCCATGGCGTCAACCCTTGTCACCCTGCCGCGCGAAGTCATCCAGCGCAGCGGGCAGCGTGTTCCTTTTGATGCCGAGCGCATCCGTGCCGCGCTGCAGCGCGCCGGCAAGGCCACGGACGAATTTGACGCCGCCGAGGCCGCGCTGCTCACCGCGCAGGTCGTCAAGGTGCTGATCCACCGCTTCCATGGCGAGGCCCCCACCGTCGAGCAGATCCAGGACGTGGCCGAGCAGACGCTGATTGCCGCCAACCACCTGGCCACGGCACGCGCCTACATCGTCTACCGCGAGCAGCACGCCACGCTGCGTGCCGACAAGCAGACGCTGGTGGATGTGGAAAGCTCCATCAACGAATACCTCACGCGGGCCGACTGGCGCGTGAACGCCAACGCCAACCAGGGCTACTCGCTGGGCGGGCTGATCCTGAACGTGGCGGGCAAGGTCACGGCCAACTACTGGCTCTCGCACGTCTACACACCGGAGATCGGCGAGGCGCACCGCAATGGCGACATCCACATCCACGATCTCGACATGCTCAGCGGCTACTGCGCTGGCTGGTCGCTGCGCACGCTGCTGCACGAGGGGCTCAACGGCGTGCCGGGCAAGGTGGAGGCGGGGCCGGCCAAGCACATGAGCTCGGCCGTGGGGCAGATCGTGAACTTTCTGGGCACGCTGCAGAACGAGTGGGCGGGCGCCCAGGCGTTCTCGTCGTTCGACACCTACATGGCCCCCTTTGTGCGCAAGGACGGCATGGACTACGCCGCCGTGCGCCAGTGCATCCAGGAGCTGGTCTACAACCTCAACGTGCCCTCGCGCTGGGGCACGCAGACGCCCTTCACCAACCTCACCTTCGACTGGACCTGCCCGGAAGACCTGCGCGAGCAGGTGCCCGTGATCGCGGGCCATGAGATGCCGTTTGCGTATGGCGACCTGCAGGCCGAGATGGATCTGATCAACCGCGCCTACATCGACGTGATGACCACGGGCGATGCCAAGGGCCGCGTGTTCACCTTTCCCATCCCCACGTACAACATCACCAAGGACTTCCCGTGGGAGAGCGAGAACGCGCAGCGCCTGTTCGACATGACGGCCAAGTACGGCCTGCCGTACTTCCAGAACTTCATCAACTCCGAGCTGGAGCCCAACATGGTGCGATCCATGTGCTGCCGCCTGCAGCTCGACCTGCGCGAATTGCTCAAGCGTGGCAACGGCCTCTTCGGCAGCGCCGAGCAGACGGGCAGCCTGGGCGTGGTGACGATCAACTGCGCGCGCCTGGGCCATCTGCATGCGGGCGATGAGGCCGGTCTGTTTGCCGCGCTCGACAGCCTGCTGGAACTGGGCAAGCAGAGCCTGGAGACCAAGCGCAAGCTCATCCAGCGCCTCATGGACCAAGGCCTGTTCCCCTACACCAAGCGCTACCTGGGCACGCTGCGCAACCACTTTTCCACGCTGGGCGTGAACGGCATCAACGAGATGGTGCGCAACTTCACCAACGGCCGCGAAGACATCACCAGCGAAGGGGGCCATCGCCTGGCCCTGCGCCTGCTCGACCATGTGCGCGAGCGCATGACGCAGTTCCAGGAAGAAACCGGTCACCTCTACAACCTGGAGGCCACGCCCGCCGAGGGCACCACGTACCGCTTCGCCAAGGAAGACCGTAAGCGTTGGCCCGCCATCCTGCAGGCGGGCACGGCCGAGCAGCCGTACTACACCAACTCCTCGCAGCTGCCCGTGGGCTTCACCGACGACCCGTTCGAGGCCCTGATGCGCCAGGAGCAACTGCAGTCCAAGTACACCGGCGGCACCGTGCTGCACCTGTACATGGGCGAGCGGCTGTCGAGCGGCGCCGCCTGCCGCGAACTGGTGAAACGGGCGCTCACCAACTTCCGCCTGCCCTACATCACCGTCACCCCCACGTTCTCTATCTGCCCCACGCACGGCTACCTGGCGGGCGAGCACCCGTTCTGCCCGCGCTGCGATGAAGAGCGCCTGGCGGCCAAGCGCGCCGCCATGGCGGCGTGAGCCATCCGCGCCGCCGGGTCATGGCGGCGGATTTGAGATCAAAACGCGCCGCAGCGCTTTCTAGATAAGAGCTTAATGCTATGTATTCAGGAGCATTGAGCGCTCCTGAATTTGGAAATACGTTCCCGCCGGACAGCGCCGCAATCCCGCTGCGCGTCCATTTTTACCAAGGAGAGGCCGCAATGAGCCATTTTTCAACCGCTGAACACGCCGCCGTCGCCGACGTTCAGCTCACCGATGCCGAGCGCCAGCCCTGCGAGGTCTGGACCCGCGTGATGGGCTACCACCGCCCCGTGTCCAGCTTCAATGTGGGCAAACAAGGCGAGCACCACGAACGCCAGTTCTTCGCAGAAAAGTGAACAACCTCCTGTGCGGCTGTGCCGCTTCCCTTTCTCTCGCAAAGCGTTGCTTTGCGGGAAGGGGGGCGCCACCAGCGCGACGGGGCGGCCCTTGCGCGGTGGCCGCTGGCTTGGGCCGCGCCGGGCGTACGCCCTGAACCTTTGATACCGTGAGCGAAACCCTTTTGCCTACCAACCGTTTGCGCGTCGGCGGCCTCACGCCGCTGACCACCATCGACTTTCCAGGCCGGCTTGCGGCGGTGGTCTACTGCCAGGGTTGTCCGTGGCGCTGCAGCTATTGCCACAACCCCGAACTGCTCGACGCCACGGCACCCGCCGCAGCGCCGTGGGCGCAGGTGCTGGCGTTTCTCGAAAGCCGCCGGGGCCTGCTCGACGGCGTGGTTTTCTCGGGCGGAGAACCCACGCTGCAAGCCGCCCTGCCCGCAGCGCTGGCCGAGGTGCGCGCCATGGGGTTCCAGACAGCGCTGCACACGGGCGGCATGTACCCCGATCGCCTTGCGGCCGCGCTGCCGCTGCTTGACTGGGTGGGGCTGGACATCAAGGGGCCCCGGCATCGGTACGACGCCATCACGGGCGTCCCGGACAGCGGGCGCAAAGTGCAGGAATCGCTGGCGCTGGTGCTGCGCAGCGGTGTGGATCATGAGTGCCGCACCACATGGCACCAGGGCCTTTTCGGCAACGACGAACTGTGTGCGCTGGCCGACACGCTGGCGGATGCGGGCGTGCGGCATTGGGCGTTGCAGGAATGCCGTGCGCCAGGAGCCGCTGGTGCAGTCATGCCCCAGCAGGCGGCGCACTGGAACGCGCAATTCACGTCCTTTGCGCTGCGCCGCGAGTGAGCGCTGGCGGCGGCGCATGCGCGCCGCCAGAGGGTCAGTCGGCGAAGCCGTGGGCCGCGACGTCGCTCAGATGCGCCCGCAGTGCGGGGTGCTCAGCCGCCACGGGTTCTCCGGCCTTGTACACCAGGCCCGTGCCGGTGCCCTGCGGATTCGCCAGGCGGCGCACCGACAGCATCTGCTGCGTTCCGGAGCTGGAGCGCATGGAATAACCTTCGCCGTCATTCACGCTGTAGGTGAAGAGATACGACCGCTGCAATTGCCCCTGGCTGTTGATCTTGACGCACAAGACGGAGCCCGCGAGGTTTCCGGATATCTGGTGTTCGCAACCGAACAGTCCGTCGGGGGAAGCCACCAGGCCATTGCCGGTGGAGGTGGGCCCCAGATTGGTCGCCAGTTGCACGGCATCCGACAGCAGGCCATCCGTGCCGATCGAGGTCAGGCTCCAGACGCCCACCAGGCTTGGCGCCGCAAACGGGTAGCCAAAATTGAAGCGCGAGATGGCTTTTTCGGGCTCGCCTGGAAGGGTGACGAAGCCGGTGGTTCCACTGGTGAAGCGGAAATTCGCCGTGCCGGCGTTGCCGGCTTCCTTGCCCGACAGTGCACCGCTTCCGAGGTAGCGGCCGCCTGAGTAGCGGATCAGCGCCGCTGACACCTGGTTGTTGGCAATCTTGCCAGAGGCCAGATAGAAAGTGGGTTGCCCGCTGCTTTCGTAGGCATACATCTGCATGACGAACGTGTCGTTCTGCACGTCGATCGCCAACCCGCGCCCCGGCTTGCCGTCCAGTTCGGACGAAACGACCCAGGTACCCGCTTGCGGTGCAAACGCATGTGCCAGGCCAGCGCTGATCAGCAGGGCCGTGGCGACGATTTTCTTCAGCATGGAACTCTCTCCCTTGAGGTTGTGGTGTTTTGAGATGCAACCCAGGCTTATACCGGAGAACGGTTTCAGCGTAACCAGAAGTAAGTCAAACGAAGGCGCCGAAAATGGTGCAGCAGGACGCCGGCGTGGGTCCGGCACCTAGGGGCAAGCGGCGGCTGTGTTCGTCCGCCGGATGGCGTGTCCGCGGGCGCGGCTAGCTGCCCACCACCCGCAGCACCTCGGCCCCGTAGGCCTCCAGCTTCTTCGCCCCCATCCCGGTGATGCCTTGCAGGGCCTCCAGCGTGGCCGGATTGCGCTCGGCAATGGCCGCCAGCGTGGCGTCGTGGAAGATCACATACGCCGGCAGGTTGTGCTCGCGCGCCACTTCGCCGCGCCAGGCCTTGAGGTTGATGAAACGCACCTGTGCGTCCGGGCCCAGGTTGGCTGCGGCGGCCGGGGGCGCGCTGCTCTTGCGTGTGCGCTTGGGCGAAGCCGACGACACCGATTCGCGCAGTTGCACCGGCACCTCACCGCGCAGCACGGCGCGCGAACCTTCGGTGAGGCACAGCGTGTCAAAGCTGTGGCCGCTGTCCAGCATCACCTTTTGCAGGCCCAGGGCGCCGGTGGCGATGAGCTGGCGCAGCACGCCGCGCAGCTGGGGTTCCGACAGGTCGGCGCCAATGCCGAAGGTGGAGATTTTTTCGTGCCCGAACTGCGCGACCTTTTCCGTCTTTTTGCCGCGCAGGATGTCCATGATGTGCCCCGTGCCAAAGCTGATGCCGCTGGCTTGGCTCACGCGGTAAATGGTGGACAGCAGCTTGCGCGCTGCGTCGGTGGCGTCCCACACGGCAGGCGGGTTCAGGCAGTTGTCGCAGTTGCCGCAGGGCGTGGACTGCTCGCCAAAGTAGGCCAGTAGCCGCACGCGGCGGCAGTCGGTGGCCTCGGCCAGCGCCAGCAGCGCATCGAGCTTGCCGCGCAGTGCCTGCTTGAACTCCTCGCCCGCCGGGCTTTCGTCGATCATGCGGCGCTGGTTGACCACGTCGTTCAGGCCATAGGCCATCCAGGCATCGGCGTTCAGGCCGTCGCGGCCCGCGCGGCCGGTCTCCTGGTAGTAGCCCTCGATGTTCTTGGGCATGTCCACATGCGCCACAAAGCGCACGTCGGGCTTGTCGATGCCCATGCCAAACGCGATGGTGGCCACCATCACGATGCCCTCCTCGCGCAGGAAGCGGTCCTGGTTCTTCTGGCGCACCTTCGTGTCCAGGCCCGCGTGGTAGGGCAGCGCGGTGATACCTGCGTCGCACAGCGTGGCGGCCAGCTCCTCCACGCGCTTGCGTGATTGGCAATACACCACGCCGGCCTCGCCCGCATGCTCGCGCTCGATGAAGCGCAGCAGCTGCGTAGTGGCGTCCTTCTTTTCGACGATGGTGTAGCGGATGTTGGGCCGGTCGAAGCTGCTGATGAACAGGCGCGCGTCTTCGAGCTGCAGGCGCTCGATGATGTCGGCGCGCGTGAGCGCATCGGCCGTGGCCGTGAGCGCGATGCGCGGCACACCCGCATAACGCTCGTGCAGCACCGTGAGCGCGCGGTACTCGGGGCGGAAGTCGTGGCCCCATTGGCTCACGCAGTGCGCCTCGTCGATAGCGAACAGGCTCAGGTGCCCGCCGCGGTAGAGACTGTCGAGAATGCCCAGAAAGCGCGGCGTGTTCAGCCGCTCGGGCGCGGCATACAGCAGCGTGATGTCGCCCGTCTGCAGGCGCAGCTCCACATCCTGCGCCTCGTCAAAGCTCAGCGTGGAGTTCAAAAAAGCCGCATCCACCCCCGCCTCGTGCAGTGCCCCCACCTGGTCGTGCATCAGCGCGATCAGCGGCGAGACCACGATGGTCACCCCGCGCCCCTGCCGCTGGCGCACGATGGCCGGCACCTGGTAGCACAGCGACTTGCCGCCGCCCGTGGGCATGAGCACCAGCGCGTCGCTGCCTGCGATCACATGCTCGACGATGGCTTGCTGGGGGCCTCGGAACTGCTCGTAGCCGAAGACGTCCCGCAGGACAGATTGAGAGGGAGACAAGGGGGAGGGCTTGATCGGGATGAATTACAAAATGCGGTTTGCTCGAGGGCATCCTCGCGGCGTGGATTGTCCGTCATTCGGCAACCGCCCTGGCCCTGCGCAATCTTTGTGGACTGCCAAGACCGGCGTGTCCATAATTCCCTGCGTCAAACCCGCCGATAAAGGATTGTTATGAAGCTCGTCATTGACGCCAGGAACGTCTCTGCCGCTGCCCGCATCAGCTGTCTGCTGCTGCCAGCAATGTTTACCGATCTGGCCTGGGGCCAGGCGGTGGTCGTGAACTATGCGCCTCTGTCGGCATTCGGCGTTCCGACCTTGCCTGCCGGGGCGTTGATCCTGCTGTCAGCGCTTTTGGCCTGCTCTGGCTATTTCGTATTGAAGTGGCGGGGGCGGGGCGTTTTCTCGGGTGGGCCCTGTTGGCTGTGGCCGCAAGCGTCACACTCGGATCGGCGCTGGTTTCGCGCGACGCCTGGGCCACGGCCTATTCCCCTACCTTGCTGGACCAGGCCCCGGGGGGCTCCACCACCGTCTCGGGCTATGGCGTGCATACCGTGCACAATTCAACAGGCACCACGCAACGCCTGATGGGGCTGACCCCAGACTTCAATACCGTCGTTGGCGGTTCTTCCTCCTGCGCCGTGGGCTCTGCCCTCGCGCCGGGCGGGGAATGCACGCTGAATCTGGTGGCGTCCTGTGCCGTGACGATCGGCCAGATGCAGTCGGGTACGCCATCGGCCGCCAAGGCCTGGGGTTGCTGACGGCGCCTCTTACAATTTATCCATGTCCCTGCCTATTTATACCCGCGCCGCGCAACTCCCTGACATCCTCGCCCAACGCATCGTCATCCTCGACGGCGCCATGGGCACCATGATCCAGCGCTTCAAGCTGGGCGAGGCGCAGTACCGGGGCGAGGGCTACAGCGGCGCGGATGGCGCGGGCGACCGCTTCAAGGACTTCGCCTACGACGTGAAGGGCAACAACGAGCTGCTCTCGCTCACGCGGCCGGACGTGATCCGCGACATCCACGAGCGGTATCTCGCGGCCGGCGCCGACCTCATCGAGACCAACACCTTCGGTGCGACCACCATCGCGCAGGAGGACTACCACATGGCGCATCTCGCGCGCGAGATGAACCTGAAGTCTGCCCGGCTGGCCCGCGCCGCCTGCGACAAGTACAGCACGCAGGACAAGCCCCGCTTTGTCGCCGGCGCCCTGGGCCCCACGCCCAAGACGGCCAGCATCAGCCCCGACGTGAACGACCCCGGCGCGCGCAACATCGACTTTGAAACATTGCGCGCCGCCTATTACGAGCAGACCGAGGCGTTGGTCGAAGGCGGCGCCGACGTGCTGCTGGTCGAAACGATTTTCGACACGCTCAACGCCAAGGCCGCGCTGTTCGCCATCGACGAGTTCTTTGAAAAGAGCGGCGAGCGCCTGCCCATCATCATCAGTGGCACCGTCACCGACGCCTCGGGCCGCATTTTGAGCGGCCAGACCGTGACGGCCTTCTGGCACAGCGTGCGCCACGCGCGCCCGCTGGCCGTTGGCCTCAACTGCGCCCTGGGCGCCACGCTGATGCGCCCCTACATCCAGGAGCTGAACCGCGTGGCAGAAGACACCTTCATCAGCTGCTACCCCAACGCCGGTCTGCCCAACCCCATGAGCGACACCGGTTTTGACGAAACGCCCGAGGTGACGAGCCGCCTGGTGCACGAATTTGCCGCCGAAGGCCTGGTGAACATCGTGGGAGGGTGCTGCGGCACCACGCCGGACCACATCGCCGCCATCGGCAAGGCCGTCGCGCCGGTCAAGACCCGGTCACTGTTCTACCGCGAAGCGGCCTGAGCGGGCTGGCCGCACGCAACGAACCGCCGGCCGCGCCGGAACAGGCAACCGACGGACATGATCAAGCACCTGCAGCTCAAGAATTTCAAGGCCTGGCGCGACAGCGGTCTGGTGCGGCTGGCGCCGGTCACCATGCTGCTGGGCAGCAATTCGTCGGGCAAATCCACCTTGCTGCAAAGCCTGCTGCTGCTCAAGCAGACCGCCGCCGCGCCCGACCGCACGGTGCACCTGAACCTCGGGGGCGACGAAGCCCACGACCTGGTCAGCCTGGGCAGCTTTGATGCGGTGCTGGCGCGCGGCAGCACCCCGCGCCAGTTCGAGATCGTGCTGGAGTTCGAGCGCCCCGAGGGCGAGCGCGTGCGGCAGGGACGGTTTGCCTGCAGCTACGCCACAACTGCCAGCGGCGCCGTGGTGGCGCAGGCACTGGCGCTGTCCACGGTGGCACGGCAGTTCCGGGCCGAGCGCCGCGAGCGCGGTGCCTATGCGGTATGGGTGGATGGCGAGCGCCAGGCACGGGGCAGGGGGCCGCAACTGGGGCCCGAGCGCTCCATCGCGTTTTCGGCCGAAGCCATTGCGCTGCTGGGGCCCGATGGTGGCCATCTG
>NZ_ACQT01000101.1 GCF_000175235.1 Acidovorax delafieldii 2AN | reverse complement strand
CCACGCACACGTCATCGGGCAGGGGCTGCGCAGTCGCGCCGTCCGCACTGCTGCCCGGCGGCCGGAATTTCCACGCCCCGGCACCCACCAAGGTCCCGACCACGGCCAACCCCGCCAGCAGGGCCTGGCGCCGAGGGGGGGCGTGTCGCAGCGTGTCCATGGCGTGCGGCCGCTTTACATGCGGGTGTCGTGCAGGGCACCGCCGCTGAGATCGACCATGTCGGCCGTGATTTCAGCGAATTTCAGCACCCGGCCGCCATATTCGGCGGCGAACTTGCGGGCGTCGGCCTCCTGGGCAAAGCTGCCGATGGTGGGGCCCATGGAGCCGTGGCGTTTCCCGCCCACGACATACAGCGCGGTCTTGGCGTCTATCCAGTGGCCGCGCGGCGCGTTCCAGTCGGCCTGGCCCATGTCCTGCACATACACGGCCCGCACGGCGCGCACCTGTTCGCCCGCCAGCAAGGTGCTGAACAGCTCCACCGTGTCGCAGAAGAACGAGGGTTGGGCTTGTCCGGCGTAATGCACCTGGGCCTTGGGGCCGGGGTAGTCGGCAAGCAGCATGCCATCGAGTTCGCAACTGGTGGACCGGTCGATTTCCACCGGGGCCAGCGTCTGCGCCGTGCCTGCGGGGTCCGAGCACCCCGTCAGCGCGCCCAGGCCCAAGCCGCCAAGCGCGACCAGGGCCGCAAGGCCGAGCAGCCGGCGGCGTTCGCCATCGACGGCGCCCGCAATGGCGTGGCGTCGGCAGTTGCAAAGGGTTGTGTTCATGGTTTGAATCTCCAGCTTGCCAGGGCCAGTGGCACCGCGATCCAGGCCACCATCACGCCTCCCATGAGGCCGGGCCGCGCCAGCGGTGCGGGCACGATGGTGGTCAGCCCGTACAGGGTGCGCACGTCTTCGAGCGAAAACACGTTGAGTATGCGGAACACGTCCGCGGGATTGAGCAGCAGCAGGTAGGCCACGGTTGCGCCGCCGTAGGCGCCGCCGGTGGCCACCAGGGCGCCCAGCAGCAGCAGGTCGAACACCAGCACGAAGAAGAACCACGCGGCGATTGCCAGGCCAGAGGCGCGCGTGCGCTCACGTGCCAGCACCGACAGCAGCACGGCCATGCTGAGAAAAGCCAGGCCCAGCAGCACCGAACTGAGCATGAAGCCCCCGTAGTGGAACAGGCCCGCCCAACTGAATTGCCGGTAGAGCAGGACTGCCACCAAGCCAAAGCCCGCCAGCGTGGACAGCGTGAGGGCGGCTGCCAGTCCGAGGTATTTGCCCAGCAGCAGTTCCAGGCGGGTGATGGGCAGCGACAGCAGCAGGTCAAGCGAGCCGCGTTCGCGCTCGCCGACGATGGCGTCGAAGCCCAGCAGCAGTGCGATGAGCGGGATCAGGTAGATCACCAGGCTGACCAGGCTGGCAATGGTGAACTCGATCGAGCGAAAACCCACCGTGCCCTGCTGCGCGCCGCCGAAGTAGGCGATGGCCAGCGAGAACACCGTGAACACGAGTGCCACCGCCAGCACCCAGCGGTTGCGCATGCGGTCGCGAAACTCTTTCGCAGCGATGGTGAAGATCTGTGTCAGTTCCATGGGGGACCTTGGTTGGTGAGCGCCCGGTCAGCCGGCGAAGCCGAAGAACACGTCTTCGAGCGAGGGCTCATGGATGTGCAGGTCGCGCACGCTGGCACCAAAGGGTGCCAGAGCGGCCAGCACGCCCATCTTGGCATCGCGGGGGCAGCACAGATCCAGCCCGGTAGCCGTGGGGGTGGTGGTGATTCCGGGCAACTGGGCCAGGGCCTGGGCCACAGGCGTGCGGTCAGCCTCGGCCAGGGTCAGGGCAATGGTGAGGGGCATGCGCGTTTGCTCGCGCAGGGCCTGCACGCTGCCCAATGCCTGGAGCTTGCCGGTGGCCAGGATGGCCAGCCGGTCCACACGTTCCTGCAGTTCGGCCAGGATGTGCGAGGTGATGACGATGGTGACGCCCTGGGCCTGGAGGCCGCGCAACGTGGCATAGAAATCGCGGATGGCCTGCGGATCGAGGCCGTTGGTGGGCTCGTCCAGCAGCAGCACGCGCGGCGTGCCGAGCAGCGCCTGGGCAAACCCGAGGCGCTGGCGCATGCCCTTGGAATATTCGCGCACGGGCCGCTGGCCCGCCTGGGACAGGCCCACGCGCTCGAGCAGATCGGGGCACTGCGCCAGCGGTGCGCCCTTGAGCCGTGCGAAGAACCGCAGTGTCTCCAGCCCGGTCAGGTTGTCGTACAGCACGACGTTCTCCGGCAGGTAGCCGAGGTGGCGGCGCGCGGCGCGGAAACCGCGCCCCTGCACCGAAGCACCGCCCACGAGGATTTCGCCCCGGGTTGCCGGCACCAGGCCGAGGATCATCTTGAACAGCGTGCTCTTGCCCGCGCCGTTGTGTCCGATCAGGCCGAAGATTTCCCCGCGCTCCACGCGCAGGTCGATGCCGTCCACCGCGTGCAGCGCACCATAGTGCTTGTGCGCGCCGCGCACCTCGATGGCGGGAGAGTCGGAGGGGTCAGCGTTGGGAGGGTTGCGGGTCACGCCAGTGGCTCCGTTGGGGGTTGTTTGGTTGCATGCGGGGTTTGGGATCTACCACGGTAGGGACGCGCAGCACGGGAAACTGCTGGCCCACCAGGCGCAGGGCCTGCACCGCTGGGCTGGCCAGCAGAAGCTTGATGGTAGGGTGGCGCCAGGTAAGCCGGTCCACCATGTCATTGGCTTCGTAAGGGACATCGCCCACGCCGTTGCCGTCGCGGTCCCAGCCGAGGTAGTTGCTCCAGTAGTTGCCGCTTTTCGTACCCCAGCGCTCGTCACGGGCGCCCACATAGCGCACCTGCTCGCGGTTGCCCACGAAGTCGTTGCCCTCCACCTCGTTGCGGGTGGAGCCGGCCGACAGATGCACGCCGATGGTGTTGCCCGTCACCAGATTGTTGAGCAGCTTGACGTATTCGACGTCGTAGATGAAGAAGCCGCGACCGTTGTTGGCCACCACGTTGTTTTCGATCACCGAGTCCTGCATGGTGCGCAGCATGATGCCGTGGTCGGAATTGCCCCAGGCGCGGTTGTTGCGCACCACCTGGTCGCGCACTTCCATGAGGGCCAGGCCACCCCGGTTGAGGAAGGTGTCGTTGTCTTCCCACAGGTTGTAGTAGGAATTCATGTAGTGCGTTCCGTAGCGACTGTGGTGCAGCCTGTTGCCTCGGAAGATGGCGTGGTGCGAGACGTCGACATAGAGCGCATCGCGCACGAAGCTGATGTGGTTGTTCTCGATGCGCGCACCGGTGGTGTTGTAGAGCTGCACTCCATTGCCGCGCTGCGACGAGTTGACGTCGCGCAGGCCCGTGATCACGTTGGAGATCACCTGCACGTTGTTGGCCTTCTCGATCCACAGCCCGAAGAGGTTGTAGGTGAGATCGCAGTGCCGGACGATGGCGCGGTGCGCGCCCGGATAGATATAGATGCCCGCGTTCTGGTTCTTGAGGTCGGTGCCCGAGTCGCGCACGATCAGCCCCTCGATCACGACGTCGGGCGCCGTCACGCGGATGGTGTCACCGTTCTGGCCGCCGCTGAGCGTGGGGCGGTCCACGCCGCGCAGCGTGAGGGCTTTGTCGATGCGCAGGTTCACGCGGTAGAAGCCGCGCTGCACTTCGACCACGTCGCCGGGCGACGCAGAGCGCACGACCGCCTCGAGATCGTCGCCGGGTCGCACCTGCACCGTGGACGCCCACAGGGGCGCCGACGGCAGAGCGAGGGCAGCGGCGGCAATGAGCGCCAGGAGGCTTCTCACAACACCATCCAGCCCATGGCCTTGAGGGCGAGGAACAGCGCGGCGCCGATCAGCAAGTTCTTGAAGCCCACGTAGCTCATCATGTCCATGATGCCCGCCACGCGGAACTGGTCGCGCCACCATGGGCCGTCCTTGACGTAGCGCTTGCCCGACAGCCGGATCAGCACTTCGTAAACGCTCCAGCCGAACCACCAGCCGATGATGGCCCCCGAGGACAGGCTGCCCAGGGCCGTCATCACCCATGCCACGCTGGCGGCGATGGCCAGCGAGAAGCCCGCGATCTGCAGTCCGCGCTGCGACGCCCAGCCCTCGCTCGTCCAGGGCCACAGGTGGTCGCGCACCTCCAGCCAGATCCAGCGCAGGCCTTTGGCGCCTGCCTTGTGGGCCGGCGCGGCTGGCGCGGTGGGCATGCGCGGGTCGGGGCCCTGGGCCGCCTTGGCGCTGATCTGCTCGGTGAAGCTGGTCGCCGGGTGGATCGGGATGAAGTAGCCGTTCTTGCCGATGGGGGTGATCTCCAGCCCATCCTTCTCGCGGCGCTTGCGCTCCTTGGCCAGCGGCGGGCAACCCTTGGTGTCGGTATAAAGAATCATGCAATCGAGGCAATGCAGGCACTCGCGGTGGTCGATGCGGCCGTCGGTATCGATGGCCTGCGCGCCACAGCCCACGGCGCAGGCCTTGCAGCTGTTGCAGTCCTGCTTGCGCTTCAGGCCAAACCAGCGGAAGGTGCTCGGCATGGCCAGCGACGCACCCAGCGGGCAGATGTATTTGCAGTACGGCCGCTCGATGAATATCGATACTCCCAGAATGGCGGCCACGAACAGGCCGTAGGGCCAGGCACGGTTCAGCACGCCGACCAGGAAGGTGGTCTTGAAAGGCTCCACTTCGGCTAGCTTTTCGGCCAGGCCCATGGAGAACATGGAGACCGTGAGCAGGAAGAAGAAGATGGCGTACTTGAGCCACTTCAGGCGGTCATGCCACTTTTGCGGCAGCTTGGTCTGGAAACGCCCCAGGCCGATGAAGCGCGCCACCTTGTAAATCGACTCCTGCAGCGAGCCGAACGGGCACATCCAGCCGCAGAACAGCCCGCGCCCGAACAGGAACACCGTGACGATGATGAAAATCCAGAACAGGAAAATGAACGGATCGGACAGGAACAGCGACCACGTCCACTTGAACAGCAGTGCGTGGAACCAGGTCAGCACCTGTGTGATGGAGGGTTGTGCCATGGCTCCAAAGCCGACGAATCCGATGCTGAGTGCCCAGGCGCTGTACTTGAAGGCGTTGACCGGCCATTTGTTCTTGTGGGTGGACAGCCGGGTGAGCGTTTCACGGTAGGCATACACCACGGTCACCACGACCAGCAGCAGTGCGAACAGCGCGATTTCGACGGCGCGCGATTTCCACACGCGCACCCATGGGGCGTCGGGCTCTTCGATCTTGGGGCGGCCGCCTTCCAGCGTGGCGGCAGGCAGCCAGTAGGGGGTGTCGAAGCTGGTGAAGCTGCGCGCTCCGGTGGCGCGATCGACGCGGTTGCCCAGGAAGCTGAGCTTCCAGGGGTAGGCGGCCGAGAAAGAGGGCGAACGGATGATGAAAATCGCCGATTCGCTGTAAGAGGGAGCACCTGTGGCCTCGATGCCATACAGGTTGAGCGCATCGAGGTCACGGAACGTGAAGGAGTCTGCGCCCTGGCGGACCTGGACACGGTCGTAAATGCCGCCCCGCACGAAGCCAGAGCCCTTGAAGGATTCCTTGCCTGCCGTGCGGATGACGAACAGGGCGCTCTCGCCTTCCTTGAGTTGGAGTCGCAGGTTGTTCCAGCTGTTGTCGCCCATCACGCTCTTGCCCACGTCGGGATGGTTCAGGTCGCCGAACCACAGCTCGATGAAAGGGTCAGGACCGCGGTCGAGTCCCACTTGCTCGGGCATGACCTGCAGGCGCTGGACGAGCCCTTGCTGAACCAGGTCGGCCCAACTGAGGCGCTTGCCCGTGGCGGCGAAGCGGGCGGGCTCGCGCACCGTGGGGGCCAGAATGCCCACCTGGCGCGCAACGGCCGAGCCCGAGGCCATCATGACCTGGTTCTGGGCGATCACGGTGACGGTAGCGCCCGAGATGGCGTCCAGGCCCAGAACGTTTTCGTCGGGACGCGACTGGCCTACCTCTATCTTGTCGGCCACCGACTTGCCAAGGTACTGGTCGTTGAATTTGAGGAGTGCGGATTCGGGGATGCCCAGCAGCAGGATGGGCTCGGAATGCTTGAGCACTTTCACGCCGACAAACTTGCCCGCCTTGTCCATGCCGATCAGCGTGACCACGGGCTTGCCTGAATAGGCGGGCGTGTCGGTGATGTCGGTCGACAACATCACATAGCCCAGCAGCTTCTTGCTGGCGCTGTCGTTGTCGTAGGCCTCCACGTAGGGTGGCTGGCCCTTGCGTTCGGAAAAATGCGTGGCGCCCGGGAAAACATCAGCGCAGGGGACCAGGGCACACATGTCCTTGGCGGTGTGCAGGTCAGCGGGCAACTCTGCCTCGTAGGCGCCTGCCTGGGCACGTGGAATGAAAAGCACCAGTGCCAGAAAAAAAGCGATCCCGAGGATCGCGAACCGTTGGCGAAGCAAAGTCATCACGCTTTCCTGTAAGGGGTTGCGCGGCATGGCTGCCGCGCAACCCAGTGAGCTGCCTATCAGGCTTCCACGATCATGCGCGTACGCATTTCAAGGTGGAGCGCATGGCAGAAGTTGGTGCAGTAGATCCAGAACACACCGGGCTTGTCGGCCACGAAGTCGACCGATGCGGTCTGCAGCGGGTTGACGACGAATTGCACGTTGTATTTAGGGATCGCAATGCCGTGGGTCAGGTCTTCGACTTTGTCGAGGTTGGTCAGAATCAGGGTGACCTGGTCACCCTTCTTCAGCTTGAACTCGCGCAGGCTGAATGCAGGGGCCTGGGAAGTCAGCTTGACGGTCACCTTCTTGCCATTGCGGAACACGCCGCTTTCCTTGGCATCCTTGATGGCCAGCGGGAAATCGTCGTGCGAATATACCTGCTTGGGGCGCACCAGATCGCGCTTGAAAATGATGAAGTCGTGGGGTTCGCCGCGCACGGGGTGGTCGGCCAGCAACACCATTTTTTCGCCCGAGATGTCGATCAGCTGTTCATTCTCAGGGTGCAGGGGACCCACGGGCAGGAAGCGGTCCTTGGAGAACTTGCAACCCACGGCGAGATATTTGCCGTCGGCAGCCTTGGTTTCGGATTGCGATGCATTCACGTGGCCCGGCTGGTACTGCACGTCGAGGCGGTCCACCACGTACTTGGAATTCTTGTCACCGGCGTGGAACTTGATGGCAGCCTCGATGTTCCACTTGACCATCTGGCTGTCCAGGAACAGCGTGGTGTAGGCATTGCCGCGGCCGTCAAATGCCGTGTGCAATGGGCCCAGGCCCACTTCCACTTCCGCCACGATGGCGTTGTCGAGCTTTTCGGATTTGCCGTCGAACCAGTCAAGCACCTTCGACAGTTCGATCACGGAGCAGGTAGGCGAGAGCTTGCCGGCGCAGATGAAGTACTTGCCGTCGGGGCTGGCGTTCACGCCGTGCGGGTTCTTGGGCACGCTCACATAGGCCACCAGCGCCGTCTTGGGATCCTTGTTGGCTTCATGGGTGCCGTCGACCACGGGCACCTTGGAATCGCCATAGGTCTTGAACTTGCCGGCCTTCACGGCCTCTTCGATGCGGGCGATGTTGAAGAAGGCGCATGCGTCGCGCTCGGCGGACATCATGTCTTCGTAGTGCACGCCACCTTCAACGTTGTACTGGTTGGTGGCGGCCAATTTGCCGTCGTAGGACGAAGCCACCAAGTCGCAGTTGCCGTCGATCAGCACTTGCCAGCGCACTTCCATCGATTCCGCGTCCACGCAGCTGAACAGCGAACGGTACTTTTCAGGCGAGTCGACGTCTTTGCCGTTGTTGGGCAGCGGGATCGCGAATTCGCCACCGCAGAAAACGCGCGTCGTGTAGTTGATGGCTGGATCGACCGGGTCTGCCTTGTCGGGGAAGATGCCGTGGAAGCCCTGCACGTTGGGCAGGTCGGTGATCTTGTCGCAGACAAAGTAGTCAAGGCGGATGCGGGCGACGCGGGCATTGATCTTGTCGTTGATCCACGCGTAACGGCCATCGTAGTTGCCGTCCTTGTAGGAGGCGTGTGTGTGGTGCGTGTCGGCCACGTTGTAGCGCAGGCTGCCGTCGGGCTTGGTGCCCATGACTTGCTTGGATTCGTTGGTGATGCCCCAGCCCACCAGCGCGTCAGGCACAAAGCAGGGGATGCGATGAATTTCGCGGCCCGAGGGCAGGCCCAGAACGCGCATGTCGCCGTTGTGGCCGCCGCTCCAGAGGCCGTAGTAGGTGTCCAGTTCGCCGGGCTTGAGATGGGTGCTGTTGGCTGCGCCCGAGTGGGCTGCGGCCGGTGCGGCCACAGGGCCCGAGGCGGCTGCGGCAGGGGCGCTCGCAGGCTTGTCGTTGCAGGCTGCCACACCGACGGTCAGGCCCGCCAGTGCTGCGGTGTTGATGAAACGGCGACGGCCCATGCCGACGGTTTCTGGGTTGACTTCTCTCTTATCGCTCATGGTTCACCTCTTTAGGATTGACTCAGAAAAAAAACGGAGGGGCCCGCGCTGGCGGCGGCGCCGCAGTGGCGGCCACAGCGTGGGGCTGGGAGTGGAAAAGGGGCGCGGCGTCCGACGCGGGGGGCAGCGACGGCAGCGCCATCGCGGTGTAGGGCGGTGCGCCGCCCACGAGACACAGGGGGCAGTCCAGCGCGGTGGCGCCCAGCGGTTCTGTGCCGTCAGGGGTGTGGACGAGAACCTTCAGCGATCCGGCGGTGGAGCACACGACCTCCAGCGTTCGCGGCTGGACCATCGGAGCGGCGGTGGCGACGCCGAGGGAGATCAGGAACCAGGCCAGTATCCATAAACGGAACTTGACCATGGTTTCGGGGTTGTTCATGGAGGCCGACTATAGATTCATAAAGAATGAATCAAATTGATTTAGGTCATACATTGGCAACCGAAAAGGGTGCGCCTGTCAAGCATCCCGATTTACAGTATGGGGGTTGCTCTTGACGCACTTCATCCTCCTATGATGTCCGCTGGGTTTGCTTCTTTGGTGGTCGCCAGTCGAGACACGACGCCTGAGAAATGCAAGCGAACCTGGTGACGGTTCGGCACGCCCTTGGTTGTTTGACCAAGGCGCCGCGGATGGCTCGGCCACTGCGTGAAGAACCTTCTTTTTTTGATCTTCAGTAAGGAAAATCCCCATGAAAAAACTATCCGGCCTGGTTGCCATCGCGGCGTTCTCCCTGGCGCTCAGCGCATGCGGCGACAAGAAGTCTGCCGAGCCTGCAGCTCCCGCTGCTGCCCCGGCTCCAGCTGCAGCTCCTGCGCCCGCACCTGCCGCTGCGCCCGCGCCGGCAGCAGCTCCTGCGGCCGAGAACACCGTGGGCAAGAGCGTGTTCGGCAAGACGTGCTCCATGTGCCACGCGGCTGGTGTGGCAGGTGCGCCCAAGCCCGGTGACAAGGCCGATTGGGGCCCGCGCATTGCACAGGGCAAGGACACCCTGTATAAGCACGCGCTTGAGGGCTTCACCGGCGCCAAGGGCATGATGCCCGCGCGTGGGGGCGGCGCAAGCCTGACAGACGACGAGGTCAAGGCCGCCGTGGATTACATGGCCGACCAGTCCATCTGAGCCGTCTCGCCATGAAATCCGTTCAATCGTCGGCGTTCAACCTGACCCGGCGCCGGATTGCCATGGCACTGCCCCTTCTGGGGTGCGTGCCCTGGGCATCGGCGGCGCCGGTTTCCGGGGCGCCCCAACGTGCATCGCGGACCCTCATGGGTACGCAGATTGATATCGTCGTCGATGGGGGCGAAGGCCCTGCGACGGCGCGAGCCATTGAACAGGCCTACCTCGAAATGCAACGGCTGGAAGGGCTGTTCAGCCGTTACCAGTCCGACAGCGTGGTCAGCCGCATCGGCCGTGCTGCGGGTATCCAGCCCGTGCCGGTGCCGCCCGAGGTGATGGCGGTGCTGAAGACTGCGCAACAGATGTTCCAGTTCAGCGATGGCGCTTTCGACGTCACCGTGGGTTCACTCAAGGGCTGGAATTTCGAGGCTGGGCATCAGACGGTACCATCGCCCGCCCTCATCGCTCGCCAGCGCGAGTTGGTGGATGGGCACCGCCTCGTGTTGGACGAACAGGCCGCAACGGCGTATCTCACCCGCCAAGGTATGGCGCTCGATCTGGGCGGCATTGCCAAACTTCCCATTCTGGAAGCGGGGATGCGCGTGCTGCGCCGGGAAGGCGTGCGCAATGCGCTCGTCAATGGCGGCGGCGACGTGCTGGTGATGGGGCAGATGCAGGGACGTCCCTGGCGCGTCGGCCTGCGCGACCCTCTTGCGCCGCAGCGGTTGCTGGGTGCGCTGTCGGTGCAGGGCCAGGCCGTGGTGGCCTCGTCCGGCGACTACGAGCGTTTCTTCTTTGCCCAAGGCAAGCGCGAACACCATATTCTCAACCCCCGTACCGGCTATCCCACGGCCGGCGTACACGGCGTGAGCCTGCTGGCGCGCGACGTGGCCCAGATCAACGGCCTGGGCGCTGCGATGATGGTGCAAGGCGCGAAAGCCGGGCAGATGCTCGTGGCGCGTCAGCCTGGCGTGCATGCGCTGATGGTGGCGGCCGACGGCACGCCCTGGTATTCGGTCGGCATGGCGTCGGCGCTCACGCGAACGGCTTCCTGAGCCCGTCTTTCAACCCGGGGCCTGCGCCTGGGGGCAGTGCACCTGGAGCAGTTCACGATCGTCCAGCGAATTGCCGAAGCGCACGGCGCTCAGGCAGCCCCCCCACACGCAGCCTGTGTCCAGTCCCAGGCAGTGCCGCCGGTTGAGCCACCCGAGGGTGGACCAATGCCCGAAGGCGATCAGGGTTGCGGCCGTGGCGCGGCCGGGCACCTCAAACCATGGCATCAGTCCGGGCGGCGCGGCGGCGGCGCTCTCGGTGCTCTCAAAATCCATCACCCCCTCGTCCGAGCAAAAGCGCAGGCGTGTCAGTGCGTTCACGATCACGCGCAGGCGATCAGGGCCGGCGAGGGCGGGATCCCAGCGGGCAGGTGTGTTGCCATACATTTGGTGCAGGAAAGCGCGCAGATCCGGCCCTTGCAACGCGGACTCCACCTCGCCTGCCAACTGGAGGGTTTCGTCGGCCGTCCACGAAGGCAACACCCCCGCGTGTACCATGAGCAGTGGCTGCTGCCCATGGATGTGCCGGCGGGCCAGGGGCTGCGCGCGCAGCCACTGCAGCAGCGCGTCGCGGTCGGGAGCTTCCAGCACATCGGCCAGGGTGTCGCGCCGTGACGGCTTGCGCGCCCCGTGGGCCGCGGCGAGCAGGTGCAGGTCGTGGTTGCCCAGCAGGGGGCGTAACGCATCGCCATGGGCCATGCACCGGCGCAGCACGGCGGCCGAGCCCGGCCCCCGATTGACCAGATCGCCCAGCAGGTAGACGGTGTCGCGGCTTGCCGAAAAGCCGATCAGGTCCAGCAGGCGCTGCAGTGCGTGGTCGCAACCCTGGATATCGCCAATACAGTAAAGTGCCATGGTCTTGTTTCTACCTTTCGATTCATGGATTTTCTGCTGATCGCGCTGCTGACACTGCTCAATGGCGTGTTCGCCATGTCTGAACTGGCACTGGCGTCCAGCCGCAAGTCGCGGTTGGTTGCCATGGCCGAGGGCGGTGATGGGGGCGCACAGGCCGCTCTCGTGCTGCTGGGCAATCCCACGCAGTTCCTCTCGTCCGTGCAGGTGGGCATCACCTCCATCGGCATGCTCAA
This sequence comes from Acidovorax delafieldii 2AN, assembly GCF_000175235.1. Lineage (GTDB taxonomy): Bacteria > Pseudomonadota > Gammaproteobacteria > Burkholderiales > Burkholderiaceae_C > Acidovorax > Acidovorax delafieldii_B. The sequence goes on along the minus strand of NZ_ACQT01000101.1, from coordinate 1,552 downwards.
CGGCATCCTCGGAGAGGCGGCCTTCAGTGACAGTCTGGGCCACTGGCTGCAGACGCTGGGCGTGCCCGAGCGCGCGGCCAGCGTAAGCGCCACAGCCATCGTGGTGACGGCCATCACTTTCATCACCATCGTGTTTGGCGAACTGGTGCCCAAGCGTATTGGCCAGTTGTACCCCGAGGCTGTGGCCCGTTTCGTGGCGCGGCCCATGACCTGGGTGGCGCAGGGGGCCAAACCCTTTGTGCGCCTGCTGTCACTGTCCACGCAAGGGGTGCTGCGGCTGCTGCGGGTGGACAACGACGCCGGGCGCATGGTGACGGAAGAGGAGATCGTGGCCAGCCTCGAAGAGGGGCGTGATGCCGGCGTGATCGAACACCACGAGCACCAGATGGTGCAGAACGTGTTTCACCTCGACGACCGTCCCTTGACTTCGCTGATGGTCCCCCGCACCGATGTGCAGTGGCTCGACGCCGGCCTGACCGTGGTCGAAGGCCTGCGGCTGGCGGGCTCGGGCGGCGACCGTGGCGCGCATTCGTGGTACCCGGTCTGCCGTGGTTCGCTCGACGAGGTGGTGGGGGTGATCAGTGTCGCGCGCCTGCTCGAACTCGGGCCCGAGGCGCCGGGCCGCCTCGAGTCGCATGCCCAGCCCGCAACCTTTTTGCCCGAAACCCTGAGCGGCATGGAACTGCTGGAGCAGTTCAGGGCCCGCTCGGGACGCATGGTCTTCGTGGTGGACGAGTATGGCGTGGTGCAAGGCATCATGACGCCGCGCGATCTGCTCGAAGCCATCACGGGTGAACTGCAGCCCGGAGCGTCGGCCGATGCCTGGGCCACTTTGCGCGACGACGGCACATGGCTGCTGGATGGCCTGATGCCCGTGACCGAACTCAAGGCGCGGCTCGATATTCGTGATTTGCCCGAAGAAGAACGTGGGCGCTATAACACGCTGGCCGGGCTTTTAATGGCCGAGTCGGGGCATTTGCCCGCGGTGGCGGAGCGTATTGCCTGTGCAGGATGGATATTCGAAATCCTGGATCTGGACGGCAAACGCATTGACAAGGTTCTGGCGCAGCAGGACCGGCAAGACAAAACCGATTGAATATCGGGCTGTCTTTGGAACCGCCCAAAATTCGGGGTAGGTGGAATTGCTAACAAAAGAGAGGATGCAAGAGGCGCGCATTATTCCTATAATGCCAATTCCTTCGCACTTACTTTTAATTACACATCATGTCCAGCTACAAAGAACTCCTGAAGCAGCGTGAAGCCCTTGAACAGAAGATCAACGAAGCCCGGCGCAACGAACTGGCTGAAGCCGTTTCGCAGGTCCGTGCCTTGGTGGCTGAATTCGGTTTGACCGCGCAGGATGTCTTTCCCGCTGGGCGGGCACGCAGCGCCAGTGCTGGCTCCAAGGTGGCTCCCAAATACCGCAACCCCGCTACAGGCCAGACCTGGACGGGCCGCGGCAAGGCCCCCAAGTGGATTCAAAACGAAAGCCGCGAGAAGTTCGCGATTTAATCTTCGGCCATCGGCCATAAAAAAGTACCGCACGTGCGGA
>NZ_ACQT01000102.1 GCF_000175235.1 Acidovorax delafieldii 2AN | reverse complement strand
GGCTGCGCCACCCTTCGGGCTGCGGGTGCTGCAGCGCAGGCGGTGCCAAGCGCGGCGGCACGGTCACGGCGCCCAGCGGTGCCAAAGCCTTCCCTTCCAAACGGCCCTGGATGATCAGCCACTGAGGCTGCGCCGGGCCATACCAACGAACCAGGAGAACACGCCATGATTCACGGCGACATTTCGAGCAGCAAGGACACCGTCGGCGTCGCGGTGGTCAATTACAAGATGCCCCGCCTGCACACCAAGGCCGAGGTGCTGGCCAATGCGCGCAAGATCGCCGACATGATCGTGGGCATGAAAAGCGGGCTGCCGGGCATGGATCTCGTCATCTTTCCCGAGTACAGCACCCACGGCATCATGTACGACCGCCAGGAGATGATGGACACCGCCGCCACCATTCCGGGCGAGGAAACCGAGATCTTCGCCGCGGCCTGCCGCCAGGCCAAGGTGTGGGGCGTGTTCTCGCTGACCGGCGAGCGCCATGAGGAGCACCCCCGCAAAGTGCCCTACAACACGCTGATCCTGATGAATGACCAGGGTGAGATCGTGCAGAAGTACCGCAAGATCATGCCGTGGACGCCCATCGAGGGCTGGTACCCGGGCGATCGCACCTATGTGAGCGAAGGCCCCAAGGGCCTGAAGATCAGCCTCATCATCTGCGACGATGGCAATTACCCCGAGATCTGGCGTGACTGTGCCATGCGCGGGGCCGAGCTGATCGTGCGCTGCCAAGGCTACATGTACCCCGCCAAGGAGCAGCAGATCCTCATCAGCAAGGCCATGGCCTTTGCCAACAACACCTATGTGGCCGTGGCCAATGCGGCGGGATTTGACGGCGTCTACACCTACTTTGGCCACAGCGCGCTCATCGGCTTTGACGGGCGCACGCTGGGTGAGTGTGGCGAGGAGGAGATGGGCGTGCAGTACGCGGCGCTGTCCACCAGCCTGATCCGCGACTTCCGCAAAAACGGCCAGAGCGAGAACCACCTGTTCAAGCTGCTGCACCGGGGCTACACGGGCATGATCCATTCGGGCGACGGCGACCGGGGCGAGGCCACGTGCCCCTATGACTTCTACCAGCGCTGGATCGCCGATCCCCAGGGCACGCGCGCGGCGGTGGAGGCCATCACCCGGCCCATGGTCGGCACGCAAGAGTGCCCGATCGAAGGGATTCCCCATCCCGGCATTGCATCCGCCTGAGGATCGGTGCGCTGGCGGGCCTCCGGTGATTGCGGGGCCACCAGGCCCCCACCACCTGCGGCCAAACGCGGCCCCTGCGGAAGGGGCGGCTTTCCGGATGGTGCCGCGTCCCCTCGGCTGCGCCAGAAAGCGCCGGCCACCGTAGAATCGCAGGCTCCGGTCCAAGGAGCGTTGCAACGCGGCACCCTGCTGCGTCAGGCTTGGGCCAGGCGCCGGCAAAGACACGCCGCCGCGCCCTGCCGACAACGACGCTCACCTGTTGTCACGCCGTTTTTTTGCAGGTGAGCCCTATGTCCGCTGTCTCTCTTCCCCCCATGAAGCTGTCCGGCCTGGAGCCGGTGTCCATTGGCGAAGGTTCGCTGTTCGTCAACATCGGCGAGCGCACCAACGTCACGGGCTCCAAGGCGTTTGCCCGCATGATCCTGAACGGCCAGTACGAAGAGGCCCTGGCCGTGGCGCGCCAGCAGGTGGAAAACGGGGCCCAGGTCATCGACATCAACATGGACGAGGCCATGCTCGACAGCAAGGCGGCCATGGTGCGCTTCCTGCAGCTGATTGCCTCCGAGCCCGACATCGCACGCGTGCCCATCATGGTGGACAGTTCCAAGTGGGACGTGATCGAGGCCGGGCTGCGCTGCATCCAGGGCAAGGGCATCGTCAACTCGATCAGCATGAAAGAGGGCGAGGAGAAGTTCAGGCACGAGGCGCGCCTGGTCAAGCGCTATGGCGCCGCCGCCGTGGTGATGGCGTTTGACGAAAAGGGCCAGGCCGATACCTACGAACGCAAGATCGAGATCTGCGAGCGCGCCTACCGCATCCTGGTCGATGAGGTGGGCTTCCCGCCCGAGGACATCATCTTCGACCCCAACATCTTTGCCGTGGCGACCGGCATCGAAGAGCACAACAACTACGCGGTCGATTTCATCGAGGCCACGCGCTGGATCAAGCAGCACCTGCCGGGCGCCAAGGTCTCGGGCGGCGTGAGCAACGTGAGCTTCAGCTTCCGCGGCAACGACCCGGTGCGCGAGGCCATCCACACCGTGTTCCTGTACCACGCCATCAAGGCGGGCATGGACATGGGCATCGTCAATGCCGGCATGGTCGGCGTGTACGACGACCTGGAGCCCACGCTGCGCGAGCGCGTGGAAGACGTGGTGCTGAACCGCCGGCCCGATGCCGGCGAGCGCCTCGTCGAGGTGGCCGAAACCGCCAAGAGCGGCGCCAAGGACGAGAGCAAGAAGCTCGAATGGCGCGGCACCCCCGAGCATCCCAAGACCGTGGGCGAGCGCCTGTCGCATGCGCTGGTGCATGGCATCACCGACTTCATCACCGAAGACACCGAAGAGGCCTACCAACAGATCCTGGCCAAGGGCGGGCGGCCGCTGCACGTCATCGAAGGTCCGTTGATGGACGGCATGAACATCGTGGGCGACCTGTTCGGCGCCGGCAAGATGTTCCTGCCGCAGGTGGTGAAAAGCGCCCGCGTGATGAAACTGGCGGTGGCGCACCTCATTCCCTACATCGAGGAAGAAAAGCGCCAGGACGAGCTGGCTGGGCGCGACGTGCGCAGCAAGGGCAAGATCGTCATCGCCACCGTGAAGGGCGATGTGCACGACATCGGCAAGAACATCGTCACCGTCGTCTTGCAGTGCAACAACTTCGAGGTGGTGAACATGGGCGTGATGGTGCCCTGCCACGAGATCCTGGCGCGCGCCAAGGTCGAGGGGGCCGACATTGTGGGCCTGTCGGGCCTGATCACCCCCAGCCTCGAAGAAATGCAGTACGTGGCTGGCGAGATGCAGAAGGACGAGCACTTCCGGATCAAGAAGATTCCGCTGCTCATCGGCGGCGCCACATGCTCGCGCGTGCACACGGCCGTCAAGATCGCCCCGCATTACGAAGGCCCCGTGGTGTACGTGCCCGACGCCTCGCGCAGCGTGAGCGTGGCGCAAAGCCTGCTGGGCGATGGTGTGGAAAGCTATGTGCAGGAGATCAACGCCGACTACGACAAGGTGCGCACCCAGCACGCCAACAAAAAGCAGGTGCCGCTGTGGCCCTTGGCCAAGGCGCGCGCCAACAAGACCCCCATCGACTGGCGCGCCTACCAGCCCGCCGTGCCCCGCGCCCTGGGTCGGCGTGTTTTCAGGAACTTCGACCTGGCCGAGCTGGCCAAATACATCGACTGGGGCCCCTTCTTCCAGACCTGGGACCTGGCCGGTCCGTACCCCGCCATCCTGACCGACGAGGTGGTGGGCGTGGAAGCCACGCGCGTGTTCGCCGACGGCCAGGCCATGCTCAAGAAGATCATCGAAGGCCGCTGGCTCACGGCCAGCGGCGTGATCGCCCTGCTGCCCGCCAACAGCGTGAACGATGACGACATCGAGTTCTACACCGACGACACGCGCACCGAAGTCGCCATGACCTGGTACGGCCTGCGCCAGCAGGCCGAAAAGCACGTCATCGACGGCGTCACGCGCCCCAGCCGGTGCCTGGCCGATTTCGTGGCGCCCAAGAGCAGCGGCATTGCCGACTATGCGGGCATGTTCGCTGTCACGGCGGGCCTGGGCATCGAGAAGCGGGAGCAGGCCTTCATCGAAGCGCTCGACGACTACTCGGCCATCCTGTTCAAAAGCCTGGCCGACCGCCTGGCCGAGGCCTTTGCCGAATGCCTGCACCACCGCGTGCGCACCGACCTGTGGGGCTATGCCAGCGATGAGGCCCTGAGCAGCGACGACATGGTGGCCGAGAAATACCGGGGCATCCGCCCCGCGCCCGGCTACCCGGCCTGCCCCGACCACAGCGCCAAGATCGACCTGTTCCAGCAGTTGCAGTGCGATGAAATCGGCATGGGCCTGACCGAAAGCCTGGCCATGACCCCTGCCGCCAGTGTGAGCGGCTTCTACATCGGCCATCCCGACGCGGTGTATTTCAACGTGGGCAAGATCGGCGACGACCAGGTGCACGCCATGGCCGAGCGCCGGGGTATGGACGAAGCGGCGCTTGCACGGCTGCTGGCGCCCAATCTTTGATGCTATATTTAATGTAGCTAGAGGCGCTTATCAATCAAGCGCTTGGGGCCTGTTTTGCTCAAAATTCTGGCTCCAGCCGCCGCACGGACGGACGGGGCCTGCCGTCCCGCTGTTTCAGGCCGCCTGCTGCTGGGGCAGCCGGGCGATGACCTTGATCTCGAACTGGAAGCCATAGAGCCAGGTCACCCCGATGCCCGTGAGCGCGGGGTAGGGCGCATCGCCCCAGTATTCGGGCACGACGCTCCAGATGGTCTCGAAGTTCGACGCCGGGTCGACCACGAAGACGGTGGCATCCACCACATCGGCGAAGGTGCACCCCGCCGCGGCCAGCACCGCGTTCAGGTTGTCGAAGGCGCGCCGCACCTGCGCCCGCAGGTCGGGTTCGGGCGAACCATCGTCGCGGCTGCCCACCTGGCCTGAAACGAACAAAAAGCCGTTGGAGCGAACGGCCGGTGAATAGCGGTTGCGCTCATACAGGTCCTGCCGTCCGGCAGGAAAGACGACGTCGCGTGCGGTCATGAAAATCCTTCATCAATGGGGCGTGCCACGCGGCGGACGGCCCCGGGGTTTCGTGGTGAAGGCACTTTAGAAGCGCGGGCCATCGCGATCAACGGGCAGCTTTGTCCATCACTGTTCTTAGAATCCAAACAATCTTGGGAAGGGTGTGGCGTGATGGACCGTTTCGATGCAATGCAGGCATTTGCCCGCGTGGTGGAAGCCGGCAGCTTCACCAAGGCCGCGCACACGTTGCACATGAGCCGCACCACCGTGACCCAGCTCGTGCAGCAGCTCGAAGCCCGCCTGCGCGTGCGGCTGCTCAACCGCACCACGCGGCGGCTCCACCTCACCGCCGACGGGGCCGCGTACTACGAGCGCGTGGTGCGCCTGCTGGCCGACCTTCACGATGCCGAAACCAGCCTGTCGGCTGCGTCGGCCGTTCCGCGCGGCCGCCTGCGGGTGGACGTGCCCAGCCCGCTGGCCCGCACCGTTCTCATCCCCGCGTTGCCGGCCTTTCACGCGCGTTATCCCGACATCCAGCTCGACATGGGGGTGAGCGACCGCAAGGTGGACATGGTGGGTGAGGGCGTGGACTGCGTGTTGCGCGGCGGCGCCATCACCGATCCATCGCTGATAGCCCGCCACGTGGGCGACCTGCAGCTCCAGGTATTTGCCGCCCCGGCCTACCTGCAGCGCGCCGGCACCCCGCTGCATCCGCAGGCGCTGGAGAAAACGCACCACCGCATCGTCGGGTTTTTGTGGGAGCGCACGGGCAGGCCGCTGCCGTATGCCCTGCGCCGTGGCAGCGAGCGCGTGCGTGTGGAGGGACGCTATGTGTGTGCCGTGGACGATGGCAATGCCTACGTCGCGGCGGGCCTGGCCGGCATGGGCATTCTGTGCCTGCCCGACTACCTGTCGGCACCCCTGCGGGCCAGCGGAGAGCTGGTGCCCCTGTTCGAGGACTGGCACTTCGACCCTCTGCCGCTATACCTGGCATACCCGCCCAACCGCCATGTCAGCGCGAAGCTGCGCGTGTTCATGGACTGGGTGGTGGAGCTGATGGCGCGCCACGCCCCGTTGACCGGCACCGCCCGGACTTGACCGGGATCTGCTCTCACGATTTCCGCCCGCGCAAAGGCTCATAAGGCCGTGCCGAATCGGGGTGTGTGACGCGGTGGGGCGCTGGGCGAGGAGCGCAACGGCGAGTGGCGGGGCTTGGCAAGCCTTCCCTTCGGCTGAGCGGCGCCCAGAAAAGGCCATTCGCAGCGTTACGAGGCTTCGCAGGTGGGGCCGCACCCCGGTTCCGTCGGGTGCCTTGCGCGTGGCCCTTGGGCGCTGCAACGCATCTGGTCGCAGCCGCGTGAACAGGCCCTAGGCGGCCGGCTCGCCAGCGCCGCTGGCCGCCATTTCCAGCTGCATCATGACCATGTTGACCAGCGTGCTCACGGTGGGGCGGCCCGTCTCGATCACGTAGTGGGCGGTCTCGCGGTAGAGGCCGTCGCGCTGCGCGAGTAACTCGCGCAGCCGCTCCAGCGGGTTGGGCACCTGGAGCAGCGGGCGGCTGCGGTCGTGCCGGATGCGCTTGAAGATTTCCTCGGGCGAGGCGCGCAGGTACAGCACGGTGCCCAGTGCACGCAGCACCTGGCGGTTTTCAGGGCGCAGCACGGCGCCGCCCCCGGTCGACAGCACCATGCCACCCGGTTGCTGCGCCACCTCGGCCAGCATCTCGCTTTCGAGGTCGCGGAAGCGGGCCTCGCCTTCGGTTGCAAAGAAGCTGCGGATGGAGGTGCCGAGCGACTGCTCCAGCCGGTGGTCCAGGTCGATGAAGGGCACGCCCGTGCGGTGGGCGAGTTGCCGTCCCACGGTGGATTTGCCCGAGCCGGGCATCCCGACCAGTGCACAGCGAATCTGCATAAATGTCCTGTTGTGAGGGCTGGGTCACCCACTGGGCGCAGAGTGTAAGGCGGCGTGGGGCCCGTTCTCGCGAGCCCGGTATGCGCCGCTTGCAGCAAGGGCCGAACGGGATGGCGGGCCGGCCGTGCCCCGGTGGGCGGCCGTGCTGCCGCCTCAGCTTGGGATGTGCAGTTGGTCGTCCAGTGCCAGGGTGGGGGCGAGTTGCAGTGCGTTCTCGGTGGCGAGCGCCGTCATGGTGTTGTCGAAGAAGCAGAACACCCGGCAGATGCGTCCGCATGCATCGGTGTTTCAAAATGTTCTGCCCTGCAGAACAACGGTACGGGTGCGCAGTGGAGCACCCCTGGCCACTCGCCAAGTCATCTAGGCGACTGGCAGGGCCGCCGGAGCGTGGGTACTTTCCCTGATGTTGTGCTGCACAGCAGAACATCAACGCCGCTTGGCGGACATGGCCGGTAAGCTGGCCTTGCCATGCGCCTTCCCGGCCTCCCCGCATCGGCGGCAAGGTGCCAGGGGCGGCCAGCGCAGTGCAATCCTTACAGGAGCGAGACGATGCAGCAATTCCCGCAGTTGGAGAGAGCCCGCAGGGGCGGGGCGGGGCACGCGGACCGGCCTCTGCGCCGCGGCGCCCACAGGAGGGCTGGCTGATGGACATTTTCTTGCAGCAGGTGCTCAACGGCCTTACGCTGGGCGGCATCTACAGCCTGGTGGCACTGGGCCTCACGCTGGTGTACGGCATCCTGCATGTGCCCAATTTTGCGCACGGTGCGTTCTACATGGTGGGCGCCTTCGTGTCGTTCCACCTGATGTCGGCCTGGGGCTGGAATTACTGGGTGGCCATGGCCGGATCGGCTGCGTGCGTGGCGGTGCTGGCGATGCTGGCCGAGCGGCTGGTGTTCCATCCGCTGCGCCATGCCTCGGGCCTGCACCCCATGATTGCCGCCATCGGCGTGCTGCTGTTCCTGGAGGCCTCGGCACAGGCCATCTGGGGCGCCGACTTCCAGCGCATGCAGACGCCCTACACCGGCATCATCGACCTGGGCGGCGTCACGGCGCCCGTGCAGCGGCTGCTGATCATCGGCGCGGCCTTTGCACTGGTGGTGGCACTGCATTTCTTCCTGAAGAAGACGGTGATGGGTTCGACCATCATCGCCATGGCCCAGAACCGCGACGGCGCCTCGCTGGTGGGTATCGACGCCAACCGCGTGGCCATGCTCACGTTTGCCATTTCGGGCGTGCTGGCGGCAGCGGCGGCCACCCTCTATGCGCCCATCAATCTGGTGTATCCGGCCATGGGCAACCTGGTCATCACCAAGGCGTTCGTGATCATCATCCTCGGGGGCATGGGCAGCGTGCCGGGCGCCATCGTGGGTGGGCTCATCATCGGCTTTGCCGAGAGCTTTGGCGCCTACTACATCTCCACCGACTACAAGGACATCATGGCCTTCGTGCTGCTGGTGGTCATCCTCTCGCTGCGCCCGCAGGGCCTGTTCACCTCGGGGGTGCGCTGACATGGCCTTTCTTGAAAGCAAATGGGGATGGCTGCTGTTGGTGGCGCTGGGCCTGGCGTTTCCGCTGTTCACGGGCAACGACTACCACCTCACGGTGATGAGCACGGCCTACATCTTTGCGATTGCCACTATCGGCCTGAACCTCATCACCGGCTACACCGGCCAGTTCAACCTGGCGCACAGCGGCTTCATGGCCGTGGGCGCCTACACCGTGGGCATTCTCACGGTGGACCACCAGTTCTCGTTCTGGGCGGCGTTCGCGCTGTCGGGCGCGGTCTCGGTTGTGTTGGGCTACTTCCTCGGAATCCTGTCGCTGCGGCTCAAGGGCCACTATTTCTCGATCTTCACGCTGTGCGTGGGCTACATCATGTTCCTGGTGATCGAGAAGTGGGACGGCCTCACCCACGGCACGGTGGGCATCATGGGCATCCCCGCGCCCGAGCCCATCGGATCGCTGCGGTTCGACACGCCGCTGGCGCTGTATTACCTGGTGTTCTTCTGGCTGGTGCTGGGCATGTGGGCGATGCGCCGCATCGTCAACTCGCTGCTGGGGCGTACCTTTGTCGCCATCCGCAACAGCGACGAGCTGGCCGAGGCGCTGGGCATCAACCTCATGCGCAACAAGACGCTGGCCTTCATGCTGTCGGTGTTCTACGCGGGCATGGCGGGCGGCCTGTACGCGGGCTTCGTTCGCTTCATCGGCCCGGGCGTGGCGGGGGTGGAACACACCTTCGACATGACCATGTACATGATCGTCGGCGGCCTGGGCACGTTGCTGGGGCCCTTGCTGGGCGCCCTGGCGGTGCCTTGGCTCACGCAGTACCTGCAGTTCCTGCAGGAATACCGCTTCATCGTGTTCGGCCCCATCCTGGTGCTGCTGGTCATTTTCGTGCCCCACGGCATCGTGGGCAGCTACCAGGCCTGGCGCGCGCGCCGTGCCGACCGGGAGGGCGCACCCCGTGCTTAAGATCGACCATCTCACCAAGCGCTTTGGCGGCCTGGCGGCCGTGAACGACGTCAGCACCACCATCGAGACGGGCAAGATCAACGCCATCATCGGCCCCAACGGCGCGGGCAAGACGACGTTCTTCAACCTCATCAGCTGCGTGCACCGGCCCACCTCGGGCACCATCACCTTCGAGGGGCGTGACGTGACCTCGCTGCGCACCGACGAGGTGGCGCGCCTGGGTGTGGCGCGCACCTTCCAGACCACGGCGCTGTTCGACGGCGCCACGGTGCTCGACAACCTCATCGTGGGCCACCGCCTGCGCACGCATTCGGGCCTGTTCGACGTGCTGCGCGGCTCCAGCCGGCTGCGCGAGGAAGAGCGCATCTGCCGCGAAAAGGCGCGGGCGGCGCTCGATTTCGTCGGCCTGTCGCACATTGCCCAGCGCCTGGCCGGCGACATCACGCAGGAAGAGCGCAAGCGCGTGGCCTTTGCGCTGGCCCTGGCCACCGACCCCAAGCTGCTGCTGCTGGACGAGCCCGCAGGCGGCGTGAACCCCGAAGAAACGCTGGGCCTGGCCGAGCTGATCCGCAAGATGGTGCGCCACGGTCTCACGGTGTGCCTGATCGAGCACAAGATGAACATGATCATGAGCCTGGCCGACAAGATCCTGGTGCTCAGCTACGGTGAAAAGATCGCCGAGGGCACGCCCGCCGAAATCCGCGCCAACCCGGCGGTGATCGATGCCTACCTGGGGAGCGACCATGCTGGCGTTTGACAACCTGTCGCTGCGCTACGGCAGCTTTCTGGCGCTCGACGGTGTGACGATGCATGCCCAGGAGGGCGAGCTGGTGGTGCTGCTGGGCGCCAACGGCGCAGGCAAAAGCTCGATCTTTCTCACGGCCAGCGGTATCCACAAGGCGGCGGGCGGCAGCATCCGCTATGGCGACAAGGAGTTGGTGGGCATGAAGCCCTCGCAGATCGTGCAGACGGGCGTGGTGCAGTGCCCCGAGGGGCGCAAGCTGTTCCCCGGCATGTCGGTGCTCAAGAACCTCACGCTCGGTGGCTATGTGCACCGGCGCGACCCGGCGCGCTGCAAGCGCATGCTCGACGAAGTGCTGGGGCTGTTTCCCATCCTGGCGCAGAAGAAGGATGACCCCGCCGGCTCGCTCAGCGGCGGCCAGCAGCAGATGGTGGCCATCGGCCGCGCCATGATGGGCCTGCCCAAGGTGCTGCTGCTCGACGAGCCCTCGCTGGGCCTGGCGCCGCTGGTCATCAAGCAGATGTTCGAGGTCATCCAGCGCATCAACCAGGCCGGCACCACCGTGCTGCTGGCCGAGCAGAACGCGTTTGCGGCCCTGAAGATCGCGCACCGCGCCTACGTGATCGAAAGCGGCCGCATTGTCATGGAGGGCGATCCGCAGACCCTTCTGGCCGACGACGCCATCCGCAAGGCCTACATCGGCGCCTGAGGGCGCAGACCTGTTTTCAACGACCGCCCCTTTCCATCCACAGGAGACCACCATGCACCCATCCGCTTCCTCGCTGCCCCTTTCGCGCCGCCGCCTCACGGCGCTGGTGCTGGCCTGCACCGCCCTTGCCTCGGGTGCCGCCATGGCCCAGGAGGTGGTGAAGATCGGCTACTCGGGACCGCTGTCGGGCGGCGCGGCGCAGTACGGCAAGAACGTGCTCGATGGCGCGCAGATTGCCGTCAACGAAGTCAACGCCACCAACCCCGAAATTGGCGGCAAGAAGGTCAAGTTCGAGATCGTCGCGCTCGACGACAAGTACAACCCCAGCGAAACCGCCATCAACGCGCAGCGCCTGGTGCAGCAGCACAAGACGGCCGCGATCCTGGTGCCGCACTCGGGCGGCATCTTCGCGCTGCAGACCACGAACGAGGCGCAGAACTACCTGGTGCTGGCCTACAGCAGCGTGCCGCAAATCACCAACCGCGGCAACAAGCTCACGCTGCGCATTCCGCCCGAGTTCACCACCTACATCAAGCCCTTCTCGGCCTACCTGATGCAGCGCTTCGGCAAGAAGATTGCCCTGGTCGGCGCCGACCACGACTACGCCAAGGCCTGGGTGGCCGCCTTCAAGCCCGCATGGGAGGCCGCTGGCGGCACCGTGGTGGCCGAGAACCCCATGTCGTACAACCGCGCCACCGACTTCTACAGCGGTGTGAGCAAAGCGTTGGCCGCCAAGCCCGACGTGCTGTTCGTGGGCGGTGCCTCCGAGCCCACGGGCCTGGTGGTCAAGCAGGCGCGCGAATTGGGCTTCAAGGGCGGCTTCTTCGTGATGGACCAGGCCAAGCTCGATGAAATGTCCAAGGTCACGGGCGGCTACGAAGCGCTCGAGGGCGCCATCGGCGTGCTGCCCGTGGTGGCCGACCCGTCGCCCGCGATGAAGGGTTTTGTCGAACGCTTCCACAAGCTGTATCCCAGCCGCGACCCCGGCTCGGAAGTGGTGTGGAACTACACCGCCGTGCACGCCACGCTGCAGGCCATGAAGCTGGCGGGCAGCGCCACGGATGCCAAGGCCATCCGGGCCAACCTCGACAAGGCCTACAAGAGCCTGCCCCCCGAGCAGAACCCCGGCGGCGTGACGAGCGTGGACGCGCAGGGGGGCGCATCCACGGTGGAACGCGGCGGCGCGGTGGAAGGCGGCAAGATCAAGCTGATTGCGGCCGCCGGCGCCAAATAAACGCAGGCCGCAGGCCCTGGGGACGGGCCTTTCGGCATGCTGGGCTTGCCCGCCGATTCACCGGCGCCTCAGCGATCAAAGAGGCACCAGCGGATGGATTCCCGACCTGCCGGCCCCCACGGCCGGTCGGGCCCCATCGGGACCGATGACTGCGCCAAAAAAGCCATCGATTGGCCCATGGAAAGCCCCGCCCGGCCATGACGGCGCCATCATCTGCAGTGCGCGGGCGTGATAAGGGTCTGATGGGCCCGCAGCGCAATATCCGCGCGCGCAATCAGCTCACTTATTCATAGCGATTGAGGCGCAGCCGCGTCCTTCTCGCTTTCCTGCAGTGCGCGCCACTGCACCTTGCCGGTGCCCGACTTGGGCAGGCTGTCCGCGAACTGCACGAGGCGCGGGCTCTTGTAGGCCGCCATGTGGCCGTGCGCCCAGTCGACGATCTCCTGCTCCGTCACCTGGCCCTTGAAGGTATCGCTCAGCACCACCACGGCCTTCACGGTCTCGCCACGGCGCTCGTCGCGCGCGGCGATCACGCAGACCTCCTGGATGGCGGGGTGGGCGTACATCAGCGCCTCCACCTCGGCCGGCCAGACCTTGAAGCCGCTGGCGTTGATCATGCGCTTGAGCCGGTCCACCATGAAGAAGTAGCCATGCTCGTCGGTGCGCGCCAGGTCACCGGTGCGCAGGAAGCGCTTGCCGTCCAGGGTGACAAAGGCGGCCTCGGTGGCCGCAGGCTGGCCCCAGTAACCCTGCATGACCTGCGGGCCGTGCACGATGATCTCGCCGACCTCGCCCGGGGGCAGCTCGGCGAAGGTGGCGGGGTCCACCACGCGGGCGTCCACGTCGAAGATCGGGATGCCCAGGCACTGTTTCATGGGCCGCTCGGGCGGGTTGATGTGCGTGGGCGCCATGGTCTCGGACATGCCGTAGCCCTCGATGTAGTCGAGCCGGCACAGTTCCTTAAGCCGGGTGGCCACGGCCTCGGGCATGGCCGCGCCGCCGCCGCTCAGGCGGCTGACGCTGGAGAGGTCGTATTCGGCCAGGCGCGGGTTGGACAGCAGGTCCACCACCATGGTCACGATCATCTGCGTGCCCGTGACGCGGTAGCGCTGGATGAGCTGCGCGGCGGCGTCGCGGTCCCAGCGCGGCAGCAGCACGATGGTGGCGCCCACGTAGAGCGAGCCGTTCATGCCGTTCTGCATGCCGGTGACGTGGAACAGCGGCAGCACCACCAGCGACACGGCGTCCTGCGGCGTGCCCAGCCACTGCGTGCCGGCGACGGTGTTGTACATCACGCTGCGGTGCGTGTGCATGCAGCCCTTGGGGTGGCCCGTGGTGCCCGATGTGTAGGGCATCACGGCCAGGTCGTCGGGGCCGGCCGCGATGGGCGCGGGGC
>NZ_ACQT01000103.1 GCF_000175235.1 Acidovorax delafieldii 2AN | reverse complement strand
CCTGGCAGCGGCAGGCCGCGCGACATTGGCGTGGTGTGGGTGGGAAGAGCCCGCTCTTGTCATGAATTACCTTCTCGCACAACCGACAGGGCGCGCGCCGTGGTGAAACCAAAGATCCAGGCCAGCAGCAGGGCAGGAAACTGCCCGATGCCGGCGTTGTACTGCAGTACCGCGTCGTTGAACAACTGCGCGGCCTGCTCGTTATGGGACCGCAACTCGTCCCATCGCGCCCGCCAGGGCGACATTCTGCGCACCGCCTCGTCCGCGTCCACCGGCGGCTGCAGGTTCTGCCACACCGCATCCAGGGCCGCACAGGCGGCGGACAGCGCCGCCATGGCATCGCCCTGCAGCGGACGCGCCCGGGCCACCGCCAATGACGCACTCAGCTGCGTGACGGCACCCCTGAGCGCATTGCGCACTTCGCCGCCCGAGGTGCCTGCAGTGGCCTGCGCCGCCTCGAATTCGCCCAGCATGGCCAGCCACCGGAGCAGGTGCGCATCCAGGCTTCCGAAGGCCTGGATGGCCGACGAACGCAGGCGCACCAGGCGGTTGTAGGCGCCCACGGCCCAGAAGATGACGATGGCGACAACGATCCAGATAAGCGGCGATGACCACATGCTCCGATGCCAGCGCCGCATGCGCCCTGCATGCAGCCCGGTCTTCCATGGAAGGTTCCAGAAAAAACGCTCCCGGCCTGCCGGGAGACAGGGCGGGAGCGTCGAGTTGACGGCCCGAGGGCTTAGTCGGCAGCCGCGTCGGGGGCGTCGCCTTCGGTCACGGAGACTTCGGCAGATGCTTCCATCTCAGCCGCTTCGGCTTCGGCGATGGCGCGGCGCTCGGCGTCGTCCATGGCGTCCTTGGCCTTGCGTGCCTGGTGGTAGGCCAAGCCGGTACCGGCAGGGATCAGACGGCCCACGATGACGTTTTCCTTCAGGCCACGCAGCTCGTCGCGCTTGCCCATGATGGCAGCCTCGGTGAGCACGCGGGTCGTTTCCTGGAAGGAAGCGGCCGAGATGAACGAGTCCGTGGACAGCGATGCCTTCGTGATACCCAGCAGCAGGTTGCTGTAGGTCGCGGGGATCTTGCCCTCGGCCTGCAGTGCCTCGTTGGTATTGAGGATCTCGGAGCGCTCGACCTGCTCGCCGGCAATGTAGTTCGACTCGCCGACGTTCTCGACCACGACGCGGCGCAGCATCTGGCGAACGATCACCTCGATGTGCTTGTCGTTGATCTTCACGCCCTGCAAGCGGTACACGTCCTGCACTTCATCGACGATGTAGCGCGAGAGTTCCTCGATGCCCAGCAGGCGCAGGATGTCTTGTGGGTCGGCCGGGCCGTCCACAATCGATTCTCCCTTGTTCACCACCTGGCCTTCGTGCACCAGGATATTCTTTTCCTTGGGCACGAGCTCTTCGAACACGCGACCTTCAGGGTCGGTGATCTGCAGGCGGACCTTGCCCTTGGTTTCCTTGCCGAACGACACGGTACCGGTCATTTCGGCCAGCGTGCCCTTGTCCTTCGGTGTACGGGCTTCGAACAGCTCGGCCACGCGGGGCAGACCGCCGGTAATGTCGCGGGTCTTCTGGCCTTCGACCGGAATACGCGCCAGCACTTCGCCGGGGCCCACGTCCTGGCCATCGCGCACCTGGATCAGGGCGCCGACCTGGAAGCCGATGGTCACCGAGTGGTCGGTGCCAGGAATCTTCACTTCGTTGCCCTGGGCATCGACCAGCTTCACCTGCGGACGCACGACCTTGGCAGCACCGCGGCGCTTCGGATCGATCACCACCAGCGTGGACAGGCCGGTCACTTCATCGACCTGCTTGGCGACCGTGAGGCCTTCCTCGACGTTCTCGAACTTCACCGTACCGGCGTACTCGGTGATGATCGGGCGGGTCAGCGGATCCCAGTTGGCCAGGATCGTGCCGGCCTTGATGGCCTGGTCGGCCTTCACCGTCAGCGTGGCGCCATAAGGCACCTTGTGGCGCTCGCGCTCGCGGCCATGTTCGTCCTGGATGATGATTTCACCCGAACGCGCAATCACCACCAGCTCACCCTTGGTGTTGCTCACGTAGCGCATCGTGGCGTTGAAGCCGATCACGCCGTTGGACTTGGCTTCCACGCTCGACGCGATGGCAGCGCGCGAGGCGGCACCACCAATGTGGAACGTGCGCATGGTCAGCTGCGTGCCGGGCTCGCCGATGGACTGGGCAGCGATCACACCCACGGCTTCGCCGAGGTTGATGAGGCCGCCGCGGCCCAGGTCGCGGCCATAGCACTTGGCGCACAGACCGTAGCGGGTTTCGCAGGTCAGGGCCGTACGCACCTTCACCTCGTCCACGCCTGCGGCTTCGAGTTCCTCGATGAGGTCTTCGTCGAGCATGACGCCCGCCTGGACCAGCACCGAGCGGTTTTCGGGATGCAGCACATCTTCGGCAGCCGTGCGGCCCAGGATACGGTCGCGCAGCGATTCGATGACTTCACCACCTTCGACAATGGCGCGCATCAGCGAACCATTGGCGGTGCCGCAATCCTCTTCGGTCACGACCAGATCCTGCGTCACGTCCACCAGACGACGGGTCAGGTAACCCGAGTTCGCCGTTTTCAGTGCCGTGTCGGCCAGACCCTTACGGGCACCGTGGGTGGAGATGAAGTACTCCAGCACGTTCAGACCTTCGCGGAAGTTCGCAGTAATAGGTGTTTCGATGATCGAGCCGTCTGGCTTGGCCATCAGGCCGCGCATGCCGGCCACCTGACGGATCTGGGCTGCAGAGCCGCGGGCACCGGAGTCGGCCATCATGTAGATGGAGTTGAACGATTCCTGGTCCACTTCCTTGCCGTGGCGGTCCACCACCTTCTGCTTGGACAGCTGGGCCATCATCACCTTGGACACTTCGTCGCCGGCCTTGCCCCAGATGTCCACCACCTTGTTGTAGCGCTCGCCAGCCGTGACCAGACCGGACACATACTGCTGCTCGATCTCTTTGACTTCCTTCTCGGAGCGCTCGATGATGCCGGCCTTCTGCGGCGGCACCAGCATGTCGTCGATGGCGATCGAGATGCCAGCGCGCGTGGCCAGACGGAAACCGTTTTGCAGCAGCTTGTCGGCAAACACCACCGTTTCCTTCAAACCGCACTTGCGGAAGGACACGTTGATCAGGCGCGAGATTTCCTTCTTCTTGAGCGCCTTGTTCATGTTGGAGAACGGCAGGCCTTTGGGAAGAATTTCGGACAGCAGTGCGCGGCCCACGGTGGTTTCCACCAGGGAGGTCGAGGGCACGAATTCGCCCGTGGCCTTGTCCTTGGTCCACTCGGTCATGCGCACCGTGATCTTGGCGGCCAGTTCGACCTGGCCAGCGTCCAGGGCACGCTGCACTTCACCCGTGTCAGCGAACACCAGGCCTTCGCCCTTGCCGTTGATACGGTCACGGGTGGCGTAGTACAGGCCCAGCACCACGTCCTGCGAAGGAACGATGGAGGGTTCGCCCGAGGCGGGGAACAGCACGTTGTTGGAGGCCAGCATCAGCGTGCGGGCTTCCATCTGCGCTTCCACCGACAGCGGGACGTGGACAGCCATCTGGTCACCGTCGAAGTCGGCGTTGAAGGCCGCGCAGACGAGGGGGTGCAGTTGGATGGCCTTGCCTTCGATCAGGATGGGCTCAAAGGCCTGGATACCCAAACGGTGCAGCGTAGGCGCACGGTTCAGCATCACGGGGTGTTCCTTGATGACCTCTTCCAGAATGTCCCACACCACGGGGGTGCCGGATTCAACTTCCTTCTTGGCGGCCTTGATCGTCGTCGCGATGCCCATGGCTTCGAGGCGCGAGAAGATGAACGGCTTGAATAGCTCCAGGGCCATCAGCTTGGGCAAGCCGCACTGGTGCAGCTTGAGCGTTGGGCCCACGGTAATCACGGAACGACCAGAGTAGTCCACGCGCTTGCCCAGCAAGTTCTGGCGGAAACGGCCCGACTTGCCCTTGATCATGTCGGCCAGCGACTTCAGAGCACGCTTGTTGGCGCCCGTCATGGCCTTGCCACGGCGGCCGTTGTCCAGCAACGAATCGACGGCTTCCTGCAGCATCCGCTTTTCGTTGCGGGCGATGATTTCAGGGGCCTTCAGCTCGAGCAGGCGGCGCAGACGCGAGTTGCGGTTGATGACGCGGCGGTACAGGTCGTTCAGGTCGGAGGTCGCAAAGCGGCCGCCGTCCAGCGGCACCAGCGGACGCAGATCCGGGGGCAGCACGGGCAGCACTTCCAGCACCATCCACTCGGGCTTGATGCCGGACTTCTTGAACGCTTCCAGCACCTTCAGGCGCTTCGCGTTCTTCTTGACCTTGACTTCGGAGCCGGTCAGGTCACCGCGCAGGCGTTCGATCGACAGGTCGATATCGATGGATTCCAGCAGGTCCTTGATGCCTTCGGCGCCCATCTTGGCGATGAACTCGTCACCGTATTCCTTGCGCTTGGCGTCGTAGTCGTCCTCGGACATGATGCTGAACTTCTTCAGCGGGGTCATGCCGGGGTCGGTCACCACGTAGGCTTCGAAGTACAGCACGCGTTCGATGTCACGCAGAGTCATGTCCAGCACCAGACCCAGACGCGACGGCAGCGACTTCAGGAACCAGATGTGGGCGCAAGGCGCGGCCAGATCGATGTGGCCCATGCGCTCGCGGCGCACCTTGGTCTGCGTGACTTCAACGCCGCACTTCTCGCAGATCACGCCGCGGTGCTTGAGGCGCTTGTACTTGCCACACAGGCATTCGTAGTCCTTGATGGGACCAAAAATCTTGGCGCAGAACAGGCCGTCACGCTCGGGCTTGAACGTACGGTAGTTGATGGTTTCGGGCTTCTTCACTTCGCCGAAAGACCACGAACGGATCTTCTCGGGCGAAGCCATGCCGATGCGGATGGCATCGAAATGCTCGTCCGGCGTGAATTGCTTGAACAGGTCGAGTAGCGATTTCATAGTGACTCTTTCCTTTTCTGCTTAGGAGCGTTCCAGCTCGATGTCCAGGCCCAGCGAACGGATTTCCTTGACCAGCACATTGAACGATTCCGGCATACCGGCTTCGATGGCGTGTTCGCCCTTGACGATGGATTCGTACACCTTGGTACGGCCCACCACGTCGTCGGACTTCACGGTCAGCATCTCCTGCAGCACGTAGGCGGCGCCATAAGCTTCCAGCGCCCACACTTCCATTTCCCCGAAACGCTGGCCACCGAACTGCGCCTTACCACCCAGCGGCTGCTGCGTGACGAGCGAGTAAGGACCGGTCGAGCGGGCGTGCATCTTGTCGTCCACCAAGTGGTGCAGCTTCAGGTAGTGCATGTAACCGATGGTCGTGGGACGCTCAAAGCGGTCGCCCGTGCGGCCATCGAACAGGTAGGCCTGGGTGCGTTCTGGGGTCAACCCCTTGCGCTCAGCCAGCTCGTCCGGATAGGCCAGCTTCAGCATGGCCTTGATCTCGTCTTCCGAAGCACCATCGAACACAGGGGTGGCGTAAGGCACACCGTTCGTCAGGTTTTCCGCCATGGCCATCAGGTCGTCGTCGCTCAGTTGCGACAGGTCTTCCTTGCGGCCGCGCGAGTTGTACACCTCTTCGAGGAAGGTGCGCATTTCGGACGCCTTGGCCTGCTCTTGGAGCATGTTGCCAATGCGCTGACCAATGCCCTTGCCGGCCCAGCCCAGGTGGACTTCCAACACCTGACCAATGTTCATCCGCGAGGGCACGCCCAGCGGGTTCAGCACGATGTCGGCAGGCGTACCGTCGGCCATGTAGGGCATGTCTTCGACCGGAACGATCTTGGAGACCACACCCTTGTTGCCGTGGCGGCCGGCCATCTTGTCACCAGGCTGCAGACGGCGCTTGACTGCCAAGTAGACCTTGACCATCTTCAGCACGCCAGCAGGCAGCTCGTCGCCTTGCGTGAGCTTCTTGCGCTTTTCTTCGAAGGCCAAATCGAAGCTGTGGCGCGTCTGCTCGAGCGCGTTCTTGATGGACTCGAGTTGCGTGGCCACTTCGTCTTCGGCGGGACGGATGTCGAACCAGTGGAACTTCTCGACGGAGGCCAGATAGGCCTTGTCGATCTTCGTACCCTTGGCCAGCTTCTGTGGGCCGCCGTTGGCCACACGGCCATTGAGCAGCTTCTCGATCCGGTCAAACGCATCGGCTTCCACGATGCGCAGCTGGTCGTTCAGGTCCAGGCGGAAGCGTTTGAGTTCATCGTCGATGATCTGCTGGGCGCGCTTGTCGCGCTGGATGCCTTCACGGGTGAACACCTGCACGTCGATCACGGTGCCCGACGAGCCTTGGTCCACGCGCAGCGAGGTGTCCTTCACGTCGGAAGCCTTCTCGCCGAAGATGGCGCGCAACAGCTTCTCTTCAGGCGTGAGTGTGGTTTCGCCCTTGGGCGTGACCTTGCCGACCAACGTGTCGCCAGGCTGCACTTCAGCGCCCACGTAGATGATGCCGGATTCGTCCAGGCGGTTCAGCTGCTGTTCCGACAGGTTCGGGATGTCGCGCGTAATTTCTTCGGCGCCCAGCTTGGTGTCACGGGCCATCACCACCAGCTCCTCGATGTGAATCGAGGTGTAGCGGTCTTCGGCCACCACGCGTTCGGAGATCAGGATCGAGTCTTCGAAGTTGTAGCCGTTCCAGGGCATGAACGCGATCAGCATGTTCTGGCCGATGGCGATTTCACCGAAGTCGGTGGACGCACCGTCGGCCACCACGTCACCCTTGACCAGCTTGTCACCCTTCTTCACGATGGGGCGCTGGTGGATGTTGGTATTCTGGTTGGAGCGCTGGTATTTGATGAGGTTGTAGATGTCCACACCCACTTCACCCGCCACAGCCTCTTCGTCGTTCACACGCACCACGATGCGGGTTGCATCGACGTAATCGACGATACCGCCACGGGTGGCCGTGACCACCGTACCCGAGTCCACGGCGGCCACGCGCTCGATGCCCGTGCCCACCAGCGGCTTTTCAGGACGCAGCACAGGCACTGCCTGGCGCGACATGTTGGCGCCCATCAACGCGCGGTTCGCATCGTCGTGCTCCAGGAACGGAACCAGCGAGGCAGCCACCGACACGATCTGAGCGGGCGACACGTCCATGTACTGCACGCGGTCTGCGCCGCACAAAATGGATTCACCCTTTTCACGGGCCGACACCAAGTCACCCGTCAGACGGCCATCCTTGTCGAGCACGGCGTTGGCCTGCGCGATCACGTACTTGCCTTCTTCGATGGCCGACAGGTAGTCGATTTCGTTGGTGACCTTGCCGTCGACCACACGGCGATACGGCGTCTCGATGAAACCGTATTCGTTCAAACGGGCGTACAGAGCCAGCGAGTTGATCAGGCCGATGTTCGGGCCTTCAGGCGTTTCGATAGGGCAGACGCGGCCGTAATGGGTCACGTGCACGTCGCGCACTTCGAAGCCGGCACGCTCGCGCGTCAGACCGCCCGGGCCCAGAGCGGAAACACGGCGCTTGTGGGTAATTTCGGCCAGCGGGTTGGTCTGGTCCATGAACTGCGACAGCTGCGATGCACCGAAGAATTCCTTCAGGGCGGCCGAGATCGGCTTGCTGTTGATCAGATCGTGGGGCATGAGCGGCTCTTGCTCTGCCTGACCCAGACGTTCCTTCACGGCCTTTTCGATACGTGCCAGGCCCGTGCGGTACTGGTTTTCGGCCAGTTCGCCCACGCAGCGCACGCGGCGGTTGCCCAGGTGATCGATGTCGTCCACCTCGCCATTGCCGTTGCGCAGGTCCACCAGAATTTTGACCACGGCCAAGATGTCTTCGTTGGACAGCACCATGGGGCCGGTGGATTCGTCGCGGCCGATCTTGGCGTTGAACTTCATGCGGCCCACGCGCGACAGGTCGTATGTGTCGGGGTTGTAGAACAGGCGCTGGAACAGAGCTTGCACAGCGTCTTCCGTCGGCGGCTCGCCGGGGCGCATCATGCGATAGATCGCCACGCGGGCAGCGAACTCGTCCACCGTTTCGTCGATGCGCAGGGTTTGCGACATGTACGCCCCCTGATCGAGTTCATTGGTGTAGATGCACTGCACGTCCTGCACGCCAGCACTGCGCAGCTTCTTGAGCAGCGCTTCGGTCAGTTCGTCATTGGCCTTGGCGATGATCTCGCCGGTATCGGCATCGACGATATTGCGGGCCACGACGCGGCCGATCAGGAAGTCTTCGGGCACGCTGATGTGCGTGGTGCCCGATTGCTCCAGTTCGCGGGTGTGGCGTGCCGTCACGCGCTTATCCTTGGCCACGACGACCTTGCCGGACTTGTCGGTGATGTCAAAGCGTGCCACTTCGCCACGCAGGCGCTCGGAGACAAACTCCATCTGCGCGCCGCTGTCCATCAGACGGAAATTGTCGTTGACGAAGAAGTTCGCCAAGATGGACTCGGGGTTCAGGCCGATGGCCTTGAGCAGGATGGTGACCGGCATCTTGCGGCGGCGGTCAACGCGGAAATACAGGATGTCCTTGGGATCGAATTCGAAGTCCAGCCAGGAACCGCGGTAGGGGATGATCCGTGCCGAGAACAGCAGCTTGCCCGAGCTATGGGTCTTGCCCTTGTCGTGTTCGAAGAACACACCCGGCGAGCGGTGCAACTGAGACACGATCACGCGCTCCGTGCCGTTGATGATGAACGAGCCCTTGTCGGTCATGAGCGGCACTTCGCCCATGTAGACCTCTTGCTCCTTCACTTCCTTGACCACCTTGGACTGCGATGTCGAGGACTCGCGGTCATAGATGATCAGCTGCACCTTGGCACGCACGGCCGAGGCGAAGGTCAGGCCACGCGTCTGGCATTCGCGTACGTCGAAGGCAGGCTTGGCCAGGTTGTACTCGATGAACTTCATCTCCACGAAACCGTTGTGGGAGACGATAGGAAAGGCAGCGTCGAATGCAGCCTGAAGGCCTTCGATGGTTCTTTTCTGGGGTGCTTTATCAGCCTGCAGGAAAGCGGTGTAAGCGTCCTTCTGCATCTGCAGCAGATAAGGAACTTCGAGCACGCTGTCGCGGGTGCCGAAACTTTTGCGAATTCGCTTGCGTTCGGTATAGGAATAGGCCATGAGATCTCCGGGCAAAGACATGAGTCCTGGGTCTTCGACGACTGACCCGCAAGGAGATCCATCCTCGCGGGCTTGGCGGTTGGCCACTACCAACCATGGCGGACGGTGATGCGTTGCACATCACCCGAACCAAGGCATCTTCTGCTGTCGGGATTGTCAGAAGACACTCGAAAACCTGCGCCGTGCTTCCGTCGACCGGAGGTCTTCGGGAAGTCGGCCAGGCCGGCTTTCGGGTGCGCTCTGAAAGCACCAAAGGCTGGAGGCCCTTTGAGGAGCACTCCAGCCCTTGAGCAAGACCGAATTACTTGAGTTCGGCCTTGGCGCCAGCTTCCACCAGCTTCTTGACGGCGGCTTCGGCGTCAGCCTTGGCAATGCCTTCCTTGACGTTCTTGGGAGCGCCGTCCACCAGGTCCTTGGCTTCCTTGAGGCCCAGGCCGGTGATTTCGCGCACTGCCTTGATGACGGACACCTTGTTAGCGCCAGCGTCGGTCAGCACCACGTTGAATTCCGTCTTTTCTTCAGCAGCAGCAGCGCCAGCGCCGCCACCAGCGGCAGCAGGAGCAGCCATGGCTGCAGCGCTCACGCCAAACTTCTCTTCAATGGCCTTCACCAGGTCATTGAGTTCCAGGACCGTCATGCTGTCCAGCGCGGTCAGAAATGCGTCTTTATCGAATGCCATTTTGATTTCCTAACAATTGGTTAACAGGTTCAGCGGGCGCATCAAGCTGCCACAGCTTCGCCTTCGCCTTTTTTGGCCGCCAGAGCACCCAGCACCACGGCGGTGCGGGAAATTGGCGACATCAACAAGCCACACAGCTGGGCCAGCAGAACTTCCTTCGAAGGAATGTTGGCCAGTTGCTTAACGCCGTTCACGTCCAGGGCTTTGCCACCAAAGGCACCGCCGCGAATCACCAGCTTGTCGTTGGTTTTCGCGAAGTCTGCCACCACCTTGGCTGCAGACACGGCATCTTCAGAGAAGCCATAGATCAGAGGACCGGTCATCTGGTCTGCCACCACTTCAAACACGGTGCCTGCCACAGCACGGCGGGCCAGGGTGTTCTTCAGAACACTCAGGCTCACACCTTTGCTGCGAGCATCCACGCGCAGTTTGGTCATGTCGGCGACCGTGATGCCACGGTATTCCGCGATCACAAGCGTTTGAGCTTTAGCGGCGAGGCTGGTCACATCACTGATGACCGCTTCTTTCTCACTGCGATTAAGACTCAAGGTCTACTCCTTAAAATGTGCACGCTGGACAAACCTTTGTGCACGCTCTTGTTGCAGCGACCAACTGTTTGAGGAACGAATTCCATCTGCAGCGGGATCGCCATCTACGTTGGCCCGAAAGGACTTAGGTGCGAGCATCCCGCACACCAACGGTCTTGGATGGCCCGAAAGCGCCGTAGCGCTTTCGACCCACCACATCGGGCTTTTTTACAAGCCCGAAGATTTCTTGCAATTACGCCGCGATGGATTGCGTGTCTACGCGGACACCCAGGCCCATCGTCGACGAAACAGCCACCTTGCGCAGGTACAAGCCCTTGCTCGAAGCTGGCTTGGCCTTGTTCAAGGCATCGATCAAAGCAGCCAGATTGCCCTGCAATTTGTCGTTGTCGAACGAGCGGCGGCCGATCGTGCCGTGCACGATACCGGCCTTGTCCACACGGAACTGCACCTGACCAGCCTTGGCATTCTTGACAGCCGTCGCCACGTCAGGCGTCACGGTGCCCACCTTGGGGTTAGGCATCAGGCCGCGTGGCCCCAGGATCTGGCCCAGCGTACCTACGACGCGCATGGCGTCGGGGGCAGCAATCACCACGTCGAAAGGCATGTCGCCAGCCTTGACCATGGCAGCCAGATCGTCCATGCCGACCACATCCGCACCGGCGGCCTTGGCTTCTTCGGCCTTGGCACCTTGGGCGAACACGGCAACGCGGGTCGTCTTGCCAGTGCCATTGGGCAGCACGACGGCGCCACGCACAACTTGGTCGGACTTCTTGGCGTCAATGCCGAGCTGCACAGCCACATCGATGGATTCATCGAACTTGGCGGTGGCGGCTTCCTTGACCAGGGCGATGGCTTCGGCAAAAGCGTACAGCTTGGTGCTGTCGACCTTGCCCTGCAGAGCCTTTTGTTTTTTCGTCAGCTTGGCCATTTACAAACCCTCCACCGTGACGCCCATCGAGCGAGCAGAACCAGCCAGGGTGCGGACGGCAGCGTCCACATTGGCGGCATTCATGTCCTTCAACTTGGTCTTGGCGATTTCTTCAAGCTGCGCACGGGTGATCTTGCCGACCTTGGTCTTCAAGGCGTTGGAAGAACCCTTTTCGAGCTTGATGGCCTTCTTGATCAGAACGGTCGCGGGTGGCGTCTTGATAACAAAGGTGAAGCTCTTGTCTGCAAAAGCCGTGATGACCACAGGCAGGGGCAGGCCAGGCTCGACACCTTGGGTCTGCGCATTGAATGCCTTGCAGAATTCCATGATGTTGAGACCACGCTGACCCAGTGCGGGACCGATCGGTGGGGATGGATTGGCCTTACCAGCTGGAACTTGCAGCTTGATAAAACCGACGATTTTCTTCGCCATGCTTTACTCCTTGCGGGTGTTAACGCCGCGCCTGCGGAATGCAAGCAACAGCTCCCCGGGGTTAACGACTCTCTGTTTGCATTCACACCGAGCCGAAAAGTGTGATGCCCCGATTTTGCGAAATCAGGTCTTCTCGACTTGCCCGAATTCCAATTCCACAGGCGTCGAACGACCGAAGATCATTACGGAAACGCGCACACGGCTCTTCTCGTAATTCACCTCTTCCACAGATCCGTTGAAATCCGTAAAAGGACCTTCCTTGACCCGAACCAGTTCACCCACCATGAACTCCACCTTGTGCCGGGGCTTGTCGGTGCCCTCCTGCATTTGGCTGACGATCTTCTGAACTTCTTCTTCCGAGATGGGTGCCGGGCGGTTCTTTGCGCCGCCAACGAATCCGGTCACCTTGTTGGTATGCTTGACCAAGTGCCATGTGTCGTCATCCATGACCATTTCGACAAACACATAACCCGGAAACAAACGACGCTCGGTGGTCTTGCGCTGACCATTCTTCATCTCGACCACTTCTTCGGTCGGCACCAAGATACGGCCAAACTTGGTTTGCATGCCAGAGCGGGCGATACGCTCGAGAATGTTGCGCTCTACCGCCTTTTCCATGCCCGAATACGCATGAACGATGTACCAGCGCAGATCAGGGTTGGAAGATGCTGCACCGCCAGAAGCGTCCACTCCGGTCAATTCCACAACGCTCGTCATGATTTCCTCCAGCCCAAAATCAGGTCGTACAAAACCCATTCAAGGGTTTTGTCGGTAAACCACAGAAACAGCGCCATGATCACGACAAACGCAAACACATATGCGGTCATCTGCAGCGTTTCCTTGCGCGTGGGCCAGACAACTTTTTTGACTTCGCGCCATGCATCACGAGCAAAAGCCACGAGCTGGCGGCCCGATTCGGAAACCAGAAAGAGACTGGCCGCCGCCACGAGACCCACTAGCAATGCCACCCACTGAATGAGAACGCCTTGCTTTCCCAGCAAATAAAACCCCACCACAGAGGCAATCACCAAACCCACAGCTGCAGCGAGCTTGGCTTTGTCTGCCCCCGTGTGAACGGTGTCAACTTGTGTAGTGGCCATGTCTTAATTTCCCTGCTTCATTTCCGGTATCGCCCAAGACACCGAAGCCCGCCAGAGCTTGGCGGGCTTTTTTGACCACATTCAAGTGGCAGGGGCAGTAGGAATCGAACCTACAACCTTCGGTTTTGGAGACCGACGCTCTGCCAATTGAGCTATACCCCTATGAACACGC
>NZ_ACQT01000104.1 GCF_000175235.1 Acidovorax delafieldii 2AN | reverse complement strand
GATGCCCCAGCGCGCGAGCGCCGCGTCGTCGCTCACGCGGGCGTCCACCCAGCGGGCGCCCTGCGCGGTCTGTTCTTTCTTCCAGAATGGCGCCTGGGTCTTGAGGTAGTCCATCAGGAACTCGCAGGCCTGAAAGCTTTGTCCCCGGTGCGCGCTGGTCACGGCCACCAGCACGATCTGGTCGAGCGGCTGCAGCAGCCCCACGCGGTGGATGACACGCGCGCCAAAAATGTCGAAGCGGTGAAAAGCCTCGTCCACCATGGCCTCAATGGATTTCTCGGTCATGCCGGGGTAATGCTCGAGCTCCATGGACGACACCTCGTCGCCCTCGTTGCGGTCGCGCACCGTTCCGACAAAGCTGCACACCGCGCCCACGCCCCGGTTCTCGCGCCGCAGGGCGGCGATCTCGGCAGACAGGTCAAAGTCGTCGGTCTGGATGGAAACACGTGGCAGGGTCATGGCAAAAATCTCTACGGCGAGGCGGATGGCTGAAAGAAATTGTCGGGCTTCAGGGCGATCGGTGCAGCCGGGGTGCGGCCAGCAGGGCCCGCTCTTCTTCCACCACCTTATTCAGTTGTGCGAGTGCGGGCGACGGAGGCAGTTGGGCCAGCAAGGCCTGCAACCGGGTCACGTCGGCCACGGTCGGCGCTACCTTGATCTGGGCGACGGCGGCGGGCAGGTTGCCGCCCCGCACCAGCGCCAGCACCTTGGCGGGCCATTCACTTTTGTTGCGTGCCATAGGGAGTGAGGAAGTTTGTCTGTACGATTCGCCCGCACTGTACCCGCACTGCGGCCACCTGTGAGAACTCCTGGCGCGATCCCTGGCTGGATTGGGGCGCGCCGGCACAGGTGCGGAGCGGGCACGCTGGCGCAACCCGCGCGGCGCGTGCCCGATCGAAAGCGAGAAGCAAGCCCATGGCCACCCAAACGATTCAAACCGATCTCTACAAGCTCTACCCGTCCCCGCGCAACGCCTACCGCGACGTGTTCGAACACCAGGTCTTCGTACCGCACCCTTACGCCATCATCGACCTTGACGTGATGGAACTCGCGGGCAAGACGACGCTGTTCGGCGCGTGCCGCCTGTCGGACATGAAAATGGGACAGGTCGTGTCGTTTGAACTTGCCCAGGACCAGGCCAGGTTCGAACGGCTGTTCTCCCCCGACTGAGCCCCACCCATCGCAGCACGAGCCCATGGACCTGCAGGAGCCCTTCGAGGCACTCGATTCCAAAACCCAGGACCCCTACGCCCAGGCCGTGGAGGCGTACTGCGACGGCATCCTGCGGCTGCACTGGAACGAACGCCTCATCAACAAGATCTTCGGCCGCGCGCTGCAATCGCATGCGGCCGGGCGGCTGGTGGTGCAACACTACCAATGGCAATTGCGGGGGGCACCCCGCCCCACGCTGGCGCTGCTGCAGCGGCGCATGCCGGGGGGCGCCCGCACACTGGTCACGTTCTTTGCCGTGCTGCGCCTTGCGGGCATGGTGGCAGTGGACAACGACCCCGCTGACCGCCGCGTCCGCTACCTTGTGCCCACGCCGCGGCTGCTCGATGGCCTGCGCACCTGGGTACAGCACCACCTGCACTGCGCCGAGGCCCTCGGTGCACTGGCCCCGGGGCATGCCCGCCGGCTCGACAACGATGCCGACTACTTCGCCGCCTTTCTGGCCGGTGCCGACCATATCCTGGACCGCCTCGCCGAAACCCGGGGCCGCTTTGGCGGCTGGGACTGGTTCGACCAACGCGACGGCGGGGGCCGCATCGCCATGCTGCTGCTGCGCGAACACTGCCGGGCATATCGGCCCGCTGATCCGACCCCACCGCAATTTGCCCTGCGCGCCAACGAAATCGCGCAGCGCCTGGGTTTTTCGCATTCGCACGTGCGCAACCTGGTGAACGAAGCCACCGCGCTGGGGCATCTCACCCAGGATGCGCCCCGGGGTCTGGTGGCGCTCACCCCGCGCTTCCTGGCAGACCTGGAAACCTGGCTGAGACAGCTGCTGGGCTGGTTCACCGAGACCGCCACCTTGGCGCACCGGCAACTGCAATCCACACGCCAGCCGCACGCACGCTGTGAAGCCGCGCACACACCACCACCCTGACAGGCATGCACAGCCCCGCGACGCCGCGAAAACCCTATCACCACCAGCCATGCACGACGACAACCAGATCCACGTACCACCTTCCTTCATGGCGGTGTACAGCGACGCCCGGGGGCGCCTGACTGAAAGCGCCAACGGCGTGCGCGCGCGCTACGAACTGTGCGAAGACCTCGCCGGCCACCTGGTCGAGCACGCACAGACGCTGTACCACGTGCAGGCCCCCTCCGAGGCCGAAATTCTCCGGCGCATACACGCCGGGCTGTGCACGGCCGAATCGGGCGTATCGCGGCCCGAGGCAACCTGGATCGTCACGCGGCTGGCGGAGCTGCTGGCATGGCCCTGCCCCGCGCTGGCCGGTGCCGGGGCCAGCGACGAGGGCTGAAGAACAAGCCATGCTTCTCTGCAAGGCTTGCGAACGCTTTATGGCGAAGAACCCGTCAACCGCAATGGGCGAAGCCGTACCGGCATTCCTTCACCGATCCCGGCGCGCGGGCCCCGCGTCGGGCCTGCCCGCCCCTGCCGCCTGGTGAAGCTTCTGCTGCGTCAAAGCGAGAGAATCCATTTCACGAGTTGCCGAGCCTCGTCTTCACTGACCAGCGGCCGCTCGGAGTCGTCGGGCATCTTGGAGACACCCCAGTGCCGGCCGCCCCCGTCCACGCTGCCCTTGCGGATGGTGGAGACCAGGGTTTTCTCGGCGTCCTTGTTGCCCTTCCACAAAAGCGCAATCTTCTGGAAGGCAGGGCCCGCGCCGTCCTTGGCAATGGCGTGGCATTGCATGCACTGTTTCTCCTCCGCGAGTTGAGGGTTGGCCCACGCGGAGATACCCAGGCCCAGCAGAGCTGCTGCGGCGATGCCGTGAAGCGTCTTCATAAATTTCCCCTCGAGGATTGGCGACATGCCGCATACAAGATATTCCTGATGCAGCCGCCCGTCAATTGCATGATGATGCTGCGCGATCATCGCCTTGATCCACATTGAGCCCATCCCAATCGGTGCCACGTCTTGGCCAGGATGACGACGGCGCCTTCGGGCATAGGGTGTCCGTCCGTGCGTCTGGCCCTCCCGGGTTGCAGGGACGTTCCCACGCAGTTGGCCGCAATGCACGCCGTTGTGGCAGTCCACGTCCGTGTCGAGCAATACGCGCCAAAATTCCCTGCGGCGCTGGTATCCCACCAGGCGCGAGAGGATGAGGTGAATATGGAGGATCTGGTCGCATTGACGCATGCGATCAGCGCGGGCCAGATGCCGCAGCATAAGCACCACCCGAGTCACTTTCCAGAAACAGCAAAGCGGACCGGCTTTGCGCCGGTCCGCTCTGTGAACGAGAACGACCGATTGGGTCGCTTACAGCGCTGGCTGCACGCGCTTCCAGCTGAAAGGACCAAAAGCGTCGACGCCGTTGACCGCATTGGCCTGCGGGTCGATGGTGAGCTTCAGGTATTCCAGCGGCGCGGTGCTGCCATGCACAATCACGCGGCGGAAATTGGCGACGTTGTAGTTGTAGGGCTGCACACCCGAGACATCGTCCTTGCAGGCAACAGCTGCGCCGCCGGTTGAGGGTTCTGCAACGCAAGCGGAGTTGGCCACCAATGGGTTGTCCGACCGATAGGCATGCGAATCGCCATTGAGCAGCAGCACCGGCTTGCCAAACGACTTGGTGTTGGCGGCGATGCGATCCACGTAGGGCTTGTAGCCCACGACGTGGCTGGGAACATTGCCGTCCAGGTACCACAGGTCCGCCTGGATCTGGATCACGACACCCAGCGCACCCGCATTGCCGGCCTCACGGAAGGCCTTGTCAAGCCAGCGCAGGTTGGCAGCGGAGCGGTCCGCGGCTTCCTGTTTCTGAGCCGCGCTGACGGTGGGCACCCCATACCAAGGATCGGCATTGTCGTTGGAGCCACCTGGAATGTTCATCGTGACAAACAGCACGCCCGACTGCATCCACCAGACGTTTTCGACGTAATTGCGATCCTTGGGGTAAGCCGGGTCAAATTCCTTGGCCTGTGTGTGCACCGTCATGGCCTTGCCCAGCGTCTGGCCGGGCGTGGCAAAGAATATCGAGCGCACGAGGTCAAGGTTGGCCAGCGGATCGCCCTTGGCGTAGCTCACCGGCGTCCCACTGGCATCCACCACGTAGTCGATCACGCCCGTGGCCGCGTTGTAGACACCGCCGCCTTCGGCCTTCTTGTGGCAATCGGCCCACTCGTTATCGCCAATCGCATACACCAGCGGCATACGGAAGGCTTTCCATTGGTCGAAGACTGTCTGGTTGTATGCCTGGGTGCAATAGCTCTTGCCGGAGTGAATATCACCCAGGTGCAGCACGGTGGAAAGATCAGCGTCGGCGTTGATGGCGCTGACGAACTTCGGGCCGCCCACCAACTGCACGGTGTCGGTGGGAGTGGTACCGTAAGGCACATCACCGATCACGGCCACTATGGATTTTTCCGGGCCATCGCTGCCACCGCAGGCGGACAGAACCGCAGCAATGGCAAGCGAACAAAGGGACAAGGACACAAGGCGCACGATGGAGGTTCCCAACAGAAATAAGTGGCTTTGCATTTGCGCAAAAACCTGCTGTTGAGTGTGGCTATTTCATATGTCGATGGCGTGACAACGGTACACCCCCCATCGCCAGCCCACTGCGGCGGCTTACGATGCCGCGCCGTTCATCCGCCAGTAACCGGGGGAAAAAACGCCACCTCGGCACCATTGACCAGAGCGGCTGCGTCGTCGCTCAGGGTCTGGTTCAGGGCCATGCGCACCGCGCGGCCGCGCGCAAGACTGGCGGCGTAGGCCCCACCACGGGCGATGAGCTCGTCGCGCAGCGCGCCCAGTGTGGTGGCCGATGTCTCAACCGCTTCGCTCCCGTGACCGACGGCCTCGCGGATGGATGCGAAATAACGCACCGAGATCTTCATGACAACAGCTCCGAAAACGCAATGAAACGCACGGTATCGCCCGGTGCGATGGTCTGGCCGGCCGGGTTGTCCACCACGCCGTCGCCCCAGGCAGCCGAAGTGAGCACGCCCGAACTCTGGTTGCCGAACAGGTCCAGCCCACCGGCCGCGTTGTGCCGCACCCGCAGGAACTCGCGGCGCTTGTCGGCTTTGGGCCAGGCGAAATCCGCACGGGCGGCCATTGCCTGCGGAGCCACCTCGCGCACGCCCTGCAGGCGCAGCAGGAATGGCCGCACCAGCAACGCAAACGTCAAAAAACTCGACACCGGATTGCCGGGCAGGCCCATGAAATGCGCACCACCTTCCGGGCTTTCGACCCGGCCATAGGCAAACGGCTTGCCGGGCTTCATGGCGATCTGCCACAGGTCAAGCGTGCCCAGCGACTCCACGGCGGGCTTGATGTGGTCTTCCTCTCCCACCGACACGCCGCCGCTGGTGAGGATCAGGTCGTGCCCGCTGCTGGCCGCGCGCAGGGCATCGATGGTGGCCTCGCGCCGGTCGGGCACGATGCCGAAATCGGTCACCTCGCAGCCCAGCCGCAGCAGCATGGCGCGCAGGAAGAAGCGGTTGCTGTTGTAGATGGCGCCGGGGCGCATCTGCTCGGGCGGCACGTCGCCGGGCATCACCAGTTCGTCGCCCGTGGAAAACAGCGCCACGCGCGGGCGGCGCGCCACCTGCAACTGGTGCAGGCCGATGCTGGCCGCCAGGCCCAGTTCGGCCGGCGTGAGGCGGGTGCCGGCCTCCAGCACCACGGCACCCCGCGTGATGTCTTCGCCCGCGCGGCGGATCCACTGGCCTGGCCGGGGCACGGCATTGATGCGCACGCGCTCATCCGAGAGCGACTCGCAGTCTTCCTGCATCAGGATGGCGTCGGCGCCCTCGGGCACGGGAGCGCCCGTGAAAATGCGCGCAGCCGTGCCAGGCTGCAGCGGCTCGCCCGCGCTGCCGGCCGCGATGCGCTGCGAGACCGGAAGCAGGGTGCCTGCCATGCCCACATCGGCGCAGCGCACGGCGTAGCCGTCCATGGAACTGTTGTCGTTGGGGGGCACCTGCAGCACCGAGATGCAACCCTGGGCCAGCACGCGCCCGTCGGCATCGAAGGTGGTGACGGTGTCGGCGCCGTGCAGCGGCTGGGCGTGGCCCAGCAACTCGGCCAGCGCTTCATCCAGCGGCTTCAGGGGTTTCATTGGGGGGCGCATGGCATCAGGTCTCCGTGCAAGTCCCAGTGGTATTCAAAGCGGTTGGCTTGCTGGACCAGCCAGTCCACCACCTGCGAGGGGGCGTTCAGGTCCAGCACGGGCAGTTGCGTGGCGGCGGGCAGTTGCCCAGGCGCATCGGTGGCCACGGCCACGATGAAGTCGTCTTCGGGGTAGCGGACGGAACGTGCCACCTGACCGGGCTCGGGGGCGCGCCAGACCTCGATCTTGGGCAGATCGCTTTCCTTGAAGCCTTCGACCAGCACCCAGTCCACACCCTGGTACAGCTCGGCCAGCAGATGGTGCACGCTGAGCTGGGCGGGCTGCTCGAACTCGCGGATCAGGGCCAGGCGCCGGTCGGATGCCGCCACCACCTCGAAAGCCCCGGCCTCGCGGTGGCGCCAGGTGTCCTTGCCCGCGTGGTCGATGTCGAAACTGTGGTGCGCATGCTTGACCACCGACACCCGCAAGCCGCGCAGGCGCAGCTCGGGGATGACCTGCTCGACCAGCGTGGTCTTGCCGCTGCCGGAGAAGCCGGCAAAGCCTACAACCTTCATCCAATGCTCCTGTGAATAGCTACGCTATTTATAGCTGCCAACGCTTGCCAGAAAAGCGCTAGGGGCATTTTTATCCTGAAAATCGCTGCCGGGCGTGCCGCGGCTCACTGGCAATGGCGCTCGATGTACGCCTTGACCAGTTGCACATCGGCCGGCATGACCTGCACGCGCTTGGGCAGAGACTCGATGCCCGTGAAACGGGCTGGCCGGTCGGGGGCATGGCCCAGGGCCTCCTGGATGGTCTCGGCAAACTTGATGGGCAGGGCGGTTTCCAGCACGATCATGGGCGTGCCGCCGTCGCCGCGGTGCTCGCGAGCGACCTTCACGCCGTCGGCGGTGTGGGTGTCGATGGTCACGCCGTAGCGGCTGTAGGTGTCCTTGATGGTGGCCAAGCGGTCGGCATGCGTGCTTTTGCCGCTCTCGAAACCGTAGCGGTTTGCGGCCTGCTGGAACGCCGGGTCGCCACTCAGATCGAAGCGGCCCTGCAGCGCCAGCGCGTCACCAAACAGCGCCTGCGTGCGTGCGCCATCGCGGCCCAGCAAATCGAACACGAAGCGCTCGAAGTTGCTGGCCTTGCTGATGTCCATGGACGGGCTCGACGTTTCGTGCGTGTCGGCACTGCCGCGCACGCGGTAAACGCCGGTGCGGAAGAACTCGTCGAGCACGTCGTTCTCGTTGGTGGCCACCACCAGCTTGTCGATCGGCAGGCCCATCATGCGCGCCACATGGCCCGCACAGACGTTGCCAAAGTTGCCGCTGGGCACCGTGAAGCTGACCTTCTGGTCGTTCGATTCCGTGGCCTGCACGTAGCCGGCGAAATAGTACACCACCTGCGCCAGCAGGCGCGCCCAGTTGATGGAGTTGACGGTGCCGATCTTGTACTTGCGCTTGAACGGCAGGTCGTTGCTGACGGCCTTGACGATGTCCTGGCAGTCGTCGAACACCCCTTCGATGGCGAGGTTGTGGATGTTCTCGTCCTGCAGGCTGAACATCTGGGCTTGCTGGAACGCGCTCATGCGGCCGTGCGGGCTGGTCATGAAGACGCGCACGCCCTTCTTGCCCTTCATGGCGTATTCGGCCGCACTGCCGGTGTCGCCGGAGGTAGCGCCCAGGATGTTCAGCTCTTCGCCGCGCCGGCCCAGTTCGTACTCGAACAGGTTGCCCAGCAACTGCATGGCCATGTCCTTGAAGGCCAGCGTGGGGCCATTGGACAAGGCTTCGAGCCACAGGCCGTCTTCGAGGTGGCGCAGCGGCACGATCTCGCCGGTGCCGAACACTTCGGCGGTGTACGTTTTCTCGCACAGGGCACGCAGGTCGGCGGCGGGGATATCGTCGATGTAGAGCGAGAGAATCTGGAACGCCAGCTCGGCATAGCCCTGCTGGTGGTAGGCGCTGCGCAGGCGTGTAAGGGCTGCGTCGTCGATCTGGGGGTAGTGCTCGGGCAGATACAGCCCGCCATCGGGCGCCAGGCCTTCGAGCAGGATGTCACAGAAATGCTTGCGGTCCGGGTGGCCGCGCGTGGAGAGGTACAGCATGCGTTCGTCCTGCTTGGGCTTTGTCAGTTCAGCTCTTCCTTGCGGATGCGCGTGATGGATGCCAGCACCGTGGGCAGCTGCTGCATCTGGGCGATGGCGTCGTTCATGGTGCCTTCACGCGTGTCGTGCGTGAGGATGATCAGGTCGGTCTGGGTGGAACCCTCGCCACCCACCTCGTCGGCCTCGCGCTGCAGCACCGCATCGATGCTGATGCCGGCGCCGGCCAGGATGCCGGTGACCTTGGCCAGCACGCCGGCCTGGTCAGCCACGCGCAGGCG
Organism: Acidovorax delafieldii 2AN; assembly: GCF_000175235.1. Lineage (GTDB taxonomy): Bacteria > Pseudomonadota > Gammaproteobacteria > Burkholderiales > Burkholderiaceae_C > Acidovorax > Acidovorax delafieldii_B. Next base: position 4,030 of record NZ_ACQT01000104.1, on the reverse strand, counting down.
CAGGTAGTAGCTGGTGACCACTTCGCTCATGGGCAGCACGGGCAGTTCGCTCATGGCTTGGTCAAGCGTGTGCGGCTGGAAGGCCAGGTGCGGCACGCGGTTGAGCGGGTCCACCGTGTGCAGGCGCGTGATGTCGACCAGATCGGCAATCACGGCACTGGCCGTGGGCTCGGAGCCCGCGCCCTTGCCGTAGTACAGCGTGGCGCCCACGGCGTCGCCCTGCACCACCACGGCGTTCATGGCGCCTTCCACGTTGGCGATCAGGCGCTTGGAGGGCACCAGGCTCGGGTGCACGCGCAGCTCGATGCCCTTGTCCACGCGCTTGGTGATGCCCAGCAGCTTGATGCGGTAGCCCAGCTGCTCGGCATATTTGATGTCGGTGGCGCTGAGCTGGGTGATGCCTTCGACATAGGCCTTGTCGAACTGCACCGGAATGCCAAAGGCAATGGCACTCATGATCGTGGCCTTGTGCGCCGCGTCCACGCCTTCGATGTCGAAGGTGGGGTCGGTTTCGGCGTAGCCCAGGCGCTGCGCTTCTTTCAACACCACGGCGAAGTCCAGGCCCTTGTCGCGCATCTCGCTCAGGATGAAATTGGTGGTGCCGTTGATGATGCCGGCCAGCCACTGGATACGGTTGGCTGTGAGACCCTCGCGCAGCGCCTTGATGATGGGGATGCCCCCCGCCACGGCCGCCTCGAAGGCCACCATCACGCCCTTGGCGGACGCGGCTGCGAAGATTTCGGTGCCATGCACGGCCAGCAGCGCCTTGTTGGCGGTGACCACGTGCTTGCCCGCCGCGATGGCTTCCAGCACCAGCGCCTTGGCGATGCCGTAGCCGCCGATCAGTTCGATGACGATGTCGATCTCGGGGTTGGCGATGACCGCGCGCGCGTCGCTCACCACCTGTACGCCCTCGCCCACCACCTTCCTGGCTCGCTCCACGTCGAGGTCGGCCACCATGGCGATCTCGATGCCGCGGCCCGCGCGGCGGCGGATTTCTTCCTGGTTGCGTTGCAGCACGTTGAAGACGCCGCTGCCGACGGTGCCAATGCCCAGCAGGCCTACTTGGATCGGTTTCATGGAAAGGTTACCAGTCAAAATGGGTTGCAGCGCTTGACCGGCAAGCGCATGCAGCTACAAAAAAAGGAGTTCAGGCGGTGCCGTGCCGCAGGCGGTATTGTTCAAGAAAGCGCGCCACGCGGCCAATGGCCTCGCGCAGGTCGTCCTCGTGCGGCAGAAAAACGATGCGGAAATGGTCGGGCCAGGCCCAGTTGAAACCCGTCCCCTGCACCAGCATGACCTTGGTCTCCTGCAGCAGCTCCAGAAAGAACTGCTGGTCGTCCTTGATGGGGTAGATCGCCGGATCGAGGCGCGGAAACATGTACAGCGCCGCCCGCGGCTTCACGCAGGTCACGCCAGGGATTGCCGTGATGAGCTCATACGCCAGGTCACGCTGCTTGCGCAGGCGCCCGCCCTCGCACACCAGTTCGTTGATGCTCTGGTAGCCGCCCAGCGCCGTCTGGACGGCCCACTGGCCGGGCACGTTGGCGCACAGCCGCATGTTCGAGAGCATGTTCAGCCCCTCGATGTAGTCACGGGCGGGCTTCTTGTCGCCCGACACCACCAGCCAGCCCGCGCGGTAACCGCAGGAGCGGTAGCTCTTGGACAGCGAGTTGAACGTGAGCGTGAGCACGTCCTCGCTCAGCGAGCCGATGGCCGTGTGCTTGGCACCGTCGTACAGCACCTTGTCGTACACCTCGTCGGCAAAAATCACCAGCCCGTGCTCGCGGGCAATGGCAACAATGCCCTTGAGCAACTCGTCGGAATACAGGGCGCCCGTGGGGTTGTTGGGGTTGATGACCACGATGCCCTTGGTGTGGGGCGTGACCTTTGCGCGGATGTCGTCAAGGTTCGGCATCCAGCCGTTGGCCTCGTCACACAGGTAATGCACCGGCGTGCCGCCCGACAGGCTGGCCGCAGCCGTCCACAGCGGGTAGTCGGGCGATGGCAGCAGCAGCTCGTCGCCGGCGTCGAGCAGCGCATTGGTGGCCATCACGATGAGTTCGCTGGCGCCGTTGCCCAGGTAGATGTCGTCGAGCGCAACACCCTTGATGCCCTGCTTCTGCGTCTCGTGCATCACCGCCTTGCGCGCCGCAAAAATGCCCTTGCTGTCCGAATAGCCCGCCGAGTTGGGCAGATTGCGGATCATGTCCTGCTGGATCTCCTCGGGGGCATCGAATCCGAACACTGCCAGGTTGCCGATGTTGAGCTTGATGATCTTGTGCCCGTCTTCCTCCATCTGCTTGGCCGCGTCCATGATGGGCCCCCGGATGTCGTAGCAGACGTTGGCGAGCTTGGCGGATTTGTGGACGGTTTTCATGCGCTGACGATGGAATGCGGTGGGAGTCAGATACCTGCCGGCGCGCAGGGGCGCTGTGGCGAAACCTATAATTTGACCACAGATCGCCGCCGCCCCACGGGCCCACGCACCCGGCCAAGCCCCCACCCGCAGCCTGCGCCACCCCACGAGCCCACGCATGAAATTCCAGCCCGAACACTCCACCGCACAGACCATCCGTGCCTATGGCCCCGGCTGGATCGATGTCAATGCGGAAAAGATCACCACCAGCATCATCCTGGGCGCGGGCGGCTTGCGCCTGGCCTGGCCTTGCCCCCGCTTCGAGGACCTCACGCCCGACCACTTTGCCCAGCTGGCGACGCTTGAGGCCGAACTGGTCGTCTTTGGCAGCGGCTCGCGCAACCGCTTCCCGCCCCCGGCATGGCTGCAGCCGCTGATGGCGCGGCGCCTGGGCCTCGAAACCATGGACACGCCGGCCGCCTGCCGCACCTACAACATCCTCGCCAGCGAGGGGCGCAACGTGGTGGCGGCCCTCATCCTGGAAACGCAGCCCTGAGCGCTCTGCGCACCCGGCTGCGGCCCAGCTCTGCAACGGGCGGCCCCGCCCCGGCGAATTGGCCCGGCAACGTTTTCAGGGTAAAATAGCCTGTTGCGGTCGGGGGCACATCCAAAAGCAATAACACACCCGCTCCCCCGGCTTATCAACGACTACATCCTGAGAGATTGAAGTGCCATGGCGATCGTTGTCAACAAACCCCTCCCTGAATTTGAAGCCAACGCGACCGGCGGTATCAAGGTCTCCAACACCTCGCACCTCGGCCAGATTCTGATTCTGTACTTCTACCCCAAGGACAACACCCCGGGCTGCACCACCGAAGCCATGCAGTTCCGCGACAGGTACAAGGATTTCGTCAAGGCCGGCGCCGCCGTCTTTGGCGTCTCGCGCGACAACATGAAGTCGCACGACGAGTTCAAGGAAAAGCTGGAGCTGCCGTTCGAGCTCATCGCCGATACCGAGGAAAAGATGTGCCACATGTTCGGCGTGGTCAAGAACAAGATCATGTACGGCAAGAAGGTCAAGGGCATTGAACGCAGCACCTTCCTCATCGGGCCTGACGGCATCCTGCAAAACGAATGGCGCGGCCTCAAGGTGCCAGGCCATGTGGACGAAGTGCTCAAGGCCGTCAAGTCCATCAAGGCCCTCAAGAAGGCCGCCTGAAGCCGCCCTGTCGGGCTGGCGCGGCCCCGCCGCGATCCGACATGGGGAATGGGCATAATGGTTTGATGCTCCTGAAAACAGCCACGCTCTTTTCCTCTTCCAAAGCCGCCTTGGCCTCCAGGCGGCTTTTTGCTTTCTGAACACCACAGCCCGAGGCCCTGCCACCATGCCCCTGCCCCCCGCCCCCAGCCGGCGCGCTGCCCTTCTTGCGCCCGAAGCCTACGACAACACCGCCCCCGCCCGCCCCGCCGCACACCCCGCGTCCGCCACAGACACCCCGGCTGCAACCACCCGCCGCAGGACCCGCAAAAGCGAAGGCACACTAGGTGACACGCCCAAGGCGGGCGCTGCCCCCGCGCCCATCCAGGTCGAGACCCGGGTGCGCCCATCCGAACCCATCGCAGAAACGGTGACCGCCGCTGCGCCTGCGGCACGCCGCGGCACACCCACCC
>NZ_ACQT01000105.1 GCF_000175235.1 Acidovorax delafieldii 2AN | reverse complement strand
GGGCCAGGGCCATGCCGAGCCAGCCACCGATGGCGCCCGCGCCGTAAATGCATGCTTTCATCTGGGTGTGATCTTTGTGGTTCTGTGTGAGGTGGTGCTAGGGGCGGCTGCCGCCGGGCAGGGATTCAGTAACCTGCGGGGCGCGCCGGGGCCGTGCCGGCAGCACCCGTGCGAAACCGCGCCAGCAACTCCTGCGCAGCGCTGGCCAGCAGCATGGTATCCACGCCCACGGCCACAAACAGCGCACCCGCCGCGAGCCATTGCCGCGCCTGCGATTCGGTGGTGGCCAGAATGCCTGGCGCCTTGCCCGCGCGCAGGATGCGGGTGATGCCGTCGTGGATGGCGGCCTGCACATCAGGGTGCCCCGGGTTGCCCGGGTGGCCCATCGAGGCCGACAGGTCGGCCGGGCCGATGAACACACCGTCCACACCGGGCGTGGCGGCAATGGCATCGAGGTGGGCCATGGCTTCCACCGTCTCGGCCTGCACCAGCAGGCAGACCTGCTGGTTGGCCTCGTGCACGTATTGGGGATAGGCCTGCCAGCGCGACGAGCGGGCCAGCGCGCTGCCCATGCCGCGCACGCCCTCGGGCGCATAGCGCGTGGCGCGCACCAGCTGCTGGGCTTGCTCGGGCGTGTCTACCATGGGCACCAGCAGGGTCTGCACGCCCAGGTCCAGGTACTGCTTGATGAGGGCCGTGTCACCCACCGGCACGCGCGCAACGGGGTGGGGGGCTGCGCGCCCGGTGGCAGGGCGCTGGCTGCACTGGCGATGGCCTGCAGCTGGTACAGGATGGAGCGCAGATCGTTGGGCGCGTGTTCTCCGTCGATCAGCAGCCAGTCGTAGCCGGTGCCGGCAAGGATTTCGGCGCTGTAGGCATCGGCCAGGCCGAGCCACAGGCCAATGTGGGTCTGGCCCTGGGCCAGTGCCTGTTTGAAACGGTTGTGAGGGGTTTGCAATCTGAGCTCCGTGCGGCGTTGCCAAGCCCGCCATCGTACGGGCTGCGGGAGATCGGTGTCGGTATGGCAGCTATAGTCGGCTGCCCCCCTTGGGGCTCCCACCCGTTACCTGCCATGGCCAAAGAAAAAACCACGTTCACCTGCACCGAGTGCGGCGGCACCAGCCCGCGCTGGCTGGGCAAATGCCCGTCCTGCGGCGCCTGGAACACGCTGATCGAGCAGGTGGCCGAGGCCGGTCCGGGCAAGAACCGCCTGAGCACGCCGCAGGGCTACGCCGGCCTCGCCCATGCGCAGGCCGTGATGCCACTGGCCGCCATCGAGGCCCAGGACGTGGCGCGCACCCCCAGCGGTATCGACGAGCTGGACCGGGTGCTGGGCGGCGGCATTGTGGAAGGGGGCGTGGTGCTCATCGGGGGCGATCCGGGCATTGGCAAATCGACCCTGCTGCTGCAGGCCATGGACGCGCTGCAGCGCGCGGGCCTGCCCACGCTGTACGTGACGGGCGAGGAAAGTGGCGCCCAGGTGGCGCTGCGCTCGCGGCGCCTGGGCATCGAGGGGAGCCAGGTGCAGCTGCTGGCCGAGATCCAGCTCGAAAAGATCCTCGCGACGGTGGACGCTACGCAGCCGGCCGTGGTCGTCATCGACTCCATCCAGACCACGTACTCCGACCATCTCACCAGCGCGCCGGGCTCGGTCGCCCAGGTGCGCGAATGCGCGGCGCACCTCACGCGCATGGCCAAGGGCACGGGCATTGCCGTCATTCTGGTGGGCCACGTCACCAAGGAAGGGGCCCTGGCCGGCCCGCGTGTGCTGGAGCACATGGTGGACACGGTGCTGTACTTCGAGGGCGACACGCACAGCCAGTTTCGCCTGGTACGTGCCATCAAGAACCGCTTTGGCGCCGTCAACGAGATCGGCGTGTTCGCGATGACCGAAAAGGGCCTCAAGGGCGTGAGCAACCCGAGCGCCATCTTCCTCTCACAACATTCCGAGCCCGTGCCCGGCAGTTGCGTGATGGTGACGCTGGAGGGTACGCGCCCGATGCTGGTCGAAATCCAGGCCCTGGTGGACAGCGGTGGTCCCAGCCCACGCCGCCTGTCGGTGGGCCTGGACAAGGACCGCCTGGCCATGCTGCTGGCCGTGCTGCACCGCCACGCGGGCGTGGCTTGCATGGACCAGGACGTGTTTGTGAACGCCGTGGGCGGCGTGCGCATCAGCGAGCCGGCGGCCGATCTGGCGGTGATGCTGTCCATCACCTCCAGCCTGCGGGGCAAAGCGCTGCCACGGGGTTTCCTGTCCTTTGGCGAAGTGGGGCTGGCGGGCGAGGTGCGCCCCGCCCCGCGCGGGCAGGAACGCCTGAAGGAAGCCGCCAAGCTGGGCTTCAGCGTGGCCGTGGTGCCCAAGGCCAATGCGCCCAAGAAGCCCATCGAGGGCCTGACCATCCACGCGGTGGAGCGCGTGGAAGAGGCGATGAATGTGGTGCGGGAGCTGGGTTAGAGCGCGCGCATACGCACTCCCCACACGCCGATGTGCAGGGCGGCGTAAGACAATGGAGCCATGAATTTTCGAAACATCCTGGTGCCCTTGGGGCTGGTGATCCTGGTGGTGATGGGCTTTCGGTCGTATGGGTGGCCGGGCGTGGCGGCCATCGGCGGGGCTGTGCTCATGTGGGCCCTGCTGCATTTCACGCGGCTCATGAACGTGCTGCGCAAGGCTTCCGACCGCCCCATCGGCCATGTGGGCAGCGCCGTCATGCTCAACGCCAAGCTCCAGGCCGGCGTGAGCCTGATGCACGTGGTGGCAATGACGCGGTCTCTGGGGGCGCTTCAGTCGCCCGAGAACGAGCAGCCCGAGGTCTACCGCTGGACCGATGGCTCCCACTCGCACGTCACCTGCGAGTTCCGCAACGGCAAGCTCGTGAAATGGGCCTTGGAGCGCCCGGTGGCGCCCGCCGAGCCGCAAGGCGGCGACCAGGGGCCTGCGGCCCCGTAAAATCTTCGTTTTTGCGAAATCCAGCAACCAAAGGACACCCATGAGCCCCGTAGTTCCCTCGATGGCCGACCGTGACGGCAAGATCTGGATGGACGGCCAGATGGTCGATTGGCGCGATGCCAAGATCCATGTGCTGACCCACACACTGCACTATGGCTGCGGCGCCTTCGAAGGCGTGCGCGCCTACAACACGGCCCAGGGTACAGCCATCTTCCGCCTGCAGGACCACACCGAGCGCCTGTTCAACAGCGCCAAGATCCTGCGCATGAAGATTCCGTTCACCCAGGACCAGGTGAACGAGGCGCAGCGGGACGTGGTGCGCGCGAACAAGCTGGAGTCGTGCTATCTGCGCCCCCTGACCTGGATCGGCGACAAGAAGCTGGGCGTGTCCCCCAAGGGCAACGACATCCATCTGATGGTGGCGGCGTGGGCTTGGGGCGCCTACCTGGGCGAGGACGGCATGGCCCGCGGCATCCGCGTCAAGACCAGCAGCTACACGCGCCACCATGTCAACATCACCATGTCGCAGGCCAAGGCGGTGAGCAACTACACCAACTCCATTTTGGCCAACACTGAGGCCACGGACGACGGCTACGACGAGGCGCTGCTGCTGGACGCTGCCGGGTTCGTCTCGGAAGGGTCGGGCGAGAACATCTTTGTCGTGAAGAACGGCGTGGTCTACACGCCCGACCTTTCAGCCGGAGCGCTCAACGGCATCACGCGCAACACGGTGTTCCACATCTGCAAGGACCTGGGACTCGAGGTGGTGCAAAAGCGCATCACCCGCGACGAGGTGTACATCGCCGACGAGGCCTTCTTCACCGGCACGGCGGCAGAAGTCACCCCCATCCGAGAGCTGGACCGCATCGAGATCGGCAAGGACGACTATGTGGGACGCCGTGGCCCCATCACCGAAAAAATCCAGAGTGCGTTCTTTGACATTGTCAATGGCCGCAATCCCAAGTACGCCCACTGGCTTACCAAGGTCTGAACCATGTCGCAAGCTGTAGTTGAACTCCTGGCCAAGGATCTGAATACCCAGGGCGGTGTTTTCTGCCCGAATCCCAAGGCCGACATGAAGCTCTGGAACAGCCACCCCAAGGTTTACCTGGACGTGGCCCACGCCGGCGAGGCCAAGTGCCCGTATTGCGGTACGGTGTACCGTCTGAAGGCCGGCGAGGTGGCCCACGGCGGCCATTGACCTCGGCGCGGGCACAGGCGTGCGCGGCAACGGCTGCCGCGTACCCGGGGGCCGTGTGTGTCAACGCGCGCCGCGTTCCTGCTGCGGCGGGGCGCTGAGCAGGAGGTAATTTGCGCGTTCTCCATTTCGTGACCGGCGGTTTCTCGGGCGCCACCCAGGTGGCCGTGGACCTGTGCTTGGCTGCGAAGCGCACGGGCTCGATGGAAGTGTTGCTGGTGTTGCGGCGCAAGCGCAACACCGACCCAGTGCGCATCCGTGCCTTGCAGGCGCAGGGGCTGGATGTGCGGGTCGTGCCGGGTTGGGCGCACGCAGCCACGGTGTGGGCACTGCGCCGCATCGCGCTGGATTGGCGCCCTGACATCCTCGTGGCCCACGGCTTCAGCGAGCACTTGTGGGGGCGGTACGCAGGCCTGCTGGCTGGTACGCCGCAACTCATCCATGTCGAACACAACTCGCGTGAACGCTATACGCGCTGGCGTCTGGCGCAGGCGCTGTGGCTTGCCCGCCGCACGGCTGCGAGCGTGGGCGTCTCGCGCGGGGTGCGCACCCGCCTGGTCGAGCTGGGCTTTCCCTCCGACCGCTGCGTGGCCATTCCCAACGGCATCGATCTGCAGCGCTTTCCTGCCGCCAGCCTCGTTCCCTGGACGCAGCGCGAGGCGGGCGTGGTGATGGCGTCGAGATTCGCGCGCCAGAAGGACCATGCCACACTGGTTCAAGCGCTTGCATTGCTGGCGCAAAAAGGTCTGCGGCCCCGGCTGTATCTGGCAGGCCTGGGCAAGAAGCGCTTGCAGCAGCAGACCCGGGCCCTGGTCGATCGTTTGCAACTCACCGGGCAGGTCGAGTTTCTTGGTCAGGTGCAGGACCTTCCGAAGCTGTTAATGCGCCAGCAGTTTTTCGTTCTTTCGACCCATTACGAAGGCATGCCCCTCGCGCTCACCGAGGCCATGGCTGCCGGTTGCGCCTGCATCGGCAGCGACGTGGTGGGGGTGCGGGAAGTGATTGCGCCCGAGCGCACGGGGCTGCTCGTGCCCGAGGGCGATGCTCAGGCGCTGGCCAGCGCCATCGAGCGGTTGCTGCGCTCGCCCGAACTGGCGGAGTCCATGGCGGCGGCGGCGCGCCAAGAGGCGGAAAAGGCCTTTGACGTTTCAGTGATGCAGGCGCAATACGAACAGTTGCTGGCCGACGTGCATCGCAATGGGCGTGTCACGCTGGCGCAGCAGGATATTGGGCGCTAGCGTGGTGGGCGCACCTGGTGCCAGGCGTTGAGCGCCGTGAGTCGCAGTTTCATGCGGAATTTGCGCCATTTGGCGCCAACGCCCAGGCGGGGCGGCTTTTGCCCGATGCTGCTGACGAGGCTGGTGTCGTCCAGAATGAGCACTGGCGGCACCACGCCCAGGATGCGTAAGTCGTTTTCCCACCAGAAGCGCAAATCCACATCAATCGGGCGTCCGAACGGCTTGCGGCTCGCCAGCAGTTTGGCGGCCCCTGAGCGGCTGACCACGTAGCCGGCGGTCATGCTGGGAATGCGCCGGTATTCGACCAGTTCGGTACCGGCGGTGAGCGGGCGGTGCGCGCGGACCTTTTCGTGCTCGCGGCCCATGAGTTTGACCATGTCCCACGGTTCCTCGAGCTGGGCAATGGCGTCGGTCACCTCCAGAAATCGGTCGTCCAGCCGGATGTCGTCTTCGAGCACGATCATGGCGGGCGCCGTACTGTCCAGCAGCTTTTGCCATGCCACCAGATGGCTGGCATAACAACCTTTTTCTCCTGCAACCAGCGGCTTGTAGTATTGCCGGCGGTTGAGCGCCTCCGAGTAGAGGGCAGACTGCTGGGCGGTGGGCACGCCGGCCCACCAGACGGCGTCGATCCGGTCGCCTTGCAGGCACAGCCGCCTCAGTTCGGATTCGATGCGGGCGCGCCGTTCCTCGTCACGTGCGAGGTTGATGTAGCAAAGGGGCAGGGGCATGGCGTTGGGGCGAGAGAGAAGTGGAGCGCGCCGCAGGCGCATACCTTGTCTTTGGACGGGAGCGCTACTTGAAGAGCCGATGCCAGAATCCCTGTGCCCGTCCTGCGCGACCGCGTTCCGCTTCGGGCGGCTGGAGCGTCTCGACGATTTCAAGGTAGCGACGGAAATTCAGCGGCCGATCGGCCACCACATCGTCCGCGACTTCGCTGAAAATCAACTCGTAAGCTGGCTTGCGGGATTCAAAAAGATGAAAGAAATCGCACTCGCCGTAAAAAGTGCCAATGCCGAACACGCCCTCGTTGCCCAGGGCCCATTTCGGAATCAGACAGGAGGAGGGGCGCGAGAGCACCAGATCGACATGTTCCTTGCGGGCAAGCGCGGACATCACCTCTGCCGCATCGTGGTCCGTGCTCGACTTGAGCGCGGGGCTTCCCATGGCCTCCCAGGTGCTCTTGCGAAAAGCCATGAACATCGGGCCTGCATACAGCTCGGTCCCTTTTTTATGGTTGGAAAATTGCGCCAGACCGAATATTGCACCCCGCTCTGCGTTCTCGACGGCCATTAAATAGGCGCTGCGCCGCATCGGGAAAGCGTCGATGTCGCAGAAGATAATAATGTCATCGGATGATTTTCTTTTAATGACATCGTTCATCCAGGTGCCGTGCGATATTTTGTTCGCATTTTCCTGTATGAGTTCTATTTGAAGATGATCGAATACAGACCGTTGCTTCTTGAGAATATTTTCTGGAATGTTGTCCCAGTGCATGGCATATACTACGGGGAGTTTCATGGGGTGTCTTCCGAGGCTGGAGGCAAAAGCCGGGTTCACGAATCATAAGGCATGCGCACGCATGCCAAAGCACGGACGCCTTTCTCAAGGCCCTTGGCAAGTCGCCAACGGGCGTGCAACGACCGGCATGAACGTTTGAGTCTATGGAATTTTCCTGCAAAACAATAAGAGTCATCTCTGACAACGCTGCTCCACGATGCTTGGTGGCGGCGTTTTTTTTGTTTCCCATCTCGATGGCGCTGGGTTATATCGCCATGCTGCTGACGGCTTTGTTGTGGCTGTGTGGAGGCAGGGTACAAAGCCACTGGAACGCTGTAAAGAAACAACCTGTCGTATGGGCGGGCCTTGGTTTATACGGGCTTGTGTTGGTGGGTATTCTATATACCAGTGCTGGTTGGGATTATATATTTCTGCATGTCAGCAAATATGGGAAATTGCTATTGTTGCCTGTATTCATTTCGTTGATGGCGGATGCCCGATGGCGTTACCGGTGCATGACGGCATTTGCATTGGCCATGCTGCTTGTGCTCGCCTCGGTGTACGCCAATATCTGGTTCGATCTGCCTTGGTCGAAGACCCATAACCAAGGATGGGGCGTCGACCACACGGTGGTGGGTGACTACATCACCCAGAGCCTCATGATGACTTTTCTGGTGGTGGTCGCCCTGGACCGGGGGCTGCGCGCCGGCGCAATGTGGCAGAGGTTAGCCTGGTGGGCGGCGGCCCTGCTGGCGGCCGTGAGCATCACACACCTGTCCAGCGGACGCACCGGCTATGTATTGCTGGCGGCGGCAGTGCTCGCTTTCTCTTTGCTGGCGACACAGGGGTGGCGGCGGTGGATGGCGCTGTGCGCCCTGGCGGCTGGCCTGGTGGGGGTGGTGTGGACATCTGCGACCATTCAGCAGCGGGTGCAACTGGCGATTGCCGAGGCGCGCACGAGCGATCGCATGGAGATCACGAGCATCGGCGGGCGCATCAATTTCTGGAAGAACACCTGGGAGCTGATCGAAAAGCGCCCGCTCACCGGCTGGGGTACCGGCAGTTACCACGTGCAGTGGTGCCATGCGGTGGACGCGCCCCAGTGGTGCGTCTTTGGTCGCTGGCATCCCCACAACCAGTTTCTCTTTTTCTGGGTGGAGCATGGGCTGGCGGGGCTGGTTCTGTTCGGTATTCTGGTATTTGCCCCCTTGTGGGCCGCACGTCGGGCGCGTCCGCCGCAGCAGAGACTGCTGGTGAGTTTCTTTGTCATCTTCCTGATCGACAGCTTGATCAACTCACCGCTGTGGAGCTCACGCGAAAACCACTTTTTCATTTTCATGATGGCGTGGCTGGCGGCAGAGGCCATGTTCTCGCCGCAACGGCAGGCCCAAATCCAGCCTGCAACCCCCGAGCGCGCTAGCCCTTAGTTGCGCGCCAGTCCTCAGGCGCGCCCTTGCGCGCTCGAGGTTGAATTTGTGCCGGCGGGGTCGGCGCTAAGCCCAGGTGCCACCGGCGTGGCGGCATTCCCATTGCCAGGCGTGGCGCACGATGGTGGTGAGGTCGGCGTACTGCGGTTCCCAGCCCAGCACGTTGCGCGCCAGACTGGCATCGGCGACCAGCCGCGCCGGGTCGCCCGCCCTTCGGGGACCTTCCTGCACCGCGATGGACCGGCCTGTCACGGCCATGGCGGTGTCCACCACTTGCTGTACCGAGTAGCCGTCCCCGTTGCCCAGGTTGAAGGCCGATGTGGAGCCACCGCGAGCCAGGTAGTCCAGTGCTTTCCAGTGGGCCTGCGCCAGATCCATGACGTGGATGTAGTCGCGCACGCAGGTTCCGTCGGGAGTGTCGTAGTCGCGGCCGAAGACGGTGACGTGGGGCCGCCGCCCGGCGGCTGCCTGCAGGACCAGGGGAACCAGATGTGTCTCGGGTTCGTGGCGTTCGCCCAGCAGGCCCTGCGGATGCGCGCCCGCCGCATTGAAGTAGCGCAGGCTGACCGATTTGAGTCCATATGCACGGTCGTAATCGGCCAGCGCCTGCTCGACCATCCATTTGGTGCGCCCATAGGGGTTGATAGGTTGCCGGGGATGGCGCTCATCGATGGGACTGTATTGCGGCTCGCCAAACACTGCCGCAGTGGACGAGAACACGAACCTGGCCACGCCGTGGTCGCGCATTGCATTGAGCAAGCCGATGGTGTTGGCCACGTTGTTCAGGTAGTACTTGGCGGGGTCCGTCACCGATTCGCCCACCTGGATGTACGACGCAAAGTGCATGACCGCATCAAAGTGTCGGCTAGACAGCACGCGGTCAAGAAGGGCCCGGTCGGCCATGTCGCCCACCACCAGTTCGCCATGGAGCACGGCGTCGCGGTGCCCGCCGCTGAGGTTGTCGAACGTCGTCACCTGTATGCCGCGCTGGCCCAGCAGCCACACCATGTGCGAGCCGATGTAGCCGGCGCCACCCACCACCAAAATATGTTGCATCGTTTCTCTCTGTTCCGGCCCCGGGCTGCTGCGGCGGTCGGGCGACAAGGGGCTTGCCCGTTGAAAGGGCGCATGCACACGCCCGCATGCACTGACAGCGGGTTTGCGAACGGTCGCGCAGGAGGAGATTTTGCACGCGCCCGAGCCCGCCACGCTGCGACCGGCCACGTGGGTTTTCGGCACCGGTGCGTTTCCCTCAAAGCCCGGTCCAGGGGTTGGAACAATGGGCGTGTCACGCCCGAAGCAGGCGCTGCGCGAGAGCGGAAAAGTGGGGCCTGGACTGATCTGGACGGGGTGTTTTGGCCTGGTCCACCGAATAGAATGATTTACACCCGCCGTCCGTGGCGATGGCGGAGTGCGTGGGACTGCCCCCCGCAGGGCGCTGCAGTGTTTTCTTCATCAACCGTGATGCCCCCGCCATGGATTTCGTCGATCTGTACCCCTTGCGCGCCGTGGCGGCGCCCGCTGAGATGACTGCGGTGGCACGGCTGCCGCGCTGCATCCGGTACGGCGTTGTCAGCCGACTGGCGTGGTTCGATCAAGTGTGGGGCGGTGCACGGTCTGAGCGCCAGGGCAAGGGCACCGAGATTGCACCTGGTGGCGCCCCTTCCTGGGGGCGAAGTGCGTGGATCATGCCCGCACGGGCGGCACTGCGCCGTGACCGGACACTCTCCCGCACGTCGGCGCCGCGGTGGGGTGGCGCGCCGGCGCTGCACTTGGTATGCCAACGGACCGACGATGCCGCCGTTGGCATGCCAACCGTTGCGCAGGTCTTCAGTTGCCCCTCCACTGGGCTCCTCGGCCGCGTGGGCGCATGCTGGGCCCCGGTGGTGGCGCTGCGCGCTGCACTGCTCCCTCGTGCACATGCCGCCGCGGCGGATGCCGGGATGCCCGGCGCCGTCTCTGTTCGGACGGCCTGACCGCTGGCCCACGAAAGAACCCATGCCCATCGATGTTTCCACCATCATGCTCATGTTTCCGGTGGTCTCGCTGTCGATGGCGGCCGCGATGCTGGTGGTGAGCTGGGGCCGGTGGCGCGACGATGGGCTGGCGCAGTGGGGCGCGGGGGTGATGATGATCGCGGTGGCCTTTCCGCTGTTCATTGTCAACACGCTGGCCTCGTCCGGTTTGCCTGCGTTGATGGTGGCCGGCAACACGCTGCTGGCAGCGTCGTATTCGGCGTCGCTGGTAGCCATCTGCCGGTTTTTCGGCCGGCCCTGTTCACCCTGGAAGACCCTGCTGCCAGTGGCCGCCGCCGCGGTGGGGTCGGTGGTGTACATCGACCGGCCAGAGCCCCGGGTGGCGCTCGGCGGAATACTCTTTGCCATCCAGGGCTTCCTCGTGGCCCGTGAAGTGCTGCGGCGCGACAACGGGGTGCTCGAGCGCGGACGGCTGCTGCTGGCCATCGGGGCAGGCATGGTGTCGCTGCTGTACCTGCAAAGAACCTTGGGGATCGTCGGTGGCTGGAACGAAGTGGCCCAATTGAAGACCGCCCATTTCATTCAGGTGGGCAGCCATGCGATGGGTTTGGCCGGGCTTGTCCTGAGCACCATGGGCTTCATTCTCATGGGCCGCGAGAGGGCCGATGCCGAGCACCAGCAGCAGGCGCTGCTGGACCCGCTCACCGGCGTGCCCAACCGGCGGGCGCTGATGGCCGAGCTGGAGCGTACCCTGGCGCAGGCCGTGCGCGAGCGCCGGCCCGTGGCCTTGCTGATGATGGACATCGACCGGTTCAAGCGCGTCAACGATACCTACGGCCATGTGGCGGGCGACGCGGTTCTGGCGGCGGTCGCCCAGTGCCTGAAGGGCGGCTTGCGCGGGCAGGATTTCATCGGCCGCTACGGAGGCGAAGAGTTTCTCGCTCTGCTGCCTGGCACCGATGCGGCCGGGGCAGGCGTGGTGGCCGAGCACCTGCGCGCGCGGGTGGAACGGCTGACCATGCCTTGGGAGCCCGAAGACATCCGTGTCACCGTCAGCATCGGCGCCCATACGCGCGTGCCGGACGAGGGCACGGGCGCACAGGCCATGGTGGATGTGGCCGACCAGGCCATGTATGCCGCCAAGCGGGCGGGCCGCAACCGCGTCGAACGGCTCGATGCCGCGCTGTCGGAATGCGCTGGGGCAACGGCTGCTTCCTGACACTGCCGCACGCAGCGGAGCCCCGGACGGGTAGAGGCCATGTGTGGTTGAAGCCGGGCCCTGGGGGCCGTAACCGCCGGATGAAGCGCTCAGGCGCGGCACCACGGGCAGCTGCGCCTTCGCCCCGTGGGGGCAGTGCTGTGAAATATGCCCTTTTGCGTTGCAGCCCCGGGCGGCAAATTCAACCGGCCGGCGGAGTGCGCTGCGGTGCGACGGGCGGCTTTGCCGCCGTCTGCGCATGCAGAGGCAGGCTGAGCACGAAACACGCACCGCCGCCTTCGCGGTCTTCGCAGTGCACCGTGCCGTTGTGCCGCCCCGCAATCGAGCGCACCAGCGCCAGACCCAGGCCTACGCCCCCCGACCGCTCGCTCGCGCCGGGCAGCCGGTAGAAGGGCTCGAATATGCGATCGCGCAGGGCTGCGGGAACGCCGGGGCCATGGTCCAGAACGCGCACCTGTGCCTGCCCGTTGTGGCGCTGCGCCACCACCGTGATCTCGCCCTGGCTGTAGCGGCGCGCGTTTTCAAGCAGGTTCCGCAGCGCCCGGCGCAGCAGCTTCGCCACGCCCCGCACCTCCAGCGACTCGAGGCTGGCACTGACGTCGAGGTCAGCGCCCACACGGGCGCATTCCTCCGCTGCCAGCCCGATCAGATCGACGAGTTCCACGGTGCCCACGTCGGCCTCGCGCGCATCCAGGCGGCTGGCCAGCAGGATCTCGTCGACCAGCTGGTCGAGTTCGGCGATGTTGCGCAGGATTTCCTCGCGGAAAGCCGGCGACGGTTGCTGCCCGCCCATCAGCTCCAGCCCCATGCGGATGCGCGTGAGCGGCGAGCGCAGTTCGTGCGATGCGTTGGCCAGCAGCGATTTGTGCGTCTTGACCAGTGCCTCGATGCGGGCCGCCGCCGCGTTGAACTGGCGTGCCAGGTCGGCGACTTCGTCCTGCCCCTGTTCGGGCACCCGCACCGAAAGATCGCCTTCGCCAAATCGCTGCACGCTGCGCTGCAGGGTTTCAAGCCGCTGCAGCAGGCGACGGATGATGGGGAACACCCCCACGGCCACGGCCAGGCCCACCAGGGCCAGCATCCACACAAAGCCGAAGGGCGGGCGGGTCCAGAAGGCGACGTCGGCGC
>NZ_ACQT01000106.1 GCF_000175235.1 Acidovorax delafieldii 2AN | reverse complement strand
TTTGACGGAACAACGGTCATGGCGGGGTCTCCTGCCCGCCCGGCTGCCCAGGGCAGCGCGGCGCGGCGAATGGAAGAAAGAAAGGTCTGGCGCACCATCATTCGTGCTCCTTGCGGGGCGCGGCCAGCACGGGGTGGGCGGTGCCACCGGTGCCTGGCGCGTGCGAGATGGGCGCCACATGCGCGCCATGCTCCACCAGCGGGCGGTTGCCAGCGAGCTTGCGCAGCAGCACGTAGAACACGGGCGTGAGGAACAGGCCGAAGGCCGTCACACCGATCATCCCGGCAAACACCGCCACGCCCATGGCGCTGCGCATTTCGGCACCCGCACCGGTGGACAGTACCAGGGGCAGCACGCCCATCACAAAGGCCAGCGAGGTCATCAGGATGGGGCGCAGCCGCAGGCGGCTGGCCTCGATGGCAGCCTGCACGGGCGTGCGCCCGGCAAACTCCAGCTCGCGGGCGAACTCCACAATCAGGATCGCATTCTTGGCCGACAGCCCCACCAGCACGATGAGCCCGATCTGCGTGAACACGTTGTTGTCGCCCTTGGTGAGCCACACGCCCGTCATCGCGGCCAGGATGCCCATGGGCACGATCAGGATGATGGCGATGGGCAGCGTCAGGCTCTCGTACTGCGCGGCCAGCACCAGGAACACCAGCAGGATGGCCAGCGGGAACACCAGCACGGCAGAGTTGCCCGCCAGGATTTCCTGGTAGGTCAGCTCGGTCCATTCGAAGGTGATGCCCTGGGGCAGCGTCTCCTTGGCGATGCGCTCGATGGCCGCTTGCGCCTGGCCCGATGAATAGCCGGGCGCGGGGCCGCCGTTCACATCAGCAGCCAAGTAGCCGTTGTAGCGCATGGCACGCTCGGGGCCAAAGCTGGGCTCCATCTTCATCAGCGCCGACAGGGGCACCATCTCGCCGGTGGCAGAACGCACCTTGAGCAGGCCCACATCTTCAGCACGCGCCCGGTAGGCCGCATCGGCCTGCACACGCACGCTGTAGGTGCGGCCGAACTGGTTGAAGTCGTTGGCGTACAGGCTGCCCAGGTAGATCTGCAGCGTGTCGAAGATGTCCGTCACCGGCACACCGAGTTGGCGCGCCTTGGTGCGGTCGATGTTGGCGTACAGCTGCGGCACGTTGACCTGCCAACTCGTGAACAGTCCGGCCAGCTCGGGCGTCTGGTAGGCCTTGCCCATGAAGGCCTTCACAGCCGCGTCCATGGCTTCGTAGCCCAGCGATGCGCGGTCTTCGATCTGCAGCTTGAACCCGCCCGTGGTGCCCAGGCCCGCCACAGGGGGCGGCGGGAACATGGCGATGAACGCGTCCTGGATGCCGCCGAACGCCTGGTTCAGCTGCCCTGCCACGGCGCCGCCGCTCTGGTCCGCACGCGTGCGCTCGGCAAAGGGCTTGAGCGTGGCGAACACGATGCCGGAGTTCGAACTGTTGGTGAAACCGTTGATCGACAGGCCCGGGAAGGCGATCGCGTCTTCGACGTTGGGGTTCTGCTTCATGATCTCGCCCATGCGGCGGATCACGTTATCGGTGCGGTCCAGCGTGGCGCCGTCGGGCAGCTGCGCAAAGCCGATCAGATACTGCTTGTCCTGCGCGGGCACGAAGCCGCCGGGCACGATCTTGAACAGGCCGACTGTGGCGCCCACCAGCGCAAGGTAGATCACGAACATCAGCGCCTTGCGGCCGATGACGCGCTTGACGCCGCCGCTGTAGGCCTCGGAGCCGCGATGGAACAAGCGATTGAAGCCGCGGAACAGGCCGCCGAACACCTTGTCCATGCCGCGCGTGAGCGCATCCTTGGGCTCGTCGTGGCCCTTGAGCAGCAGTGCTGACAGCGCGGGCGACAGGGTCAGCGAGTTGATCGCCGAGATCACCGTGGAGATCGCGATGGTCACCGCAAACTGGCGATAGAACTGGCCCGTGAGCCCGCTGATGAAAGCCAGCGGCACGAACACCGCCACCAGCACCAGTGCGATGGCAATGATGGGGCCGGACACTTCCCGCATGGCGCGGTAAGTGGCCTCGCGCGGGGTCAGGCCCGCCTCGATGTTGCGCTCGACGTTCTCCACCACCACGATGGCATCGTCCACCACGATGCCGATGGCCAACACCAGCCCGAACAGGGAGAGCGCGTTGATCGAGAAGCCCAGCAGGTGCAGCACGGCAAACGTACCCACCACCGACACCGGCACAGCGAGCAGCGGGATGATGGACGCGCGCCAGGTCTGCAGGAACAAAATCACCACCAGCACCACGAGGGCGATGGCTTCGAGCAGCGTGTGGATCACGGACTTGATCGACGCACGCACGAACTGCGTAGGGTCGTACGCAATCCGGTACTCCACGCCTTCGGGCATGTTCTTCTGGATCTCGTCCATGGTCTTGCGCACGTTGGCCGAGATGTCGAGCGCGTTGGAGCCCGGCGCCTGGAACACGCCCATGCCCACGGCAGGGTCGTTGTTGAGCAGCGAGCGCAGCGAATAGTCGGCCGCGCCCAGCTCCAGGCGGGCGATGTCGCGCAGGCGTGTCACCGCACCATCCGCACCGGTCTTGACGATGATGTCGCCGAACTCTTCCTCGGTCTGCAGGCGGCCCTGCGCGTTGATGGACAGTTGCAAGTCCACGCCGGGCAGGCCGGGCGATGCGCCCACCACGCCGGCCGCGGCCTGCACGTTCTGGCCGCGGATGGCGGTCACCACATCGCTCGCCGAAAGGCCGCGCTGTGCAACCTTTTGCGGGTCAAGCCAGGCGCGCATGGAATAGTCGCCACCGCCGAAGACCTGCACCTGGCCCACGCCACCGATGCGGGCGAGCCGGTCTTTCACGTTCAGCACGGCGTAGTTGCGCAGGTAGTCAATGTCGTAGCGGTTGTTGGGCGAGACCAAGTGGACCACCATGGTCAGGTCTGGCGCGCTCTTCACCGTGGTCACGCCCAGGCGGCGCACTTCCTCGGGTAGCCGGGGCTCGGCCTGCGAGACGCGGTTTTGCACCAGTTGCTGGGCCTTGTCGGGGTCGGTGCCCAGCGCGAAGGTCACCGTGAGCGTCATCACGCCGTCGGTGGTGGCCTGGCTGCCCATGTAGAGCATGCCTTCCACGCCGTTGATGGATTCCTCCAGCGGCGTGGCAACGGTTTCGGCGATCACCTTGGGGTTGGCGCCCGGGTACTGTGCGCGCACCACCACGGAGGGCGGCGCGACTTCAGGGTATTCGGAGATGGGCAGACCGCGCAATGCGATCAGCCCTCCGAGAAAGATGAGCACCGACAGCACCCCCGCGAAGATGGGGCGGTCGATGAAAAATCGGGAGAGATTCATGGATGCAAATTCCTGGTGTTACTCTCGCTCAGGCCGCTGGCGACCTGCTGTTGTTCTTGGCTTGCTTGGGGTCGCTGGCCATCTCGGCCTTGGCGGTCATCGGCACAGATTGCGGTGCCACCACAGCGCCAGGGCGCACGCGCTGCAGGCCGTTAACGACGATGTTCTCGCCCGCCTTCAGGCCCGAGGTGACCACGCGCAGGCCGTCAATCGGCGCGCCCAGCGTGACTTCGCGGTATTCGGCCTTGTTGCCCTCGCCCACCACCATCACGAACTTCTTGTTCTGGTCGGTGCCCACGGCACGCTCGTTGATGAGCAGAGCCTGCGTGTTCTTTGCCTGACCCATGCGGATGCGGGCGAACTGGCCGGGGATAAGTGCACCGTCTTCGTTGTCGAACACCGCACGCACACGCACCGTGCCACTCTTGGCATCCACTTGGTTGTCGATGAGCTGCAGGCGCCCTGCGTGCGGCGTGCCGCCCGTGGTGCCGGTGCCCATCTGCACGGGGATGCGCTCAATCAACTGACGGGCGCTGTGGCCGCGCTGGCCGCTTTGCAGGTCGGCCAGGGCCTTCACCACAATCTGCTCATCGGTATCAAAGCTCGCGTAGATCGGGCTCACCGACACCAGCGTGGTCAGCACGGGGGCACCTGCGCCGGCCGCCACCAGGTTGCCCACGGTGACTTCGATGCGGCCCACGCGGCCCGCCACAGGGGCGCGCACCTGGGTGTAGCCGAGGTTCAGTTTCGCGGTCTGCAGCGCGGCCTGGGCAGCACGCAGGTTGGCATCGGCCTCACGCTGGGCGTTCTGGCGCTCGTCGTGTTCGCGCTGGGCAATGGCGCGGTCTTCGAGCAAGCGGGTGGCGCGCTCCAGCTCGCTGCGCGCATACGACAGGCGGGCCTGCGCAGCAACCACCTGCGCTTCGGCGCGGTCCACCTCGGCTGCGTAAGGGGCAGGGTCCACCGTGACCAGCAGGTCGCCCTGCTTCACGAGCGAGCCTTCACGGAAGTGCACGGCCTGCACGGCGCCTGCGACGCGCGGTCGCACGTCCACGCGCTGCACGGCTTCGAGTCGGCCTGAGAACTCGTCCCACAGGGAGATGTCTTTCTGCACCACGGCAGCCACGGAGACGGGCATGGCCGGTGGCTCGGCCGCGCCGCCCGTGGCCTGTGCTGGAGGGGCCTGGAAGACCAGGATCGCGGCGGCGACGGCGGCCACCACGGCAGTGGCAATGGTGGCCAGGCCCAGAGGGCGGCGTGCGGAGAACGTGTTGAATGTCATGGTCTTCTTCAATCGTTGAGGCCGCCCTTGTGGGGCGGCCGGGTGGAGGGCAACGCGGCAATCCGGCGCGCACGCGATGCCCAGAACAGGTGCCATTGCAACCGGCCGCTTGGCAGTCTCGGCAATGACACGGTGAGAAGGTCAAGCCCCGCAAAAAATCGCCGGGCCGCCGGGTTGCTCGCCCTACCAGACGCGGCAGAGCGAGGTGTTGTGACAGACGCCGGGGCGGGACTGCCTGTGTTGGTTTGTCTGCATGGGTTCCTCCTGGGGGCTCCGATCAGCGGTGCTGAAAAATGCGGGCAAAGGCCCACCCTTCCGGCGCCAAGGCGCCAGAAAAAGCGAACGGGAAACAGGGCGTGCAACCGCCGGCGTGTCAAAGTGCGCCGAGCAAGCGGGCCTCAGGCGGCCAATGCTTCAGTCAGAAGCCCGACATCGGGTGGCGTCAAAAAACAGGCGAAGCTGTGCCTGCACATCCAGAGCACAAGGGCACTCGGCAGGGCTGCTTTGCAGCAAGGCGTCGGGCCACTGCTCGGCCTTGGAAAAAACGTGCCGCGTAACCTGCAGCCCCGCGCCTTCGAGGCGGTCCGCATAGGCCAGGGCCTCATCGCGCATGGGGTCGGTGTCACCCACCAGCACCAGTGTGGGCGGAAGCCCCGCAAGCCGGTAAGCGGCTGCCGGCACGGCATAGGGATGGTCAGCATCGCGGGGGCAACGCAAAAACTTGCGCCAGCCCTCGGCCCATTTGCAGCCGGTTGCGCTGCCGGTTGCCTCGCGCAACGAGGCCGTGCCCACGCAGGGGTCAAGCATGGGCGACAGCAATATCTGCCCGGCCAGCGGTGGATGCGACTGGTCGCGCGCCATCAGGGCCACGGCAGCGGCCAGATTGCCGCCCGCCTCCTCGCCGGCCAGGTACACGGGGGCTCCCGGCCCTCCCAGCCGGGTGCGGTGGCGATGCACCCACTTGAGCACGTCATAGCCAATCTCAACCGGCTGCGGAAAGGGGGTGAGAGGGTAGCCTACCGAAACCACCACGGCGCCCGCGCCTTGCAGCAAGCCGGCCACGGTGCCGCCGTTGTCCAGGTCACCCGACACGAAAGCGCCCCCATGGAAATGGACCACCAGCGGCAGCACCTGCCCGGCTTTCTTTCGGCCATACATGCGCACAGCCACGTCTTCTCCCTTCGCCGCCTCAATGGTGACGGTGGTGCAGGTGACGGGCCCGCCCTCGGGGCGGAGCAACGGCACTGCCGTGGGTTGCGATGGGATGGGCGAGCGGTCGGAGGACATGGTGTGGCCCCGTGGGGCCGGCATTGGTTGAACGATGGATGAAATGTAGTGCGAAGAAACCCTGCGATAAACCAGAGAAACACTGCCGCACTGTTTCCAAAACCCCAACAATCGCAGGGTGCTTCGCGTGTGAGAATTCTTTGGCACCCACTGGTGGGTGCCATACAAGGAGAGCCCATGGACCAGATACAGGCCATGCGCATATACGTTCGGGTGGTCGAAGCCGGCACGTTCACCCGCGCCGCCGATTCGCTTTCGCTGCCCAAGGCCACCGTGACCAAGCATGTGCAGGCGCTGGAAGAGCGCCTGCGCGTGAAGCTGCTCAACCGCACCACCCGCCGCGTGACCGTGACGGCCGACGGTGCCGCCTACTACGAGCGCACCGTGCGCCTGCTGACCGACCTCGACGACATCGAGGCCAGCATGACCAATGCGCGCTCGAACCCGCGCGGCCGGCTGCGCGTGGATGTGGGAACGGGCGTGGCGCGCCTGCTCATCATTCCGAACCTCGCGCAATTCCATGCCCGCTACCCCGACATCCAGGTGGACCTGGGCGTGAGCGACCGGGTGGTGGACCTCATCGGCGACAACGTGGACTGCGTGATCCGCGGCGGCGAGCTGAGCGACCAGTCGCTGGTCGCGCGCCGCATCGGCAACCTGGAGTTCATCACCGTGGCGTCCCCCGGCTATCTCGAGCGCCACGGCGCGCCGCAGCACCCCATCGACATCGAGCGCCGCCACAACAGCGTGATTTATTTCTCGCCGCAGTCAGGGCGGCACTACCCGCTTGAATTCCGCAAGGGCGAAGAAAGCATCGACATCACCGGCCCCTATTTGGTAAGCGTGAACGAGAGCAACGCCTACCTGTCTGCCGCGTTGGCCGGCCTGGGCGTGGCGCAGATCACCACCTTCCAGGCCACGCCCTATCTGGACGACGGCAGCCTGGTGCAACTGCTGCCTGAGTGGTCACAGCCATTGCTGCCCGTGTACGTGGTGTACCCACCCAACCGGCACCTGAGTGCCAAAGTGCGTGCCTTTGTCGATTGGGCGGCCGAGCTGTTCCAGCGCGACCCCCATCTGCAGCGCACCGCGGCGCCGAGTACGGTGCCCGGCCGCCTTATGCTTGCGGCATGAACGCCCACGAGCCCGCCACTCCCCCGCCCACCCCCGAGCAGCCCACCGCCAGCGGCCCCGCGCGCCAAGCCCACAACCCGCTGCATGGCGTGACACTCGAAGCCATGGTTGTCGCCCTGTCGCAGCATTTTGGCTGGCGCGAACTGGGAGAGCGCATCCCCGTGCGCTGCTTTCAAAGCGACCCCAGCGTGTCATCGAGCCTGAAATTCCTGCGCAAGACGCCGTGGGCGCGCGCCAAGGTCGAGAGCCTTTACCTCTTCATGCTGCGCGAGCAGCGGCGCAACCAGCAATCAGGCGGCTGAGCGGCGGGCCTTTCCGCCCGCGCCGGCGTGACCCAGGACCAGGGCATTGGCAGAGGTAATGCCCCGATGGACAGACGGCCTTTACACGCGCGCCAGGGCCTGCGCGATATCGGCCAGCAAATCCTCGGTGTCCTCGACACCCACGCTCATGCGCACCAGTGCATCGGACACGCCATTGGCCAGGCGCACCGCCTCGGGCATGCCGTGGTGGGTGGTGGAGGCCGGATGGCACGCCAGCGAATCGGCGTCGCCCACCGACACCGCCTGCGTCACGATGCGCAAGCCGTCCAGAAACCGCCGCGCAGCCGCCCGCCCACCCCGCAGATCCAAAGAAACGATGGCCCCGAAGCGCCGCATCTGCTGCACAGCCACACCGTGCCCCGGATGCATGGACAAGCCCGGGTAGTAGACCCGCGCAACCGCAGGGTGCGACTGCAGCCAGTGCGCCACGGCTTCGGCACTGGTGCAGGCCGCGTCAACGCGCAGCGGCAGCGTCTTGAGCCCGCGCAGCAGCATGGCCGCTTCGTGCGGGCTCAGGCAGCCGCCCAACTGCCCCATGCCCGCGGAGCGGACGAGGCCCATCAACTCCGCGCTGCCCACGGCAACGCCCCCTGTGGCGTCCCCGTGTCCGCTGATGAACTTGGTGGCCGAGTGCACCACCACATCAACCCCCAGCGCCAGCGGCTGCGTGAGGCAGGGCGTGGCAAAGGTGTTGTCGGCCACACTGATGGCTCCGGCCTCGCGCGCCATCCGGGCCACCTGCCGCACATCGATCACTTCGAGTGTGGGGTTGCTGGGCGTTTCCACGTACACGATGCGGGTGCCTGCCTCCAGCCCGGTGCACAACGCCTCCACCGAGCGAAAGTGGCGCACCGACACCCCCAGGCGTGGCAGCAGCGACCGCATGACACCGTCGGTGCCGCCGTACAGCGTGCCCACACAGGCAACGGTATCGCCCGCCTTGAGCAGCCCCAGCAGGCTTGCGCTGATGGCCGCCATGCCGCTGGCAAAGCCCACGGCGCTTTCGCCCCCCTCCAGCGCGGCCATCTTGCGCTCGAAAGCGGCCACCGTGGGGTTGGCAAAGCGGCTGTACACATAGCCCGGGGCCTGGCCATTGAAACGCCGCTCGCCCACGTCGAAATCGTCGTAGGCAAAGGCGGACGTGGCCACGATCGGAGGAGCGATCGCGCCCGTCGCTGGGTCGGGCGCCTGGCCGGCATGAACGGCCAGGGTGCGAAGGCCCCATGGGCGCGCAGTAGTGCCCTGGTGGTCCATGGATTCGGGGGTGGTCATCGGCGCTCTCCAACGGGATAAGCCATGGTGGACATGGAGATAACGGCCTTCGCCTGCCCGGCAGAAAGTCTGCCCGGCAAGGGCACCCGCCCGGGGCGCGTGCGCACCAGCGGATGGGCGCAAAAGCCCCGGCAGAACGTGGGGCGGAGGAAGGCCGCGCTTGCCCCGCAGCCAGGCGTCAGTCGGCCCCGGCCACGAGGAAATCGCGGCTGATTCTCTCACCCAGCTCGTTGACCCTGTCGAGAAAGCGGGTGAGGAAAGCGTGCAGGCCCGTGGCCAGGATCTCGTCGATGCGGCCGTACTGCAGATCGGCCAGCAACCGGCCGGCGCAGCGTTGCGTTTCGGCCGACTGCTCGTTGGCCACCGCCGCGAGGTTGTCCACCACCTCGCGCAGGCTCGCATGCAGCGACCGTGGCATGTCCCGGCGCAGAATCAGCAGATCGGCCACCCGCCCCGGCGTGATCACGTCGCGGTAAACCTTGCGGTACACCTCGAACGCCGACACGCTGCGCAGGATAGCGCTCCAGTGGTAGAAGTCGTTCTCCTGGTTGCGTTCGCTGGCGCGGCCAAAAAAATCGCTGTTCACCGCATGGAACTTCACATCGAGCAGGCGCGCCGTGTTGTCGGCCCGTTCGAGAAAGGTGCCCAGCCGCAGAAAATGAAATGCCTCGTCCTGCAGCATCGTGCCCAGCGTGACCCCGCGCGACAGGTGGGAACGGTACTTCACCCACTCGAAAAACTGTGCCGGGTCGCGCTCGAAGAAACCTTCTTCGAGCTGCCGTGTGAGTTCAAGCCAGGTCTGGTTCTGCGTTTCCCAGACTTCGGTGGTCAGCGCACCCCGAACGGCGCGGGCGTTCTCACGGGCCGCCCGCAGGCACGACAGGATGGATGACGGGTTGTTGCCGTCCCGCACCATGAATTCGAGCACCTTGGCAGGAGCCACCTCGCCGTGCCTGGCGGTGTAGGAGGGGATCAGCTCGCTGATCGACAGCAGCCCGAGCCAGCCTTCCTGGGCAACGGCGGTGGATTGCGGCAACAGCGAGGTTTCGTAGCTCACGTTGAGCATGCGTGCGGTGTTCTCTGCCCGCTCGGTGTATCTCGACATCCAGAACAGATGATCGGCAGTGCGGCTCAGCATATTTCCTCCCCGGGCAGAGAACACCGCACGCGCTGCGCGCGCACGCTGTGTTGTGGCGAAAGGCGGGAAGGCATCGCCTTTTCTGCCCGCTCGGTGTATCTCGACATCCAGAACAGATGATCGGCGGTGCAGCTCAGCATATTTCCTCCCCGGGCAGAGAACACCGCACGCGCTGCGCGCGCACGCTGTGTTGTGATGAAAGGCGGCAAGGCACCGCCTTTTCTGCCCGCTCGGTGTATCTGGACATCCAGAACAAATGATCGGCAGTGCGACTCAGCATGGCGCGCCCTCCCCTTCCCCCAGCACCCAGGTGTCCTTGGTGCCGCCGCCCTGCGACGAGTTGACGACCAGTGATCCCTCCTGCAAGGCCACGCGCGTGAGGCCTCCGGCCACCATCTGCACGTCACGGCCGCTGAGCACGAACGGGCGCAGATCGATGTGGCGCGGCGCGATGCCGCTCTCCACGTAGGTGGGGCAGGTGGACAGGCTCAGCGTGGGCTGGGCGATGTACCCGGCCGGGTTCGCGCGCAGAGCGCGGCCGAAGTCTTCGATTTCGGCCTGCGTCGCGGCCGGGCCGATCAGCATGCCGTAACCCCCTGCACCATGGACCTCCTTCACCACCAGCTCCGGGAGGTGCGCCAGCACGTAGTTGAGGTCATCCGGCTTGCGGCACATCCATGTGGGTACGTTCTGCAGGATGGGCTCTTCGCCCAGGTAGAAGCGAATCATGTCGGGCACGTAGGGGTACACCGATTTGTCGTCGGCCACCCCGGTTCCCACGGCGTTGCAGATGCCCACGTTACCGGCGCGGTAGGCCTCCATCAGGCCGGCGCAACCCAGCGTGGAGGTGCGGCGAAACACCTGCGGGTCGAGAAAATCGTCATCCACCCGCCGATAGATGACATCCACGCGCCGCAGGCCGCGCGTGGTGCGCATGTAGACGAAGCGGTCCTTGACCACGAGATCCTGCCCCTCGACCAGCTCCACCCCCATCTGCTGCGCGAGAAAGGCATGCTCGAAATAGGCGCTGTTGTGCATGCCCGGCGTGAGCACCACCACCGTGGGCTCGGCCACCGTGGCAGGGGCGCTGGCGCGCAGCGTTTCGAGCAGCAGGTCAGGGTAATGCGCGACGGGCGCGACGGCATGCAAGCTGAAAAGCTCGGGAAAGAGCCGCATCATCATCTTGCGGTTCTCGAGCATGTACGACACGCCCGAGGGCACGCGCAGGTTGTCTTCCAGCACGTAGTACACGCCCCGACCCTGCGCGTCGGCGGCGCGCACGATGTCGATGCCGGCAATGTGCGCGTACAGGTTGCGGGGCACTTGCACACCCGCCATCTCGGGCCGGTATTGCGCGTTGCGCAGCACCAGATCGGACGGGACAATGCCGGCGCGCAGGATGTCCTGCCCGTGGTAGACGTCATGGATGAAGCGGTTCAGCGCCGTAACGCGCTGCACCAGACCGCGCTGCATCTGCGCCCATTCGTCGGCCGGGATGATGCGCGGAATAAGGTCGAAGGGAATCAGCCGCTCATTGCCGGCGCCTCCCTCGTCCTTCGCGCCATAGACCGCGAAGGTGATCCCCACGCGCCGGAAGATCATCTCGGCCTCGGCGCGCCGTGCCTGCATTGCGTCCGGCGGCTGGCGCGACAACCAGTGGCCATAGCGTTTGTAGTGCTCGCGCACATCGCTGCCATCGAAAGGCAGCATGGCGTACATCTCGTCAAATTTCTGCATGGGCGAGCCTCCTGGACTCAGGATAGCAAGTTGCGCGCCCAGGTGTCATGCCCCATCACAGCAAAGGCGCGGGAGCGACCCGACGCTCGCCGGGCGCTTCGTCGCTGCCAGCGGGTTTCACCGCAGGCGCCAAACCATGCTGCCAATAGCGCGGCCTGGCTTCGCGCTCGCAGCGCACCTGCCGGGGTTGTGATGACTCCCAGGTGGCAGCGCCACAGAGCGCCGACTCCACCACGTGGATGTTGCGCTGCCGGTAGCGCTCAAGCACATCGGGCGCGGGGTGGCCAAAGCGGTTGCGGTAGCCTGCCTGCACCAGGGCGGTGCGCGGTTGCACGGCATCCAGAAATGCGGCGCTGGACGAGGTCTTGCTGCCATGGTGCGGCACGAGCAACACATCGGCGGCCAGCGGAGCGGCGCGGTCCACCAGGGCTTGTTCCTGTGCATGCTCGATGTCCCCCACCAGCAACGCCACCACGGACTGCGGCCCCGGCGTGGCAATGCGCAGCACGCAACTGAGGGCGTTGGCGCGCACACTGCGGGCACCGTCGTCGGATATGGGGTGCAGCACCTCGAAAACCACGCCATCCCAGTTCCAGCGCTGCCCGGCGATGCACGGCGTTGCGGGCCGCAGCGCCTGCAGCGCGTGTTCGGCCTCGATCGAACCCATCAGAGCCGCCTGGGGTTGCTGGGCCAGAACAGCCGCCGCGCCGCCCGTGTGGTCGGCATCGCGGTGGCTCAGCATGAGCACATTCAGCCGCTCCCCCAAGGCACGCAACAGCGGCACCACCACGCGGTGCCCCGCATCGCTCTCGCTGCTGAAACGGGGCCCCGCATCGTACAGGAGCGCGTGCGTGGCGGTGCGCACCAGCACGGCATTGCCCTGGCCAATGTCGGCCGCCAGCAACTCGAACTGGCC
>NZ_ACQT01000107.1 GCF_000175235.1 Acidovorax delafieldii 2AN | reverse complement strand
GAACTGCCTTTGCACGTACAGCGCGCCATGAATATCTTGTCTCATGCACTGGCAAAGCCCCCGCTATTGATGATCGATGAGCCTACGTATGGACTTCAAGCCGATGTAGCAATGTGGCTGGTTGAATGGCTCCGGTCCCTTGCGGAAAATTCACGACTAATGGTGGTACTGCATCACCAAGGCCAAGCACGCCGGCTGGCCGATCGCATAATTCTTTTGGGCGGTGGGGTAATACTCGCGCACGAACCTAATCCCCGGTTTTTCACGCACCCCGCGAACGGTTGGGTTGCACAATTTGTGCACAGCGGGAGCCTGTCAATCGCCTCCCCGGGAGTAAGGATCGAAGAACTAGATCCCTCTGCAGTGCCTCCCATGCCGTTACCCGAAGCTGCATTAAATGCACTGACAGAATTTGATGAACCATCAGTGCCAGCACATGCGTCACCGCCTACGCTCACGCCACCATTTTTTCCAACCACGTCAGTTCAGCAGAACGTCTGCCCTCCTATGGTGGCACCGCCACCTCTTTCTAACCGAGGGGTCGAAACTGCTTCAATGGTCGGTCTAGCCATACTCTCGGAATACAGAGGCCCACATGGCTTTCACTGGATTATTCCTGGCAAACTGGCGGGTTGCGGCGAGCCGGGCGCAATGGCCCCTATCGACTACGACATGCAGTTGCTCTCAACCCTAGGAATTTCGCATCTGGTGACTCTAACGGAAAGAGACATTGATGAAGAAGCACTGCTACGCAACCAACTGCGTAACATTCATTTGCCGATTTTCGACAGAGAAGCGCCAAGCATATCTCAAGCGTATATGCTCGTTCGACGAATGCAACTGTTACTCGATCAGGGCCATGTTATCGCGGTTCACTGCCGTGCCGGGATTGGCCGCACGGGTACCATCCTAGCGGCTTGGCTTATCCGTGAGGGGGGACTGAGTTCAGAAGAAGCGATTGCAAGGCTTCGCAACATCAATCCGGCTTATGTCCAAACCGATGAGCAAGAAAAATTCTTACAGAGTTTCGAACTAGATATTGTTAAGCGGCTATAAATTACGCCTCGGCAGCGATAGAAAAATTTCGAAATTTCTCTATTTGTAGTTCGCACAAAGAGGGTTCCTATCGGATCGCCACTTCTTGACGAGAAATCAACGGTCTCACATCAAATTGACCGCCGCCGTCTGCTTACGGAACAAGTTATCGCATTTTTGCTTTATCAACCGGTGGTTTGGCACGAATGAAGCTATGTCAGTTGAGCGCGTGCTGTGGTGGTGGAGGCCGGCATGGCTCTCACATCTCTCCCCGCAGTTGGCTATAGCATCTGAGCCTCTTAAGGGTTGCGGCAGCGGCTGATTGAGCTACGGGAAACGCAAAAAAGAGCATTGACCGCAGTTCATCGCCCCCTGACCCGAGGCAGCTTTGAGACGGATCGTTGCCGAGTAGGCCATTTTGGCTTGCCATCGGCATCAATAGGCCACAAACCCGTTGCCTCTCAGTGCTTTGCGAATCAGTTGCAGGATCTTCCGCTGGCGCTCTTTAGGCATACGCGCCTCGGTTGTGGCAACACTGATGCCGGCAACTACATCTCCAGCACTGTCGTACACCGCCAACCCCACCGCAAGAACACCTCGCGTGGCGTGATTGCCCACCACGGACCAGCCACGCTCGCGCGTGGCGGCTACCAATGCTCTCAACCGATCCTGCGTCATGCCGCCATACAGCGCCAGTGTGGGCGCATTCACCTCAATCGCAGCCTCTACTTCGCGATCTTCGAGCGCCGATAGCAGTGCCAACCCGGCAGCCCCCACGCCCAGCGGCTGGCGCGTTCCCACCTGAATCACAAGCACCTGGACCGGGTAGTTGCCTACGTGCCGCGCAATGCAATGCGACAGTCCCCCGTCGCGTACTACTGCAAAGGCTGCGTCGCCGCACCCCGCACTCACGCTGGCCAACACGGGAGTCAGCCGTTCGGCCAGGTCTTCGCGCTGCTTGGTAAGTGGCACCAACGCTTTCCAGCGCTCGCCTGGGCCGTAATGAAAGCGTGACAAAACGCTGACGTATCGCGCCGCCTGCAGCGAATGCAGTAGCCGATAGACGGTCGCTCGCTCCAGTCCGGTCTTGCGGCACAACGCGACCACGCGCAACCCCTCCTGGGGGCCTGCAAGGATCGTATCCATGACCTCCAGCCCGCGGCTCAAGGTTTGGCAGTCCTCGGTCGACAAGGGTTTTCTAGAGGTATTTTTGTCCGTAAAGCGGACGTTTTTAGTCATTCGTTTACTGGTTCCGTTGAAACAATGGCCATCAACCCAGGGTGATGCACTAAGGGGTTGAGCCATTCGCAGACCACAAATTTACCGTCAAGGAGACAAAAATGAAGCCGCACGTCAGCCGCAGAACGATTTGCCTGGGCATGGTGGCCGCCCTGCACGCCACCCTGGCAGCCCCAGTTTTTGCCAATGAGCCGAACTGGCCGACCAAGCCCATCAAGCTGGTCGTGGGCTATGCCGCGGGCGGCGCTACCGACGTAGTGGCGCGCTTGGTAGCTGCCCGCATGGGGACCGAATTGGGCCAGTCGGTTCTCGTGGACAACCGCACCGGTGCCAATAGCAACGTAGGCGCCGAGCTGGTAGCGCGCTCTCCCGCTGACGGCTACACACTGTATGTGTTCACGATCGCCAACACCATCAATGCCACCTTGTACAACAAACTTGGCTACGACCCGGTCAAAGATTTCGAGCCAATCGGGCTGATTGCCAAGATCCCGAACCTGCTTGTAGTCAACCCCAGCCTGCCCGTGCAATCTGTGCAGGAATATATCAAGTACGCCAAAGAGTCGAAGGACGGGATCACGTTTGCATCCTCGGGCAGTGGCTCGTCCATCCACCTCTCGGGCGAGATGTTCAAGATGAAAACCGGGCTGAACATGCTGCACGTGCCCTACCGTGGCAGCGCGCCCGCCGTGACAGATCTGTTGGGCGGTCAAGTGCAGTCGATGTTCGACAACTCGCCCTCGGCCATGCCGCATGTAAAGGCTGGCAAGCTGCGTGCGCTGGCCATTACCAGCAAGGAACGCTCGTCCTTGCTACCCGACGTGCCCACAGTCGCCGAGTCGGGCTTCCCAGGATTCGAGGTGCAGTCTTGGTTCGGTATGTCGGCACCCACCGGAACACCCGCTCCGGTGATCAAACGCTTGAACGCCGCACTCAACACGGCACTGAGTGACCCCGCCGTCAAGCAACGCCTGGTGGACTTGGTGGCCACGGCCTCCCCCGGGTCCTCCGATGACATGCGCAAGTTTGTCGCCAGCGAACTCAAGAATTGGAACGAGGTGGTCAAGGCCTCGGGCGCCAAGGCAGATTAATTAATCCGTGAACTATGTATCCCATTGATTTCTTCTGGCGCGCAGCGCAGCGCTGGCCCGACCGCATTGCCATCGACACGCCAACCGAGCGCATCACCTATCGGGCCTTGGCCCGGCGGGTGCGTGCGGTGGCCGCCGGGCTGGTGCAGTGCGATCCCGCACCGCAGTCGCGTGTGGGCATCTGCGCGAGCAATAGCGCAGAGCACATTATTGTCCTGCTGGCCGTGTTGGCCTGCGGCAAGGTATGGGTGCCCTTGAACCCCAAGAGCACGTCCTCGGAAATCCGCCGCATTACCGACACCATCGATGCCAGCATCCTGTTCGTTGAGGTGGGCTACGCGGCGTTGGTAACCGATGAGCGCGCTCAGCGAATCCTAATAGGTGCTGCAGACGCTGGAGGCACAACCTTGGATTTCCTGGTGCAAGCCCACGCCGATGCCCCTCCGCCAACGCTGGACCTGGACGGCGACGCCACGCAGGCCATCAAGTTCACGGGTGGAACTACAGGTGCACCCAAGGGCGTGATGCAGCCCTATCGCGCCTGGATGGCCAACATCGTCAACCAGATCCACGCTTGGTCGTTCGACGAAAACGATCGCTATGTGATGGCCGCGCCCATCACGCATGGAACATCCACCTACGTGTTGCCAATCCTGGCCCAGGGCGGTTGCCACGTCATCATGAATGGTGCGGGTGCATCAGCCGTGCGCGACGCGTTCAAGTACCGCGGCGGCACCGTGTGCTTCATGCCGCCCACGCTGGTGTACATGCTGATGGCGATCGAGGGTGTTACGCGTGCCGACTTTCCGCAGCTCAAGCGCCTGATCTACGGTGGAGCTCCTATGCCGCCCGAGAAGATTCGCGAAGTGCGCGCGTTTTTTGGACCCGTTCTGGGAACGACTTACGGGCAGACAGAAGCGCCGCAGATCCTGACTGTAATGCGCCCCGAGGATTTCGAGGACGAAGCCAACTGGGCCGCCGTGGGGCGTTGCACCTGGTACAGCGATGTGGCCATCATGGCCCCGGATGGCACGCTGCTGCCGCCAGGAGAAGTGGGCGAGGTCGTTGCCCGTGGGCCTTTGGTGATGACGGGCTACTGGAAGTTGCCTGAGAAGACCGCCGAAACCCTGGTAGATGGCTGGCTTCACACTGGTGACCGCGGTCTGTTTGATGCGCGCGGCTACCTCTACTTGAAGGACCGGCTCAAGGACCTGGTCATCACGGGAGGGTTCAACGTCTACCCCATCGAGGTGGAAAACGCACTATCGCAGCATCCCGCCGTGCATGAGTCCACCGTATTTGGAATCCCCGACGACAAATGGGGAGAGAGCGTAAACGCCGCAGTCCAACTGCGCCCAGGCCAACAGGCCAGCGAGGCCGAACTGGCTGCCTTTGTACGTGAACGCCTGGGGCCCGTGCAAACGCCCAAGCGAATCCATTTCGTGAACGACCTGCCCCGATCGCCTGTGGGCAAGGTATTGAAGAACGCCGTGCGCGACATGGCACTTACTGGACAACTTTGATTTGACGCCTCCTATGACCACCACCAAGAAGACACCCACCACCAGCCTGTGCACGCACACCCTCACCAGCCTGACCTACGGCAACGCCAATCTGGTGGCCGATCTGATGGGCAAGACAACCTTCACGGAAGTGATGCTCATGCAGATATTGGGCCGCAAGGCGCGCCCGGTGGACCTCCGCGTCACTGACGTGGTGCTCATCGTCCTGATGGAGCACGGCCTCACACCCAGCGCCATTGCAACACGCCTGATCTACATGAGCGCGCCCGAGAACCTGCAAGGCGCGGTGTCAGCCGGCCTGCTCGCCGTGGGCAGTTCCTTTGTCGGTACTATGGAGAACTGCTCGGGTCTACTCGATCGCATCATTGCTGCGCCCGATGCGCACGCCGAAGCACTAGAGATTGCGCGCCACTACAAGGCGCTGAAATCACCTGTGCCCGGCTTCGGTCACCACCTGCACAAGCCGGTCGATCCTCGGGCATACAAGCTGCTTGAGCTGGGTCGCGCAGAGCCAGAACTGCACGGCAACCGCATCCGTGCGCTTGAAACGCTCTCGAAAGCAGTGGACGAAGTCGCCGGGCGCGCCATCACTATCAACGCCACAGGCGCGGTCGCAGCGTTGCTTGGCGAGATCGAGGTACCTACAGCCATCATGCGCGGCTTTGCCGTGATCTCGCGCGCGGCAGGACTGGTGGCCCACATCGTGGAGGAACAACGCGATCCGTCGGGGCGCTTCATCTGGGACACGGTGGAACATGCCATTCCCTTCGTCAGCCCTGGCGCAGCCACGGAGGCGTGACATGGACATCCGTGCTTTAGTCACCGGCGGCAGTCGCGGTATTGGCCGGGCCGTTGTGGACCGCTTAATCGATGACGGCTATCAGGTCGTCAACTTCGACCAGCAGCCGCCAGAGCGACTGGCTTATGGCGAGCAGTATCTGTGTGTCGATGTCAGCGACGAGGCTGCGTTGTGCCAAGCTCTCAACCAAGCGCTGGCAAGCGGGCCGATCACACGCCTGGTAAACAACGCCGGCATCGTGCGACCCCAGCCCATCGAGCGGGTCACTACCGATGACCTGCGCGCCGTGATGGACGTGAACCTCACGGCCTCGGTGCTTTGCGCTCAGGCGCTCATGCCGGGCATGAGTGCTGCGATGAACGGGCGAATCGTCAATATCTCCAGCCGAGCCGCTCTGGGTAAGACCGAGCGCATCGCCTATGCGTCGAGCAAGGCAGCCCTGCACGGCTTTACCAAGGCACTTGCGTTGGAAGCCGGTGTGCACGGTATCACTGTGAATGCCGTAGGCCCCGGCCCGATCGCCACCGAGCTGTTTACCAGCGTTAATCCGCCTGGAGCGCCCGCGACGGAGCGCATTCTGGAGGCGATTCCGCTGCGCCGTATGGGCTCGCCCTCAGAGGTTGCCCACATCGTGGCGTCCCTGCTAGACACGCGCGCGGGCTTTACCACGGGCCAGGTCATCTATGTGTGCGGTGGAATGACAGTCGGGCTGGCGTCATGAGCGGCACTACCGGACATACACCCAACGCACCTTGGGATCTCACTGGTAAGACAGTAGCCGTCGCGGGTGGCGGATCAGTGGCTCCTGGCTGGAGTATCGGCCGGGCCTCGTGCGTGACCTATGCTCGTCTGGGCGCTACAGTGTGCGTACTCGATCGTGACCTTTCCTCCGCACAGGAGACAGTTCGACTCATCACAGAGGAAGGCGGCGCAGCCTATGCCTATCAGACCGACATGGCGCGCGAGGAAGACATTGTTGATACCTTCCGCACCTTGGCCGCGCGTCATGCACCGCTGGACGTGCTCCATCACAACGTAGGCATCGGCAAGACAGGTGGGCCCATGGAGACCAGCGCCGAAGATCTGGATCGTATTCACGCGGTCAACGTCAAAAGCCTCATGCTGAGTTGCCAAGCAGTGCTACCCGGCATGGTGGAGCGTGGCGCTGGCGCGATCATCTCGATCGCCTCTGTGGCCGGTCTGCGCTACCTTGGCTACCCGCACTTGGCTTATTGCACGACCAAGGCAGCAGTTATCCACATGACGCGGATGATTGCGCAGCAGTACGCGCCCCACGGCATTCGCGCCAACACGGTAGTACCAGGCCTGATCGACACGCCACGTGTGGCTGCCAATGTGGCGCATGTGTTTTCCGATAGCCTGGAAGAGGCCAAGGCTGCACGTGCGCGGCAGGTGCCGCTGCAACGCATGGGCACGCCGTGGGAGGTGGCGAACGCCTGCGCCTTTCTTGCCTCGGACGCGGCCAGTTATGTCACGGGCACCGAGCTGCTGATTGATGGAGGGCTGACCGGGAAATACGTTTAGCCGCGCAAGTAGTGCGAATGGTGAGCGAGGTGCAAAGGTAACCATCCACAAGCACCGGAGCAAGAGATTCAAACGAGTCGACATTGACCTTAGCGCGGCACGTCCGCGGTAGGCCAGTGGCCTCAAAGGCCATCTGGCCTGCCGAGTTCGAGTTCCTGATCGTGGACACCAGCGCTCATGGGGAGCGGCCATCGCGTATCTGGTCGATTCGCACTTGCTGGAGCTAGCGCGCCACCAGGTGGTGGCCGCCGCCTAGCACGCAGGGAGAGCCTTCAAGCAGCCTTCATCCAAAAAGGGCCGGAGCCTGCACCGCCGTACCAGCGGCTACGCCAAGCAGCGGGGTGAAAACACTCACGTTGAGCAGTCCGCAAACGCAGATGCAGCCTGACGAGTGCTTCCGCAGCCATCTACAGAAGGACTAGAAGAAGCTGTAAGCCCCGCACGCGCCTGAAGTGGAAAGCATCGGAAAAGAAAAGGTCAGGAAGCCCCCGGTCACGGCGGTTTTGTCCCAGCGCGTGGCAAGGGCGCGGTACTCCTTGAGGCAGACAAAGAAGTTCTCGATCAGGTGTCGGGCCTTGTACAAATGCGGGTCATAGCCACGCTGGGTCTTGCGGGTGCGTACGGAATGACAACGCCCTTGCCCGATTCCGCCGAAGGCCGCACCACGCGATCGCGGACGTCGTAGGCCTTGTCGGCAATGACTGCTTGGGCGACGCTGCCCGCCAGCAACACATCAGCACCTTCCTGATCAGATGCCTGCCCTGGTGTCAGCTAAGATCCTGTGGGATTGCCCACCGCGTCCAAGCTGGCGTGGATCTTCGTGCTCAGGCCACCTCGGCTGCCTCCTATTGCTTGAGCTGGCGCCCCCCTTTTGTTCCGGCGCTGTGCTGGTGAGCTCGCACGATAGTGGCGTCAATCATGGCTTATTCCTTGTTCGCTTGCTGCGCCAAGGCCTTGAAGACGCGCTCCCACACGCCGCTCCTGCTCCAGCGCATGTGGCGCAGGTGCACCACTCGAAAGTCCACAAAGCGCTCGGGCCGGTCGCGCCAAAGGATGTCGGCACGGTAAAGGTACAGCACCGCATCGATGAACAGGCGGCTGTCGCGCGCCGGCGCTCCGATCAGACCGGCTCGCCCGGGCCGCAGGTCCTTGCTGCGCTCCCATTAGTCGTCTCTGAGTGCGTAGCAGCGTCCCATTGGTTCTCAGGTTTCGTGGCTCAGACCCATCAACGCCGATAATCTCACGATTGGCAACACACTTTAGCGCAGCAGCTCAACGGAGGCGGAGAACGCATGCATGCCCACGTGCGCGATGCGGCGCAAGGTCGATGGTGGAGGCGGAGGCTGGGTCACGCGGACGATTGTCGCGGCCTGGGACGACGCGAGGCCGCAGGGTGCGGGCTACAGAATGAAGTCGCGGTAGCGCTCGAACCACTCGAAGCCGCTGCGCATGTTCGCCATGCGCAGCCGCTCCGCCTGGACGCCGTCGCCGGCGCGCAACGCCCCCAGCACGGCGCGGTGCTCCTGTAATGCCTGTTCGGCACGGCCCGGCAGGATGACGATGCGGCGCGCCAGATAGCGGATCTTGTCGCGGATGCTGTCGAGCATGTCCGCCAGCGTGGCGTTGCGGGCATGGACGATGATGTCCTGCCGGAAGGCCTCGTAGCACGCGAGAAAGCCTGCGAAGTCGCTGTGCGCCAGCAGGCGCGGCATATCCTCCTCGAGCGCCTTCGCGTGGCGCTCCCAGTCCGATGGGGTGGAATTTTTCGCCGCCAGCCGCGCACACATGCCTTCCAGCACCTCGCGCACGGCAAAAATCTCGGCGACCTGCCCGAAGCCCAGCTGAACCACGACCGCGCCCTTGTTCGGGATGCGCTCGATCAGCCCGCGCAACGCAAGCGCGGCGAACACCTCGCGCACCTGTGCGCGCGAGACGTTGAACTCCGCGGCAAGCTCCATCTCCTTGAGCTTGCTGCCCGGCGGAATCGTCCGCGAACTGATGCGCTCGCGCAGCACCCGCTCGATCGACTGCACGTCAACCGCTTCCGAAACATCTGACATCGTCAACCCGACCTTTCTCCTCTGCTCAAGCACGGGCCGCACTGTGTCGGACCTATTCCATGCAGATTCTAGAACCCCCGACGCAGCCACCGGGACGGACATTTTTCCTCTCATGAACTTAAAACCTTTTTGTCTTCAGTTTTGTACGTTTGTTTGTATTCATTTATGTGTTTTTTGTGATTGCTTATAAAAAAACAGCGCATGCAGACAAAGTAGTCCTTCCTAGAATTTTCGGCATGACCACCCATGCCTCCACCACCACGCCCTTGAGCGCAGGGGCCAACCAGACGCCGCTGCACACCGCCGGCCAATGGCTGGTCCGGCACTCGGGACGCTTCGGCCTCGTCGTCCTTCTGCTCGGCATCTGGCAGGCGCTGTGCAGCGCGGGTTGGGCCAACCCGGCGCTGCTACCCTCCCCCGCCGCCGTGGCCGACACGCTCTGGCACCTACTGCGCGAAGGCGATCTGCAGCGCCACGTAGAAGCAAGCGCGGCGCGGGTGCTCCAGGGCTTCGCCATCGCGGCGGCGGCGGCTCTTGCCCTAGGCATCGCCATGGGCGCCTACCGGCGGCTCGACGGATTCGTGGACCTGCTGATCCAGATCCTCAAGCCCGTGCCGCCGATCGCATGGATACCGCTGGCCATCCTCTGGTTTGGGATCGACGAGGGCGCCAAAATCTTCATCATCGCCCTGGGCGCGTTCTTCCCCATCCTGGTGAGCTCCGTGGACGCGGTACGGCAGACCGACGGCCGCTTCGTCGAACTGGCGCGCGTGCTGGAGCTGCCGCGCGGCTTGTTCATCCGCCGCATCATGCTGCCGGGATCGTTGCCGCAGATCATGAGCGGGCTACGCCTCGGGCTGGCCATGGCCTGGATGTGCGTGGTCGCGGCCGAGCTGATCGCCGCCTCGCGCGGCGTGGGCTTTCTCATCATGGACGGCCGCGCCATGTCTCAGGCCGACCTGGTCGTTGCGGGCATGGCGCTCATGGGCGTGCTGGGCAAGCTCACCGACGACCTGCTGCGCCACGCCGAACAGCGCCTGGTGCGCTGGCGGCCACAGTTCGAGGCGCTGTGATGTCCGACCCCCACACCACGCCATTCGGCATCTCGCTTCGCCATATCGGCGTCACGTTCGAATCCCGCGAGCGCAGCCGCGTGCAGGCGCTGCAAGACGTGAGCCTCGACCTCGCCGCGGGCGAGGTGAGCTGCATCATCGGCGCCAGCGGCTGCGGCAAGAGCACGCTGCTGCGCATCCTCGCCGGCCTGGAAACGCGCCACGCGGGCCAGGCCAGTCTCGACGGCCAGCCCATCGGCCAGCCGGGGCTGGACCGCGGCATCGTCTTCCAGGACCACCGCCTCGTGCCCTGGATGACCGTGCGGCAGAACCTGGAGCTGGCCCTGCACCGGGCCCTCCCGCAGGAACGCGGGAATGCCATCGCCAACGCCCTTGCACTGGTCGGCTTGCAAGCCTTCGAGAGCGCCTATCCGTACCAGCTCTCGGGCGGCATGGCCCAGCGCGTGGCAATCGCGCGTGCGCTGGTGCACCGGCCTCGCGTGCTGCTGATGGACGAGCCTTTCGGCGCGCTCGACGCACTCACCCGCATACAACTGCAGGACGCGCTGCTGCGGATCCACGAACGGGAGCGCATCACCACAGTGCTCGTCACGCACGACATCGAGGAGGCGCTCTACCTCGGCGACCGCATCGCCGTGCTGTCCAGCCACCCCGGCCGCGTGATCGCCGCATTCCCCATAGAACTGCCACGTCCGCGCGATCGGGCACATCCCGCATTCGCCGCCATACGCGCAGATATTTACCAACGTTTCTTCACCCCCCGCGCCGAAGCCGCCACGGCGACGGTTCCGCCCACTCCGGCCTCTTCCTAATGACCCAAAGCACGAGAACACCGCCATGCGCCGTACCTTCCTTCGCACCCTCTCCGCCCTGGCGCTGTCCGCCAGCGCCAAGTCCACGATGGCCCACGCGCAGCCTGCCAACGAGCTGCGCATCGGCATCATGCCCTTCGTGCCGTACTCGGCCATCCTGCTGGCCCGCCAGAACGGCTGGGTGGAGGAGGAGCTGCGCCACCTCGGCCACGCCGACGCGAAAGTGACCTGGACGCAGTTCGCCGGCGGCCCGCCGGTCAACGAAGCATTCGCATCCGGCAATATCGACATCGCTGCGCTCGGCGACACACCGGCCCTCGTGGGCCACGCCTCGGGTATCGACGACCGGTTGATCGGACTGGCGTACAAGGGAGGCGGCGCGCAGGCCCTGCTCGTGCGCGCCGACGCGTCCTACCGCCGCGTGCAGGAACTGCGCGGCAAGAAGGTCGCCACGCTGCGCGGCGGCAACGTACACGAGTTGCTGGTGCTGATCCTGGCCGAGGCCGGACTCAAGCTCTCGGACGTGGAGTTCATCAACCTCGGGCTGCAGGACATGGGCACCGCGCTGCTCAAGGGAGACATCGACGCCGCCCTCGCCTGGGACCCGGTGTTCACCCGGCTCGAATACGAAGGCAAGGCCCGCGTGCTGCGCGACGGCAAGGGACTCAAGAACAACCTCAACCCGATCATCGCCTCGGCGACCATCCTCAAGAACCGGCCCGACTATGTGAAAGCCTACCTGCGCGCCGTGGAACGCGGTGCGCAGGCGCTGCGAGCGCAGCCGGAAGCCTCTGCCAAGGCCCTGGCCGCGGGCTTCGGGCTCACGCTCGAGCAGACGCTGCGCGCGTTCTCGCGCTCCGAATGGGTGCCTTCGGTAGATGCCGAAGTCCGCACAGAGCTTGCGCGCTCGGTCGGCTTCCTGCTGGACAACCGCCTGATGCGCAACAAGATCGAGGTGGACCGGTTCGTGGATCTGAGTGCCGGCGCGCGCTGAAGCCTCCATGCATCAACCCGTTGCCCCTCACCGCCACGCCCGACTGCCTGCGCAGGCGCTGCAGGACTGGCGCGCGGCGCTCGCCGCCCTGCAAAGCCTCGAAGCTGATGGTTTCGCAGCCGCGCTGCTGCCCTGCGTGCCGGATGCCTTCGAGCCGCTGACGCTGGTCGCCGGACTGGTGCCTTTCACGCGCCACATCGGGCTGGTGATTGGCATCGACCCCGAGCAGACGCCGCCCTACACGGCG
>NZ_ACQT01000108.1 GCF_000175235.1 Acidovorax delafieldii 2AN | reverse complement strand
GGCAATCGTGGCCGTGCTGGACACAAACCCCGAAGCCAGCGCCGACAGCGCCATGGCGTGGCGCGCCTGCAGCAGCCTGCGGCCCAGATGCGCCAGCGACTGGATCACCAGCAGCACGATGACCAGGCGCACCAGCACCCGCGGGTTCAGCACGCCCTGCCACAGAGGCGCATCGGGCGCCAGCGGGTACACCAGCAGGGCCAGCGCGGCCAGGATGAGCCCGCTGCGCACCTCACCGGGCTGCAGCCACTCGCTCGAAAACTGGTGCAGCGTTTCCCGCAGGGCCAGCAGCCCTGTCGCCACCACGGCCAGCGCGGCGGCCAGCAATTGGTCGCGCGCGCAAGTCACACCAATCAGGTAGGCTAGCAGCAATGCCACTTCGGTGGTCACGCCGGGGTCGTCCGAGCGGTCGCGGACATAGGCGGCAACGCCAAGCGCCGCCACCATCGCCGCGCCCACCACCACCAGGGCGGCGATACCAGCGAGGGCTGCAGCAGCGCCGGCCAGCGACACCAGGGTGAACGACCGCACCCCCGCCAGCGCGCGCATGGGCCCCGTGCCCTTGCGGCGCTCGCGCTCGATCCCCATCAGCAAGCCGCATCCCAGTGCACTCGCCAGCACGGCCAGGGCGGCAAAAAAAGCATCCGAACTCTGCATGGGCCTCCAGCCCCTTTCTTTCTCAGGTGTGTGCCGATGGTGACAGAAATGGCCGCCGCGCACGCCCACAGCGGGCGCCATGGGGAGTTGCCCCTAGCCTTCGCGTCAGGTCCATCGGCTATAAGAACCTGTCTGCGATCACCAGGCGGCGCCTGCGCCGGCCGAAAGTCGCGAAAAAGGGCTCTGACAAGACACAACGCGCCTGCACATGCAAGAACTCACGACCAAAGCCCGCCGACCCGGCCCCCGTGGCTCCAGCGACGCATTGCTGCGGCTCATTGCCGATTCCGTCCCGGCCCTGATGGCCTATTTCGACCTTTCGGGCTTGCGGTGCCAGTTCGCCAACCAGGGCTATGCCGCCTACAACGGCCACACGACCGAATCCATCCTCGGCCTGACGGTGCAGGAGGCCATCGGCGACAAGGCCTGGCGCGCCATCCAGCCTTACGTCGAGCGCTCTGTCCACGGAGAGCACGTGAAATATGCCCGCGAGCAGACCCTGCCCAACGGCGAAGTGCGCATGATCGAGGTCAACCTCATCCCGCACTTCAACGCGCGGCAGGAGCAACTGGGCTCGTTTGTGCTGATCACCGACATCACCGACCGCTGGCGCGCCGAAGCCACCGTGCGGCAAAGCGAAGAGCGCATGCGCAAGTTCACCGAGGCCACGGACGAGGCCATCGTGTTCCACCGCGACGGCGTCATCACCGACGGCAACGAAGCACTCACCCGGCTCACGGGATACTCGCTGGCCGAAGTGCTGGGCCGGTCGATCTTCAATTTCATCAGCCCCGAGTGGCGGGCCGTGGCCTATGAATACACCCGTGGCGGCCGAGAGCACCCCTACGAGGTGACCATTCGCCACAAGGACGGGCACACCATTCCAGTCGAGGTCGTGGGCAAGACCATGCCCCAGCTGCACGCCGACTACCGCATCGTGGTGGTGCGCGACATCACGGCACGCAAGGAAGCGCAGGAGCGCGAGACCTTCCTGGCCCTGCACGACACCCTCACCCAGTTGCCCAACCGGCGCTCGCTCATGGAACAGCTGGGCAAGGCGCTGTCGATGGCCCGCCGGCGCAAGTCCCAGGTGGCCGTGCTGTTCATCAATCTCGACCACTTCAAGACGGTGAACGATTCGCTGGGCCACCACGCCGGCGACCAGTTGCTGCGTGACGTGGCCGAGCGCCTGCGCCAGGGCGTGCGCGAAACCGATCTGGTGGCGCGGCTCAGTGGCGACGAGTTCGCAGCCGTCCTGACCGACATCGCATCGCCCGCCGACGCCGCCATGGTGGCCGACAAGCTGCTGGAGGCCATGCGCGGCGTCTTCACGGTGGACCAGCTCCCGGTCACGATGTCGCCCTCCATCGGCATCAGTATGTTCCCGTGCGACGACGCCACGGCCGAAGGCCTGCTGCGCTGCGCCGACACGGCCATGTACCACGCCAAGGACAGCGGCCGCGGCAACCGGCAGTTCTACCAGCCGGGCATGGATGCAAGCGCCAAGGACGTGCTGCAGCAAGAGCGGCTGCTGCGCGAAGCCATCGCCGAAGGGGCCTTCGTGCTGCATTACCAGCCGCAGATCCGCCTGGCGGATGGCTCGCTGCAAGGGTTCGAGGCGCTGGTGCGCTGGCGTCACCCCGAGCGGGGCCTCGTCGGGCCGAACGAGTTCATCACCTTCTCGGAGTCG
The DNA here is from genome assembly GCF_000175235.1 of Acidovorax delafieldii 2AN. Lineage (GTDB taxonomy): Bacteria > Pseudomonadota > Gammaproteobacteria > Burkholderiales > Burkholderiaceae_C > Acidovorax > Acidovorax delafieldii_B. Next base: position 10,015 of record NZ_ACQT01000108.1, on the reverse strand, counting down.
CGCGGCCTGATCACCCCGATCGGCCGCTGGGTGATGCACGAGGCCTGCCGCCAGCTCAAGGCCTGGCAGGACGAAGGCCTGGCCATGGTGCCCGTGGCGGTGAACCTCTCGGCGCTGGAGTTTCGCCAGCGCGACGTGGCCGGTGAACTCGCCGCGGTACTGCACGCCACCGGACTGCAGCCCCAGTTTCTCGAAGTTGAGCTGACCGAATCGGTGCTGATGCACCAGACCGGGCAGGTGCTCGAAACCCTCCAGGCCATCAAGACGCTGGGCGTGGGGGTGGCCATCGATGACTTCGGCACGGGCTACTCGTCGCTGGCCTATCTCAAGCGCTACCCCATCGACAAGCTCAAGATCGACCGTTCCTTCGTGACCGACACGCCGCAAAGCACCGACGACGTGGCCATCGTCACCGCCATCATCCAGATGGGCCGCAGCCTGCAGTTGCAGACCATCGCGGAGGGGGTCGAAACCCCGGCCCAGATGGACCTGCTGCGCCAGCTGGGTTGCGACCTGATCCAGGGCCACGCCATCTCGCCGCCCATGGACGCCGAGGCCGCGCACGCCTGGCTGCAAAGCCATGCCGCTGCCACCCGTGGACAATAGCGGCATGCCCCAGATCCCCGACTTCATCGCGCCCACCCGCCACACCGACCCTGCCGACGCGCTGGCCCAGGTGCAACGCATCTACCAGCAGCAGATCGGCCACCTGCGCACGGCCATGCAACGCTTCGTGGCCGGCGAGACGCCCGAAGGCGCGGTGCGGGCGTTCTACCCGTTCGTGCGGGTGCACACCACCACCGTGGCGCGGGCCGACAGCAAGCTGGCCTATGGCTTCGTCGAGGGCCCCGGCCGCTACGAAACCACCCTCACCCGCCCGGACCTGTTCGCCGATTACTACGCCGAGCAGTTCCGCCTGCTGCGCAACAGCCACGGCGTGGAGCTGGAAGTGGGCACCAGCGCCCACCCGATCCCGATCCATTTCTCGTTCGCCGAGCACGACCATGTGGAAGGCACGCTCAGCCCCGAGCGCCGCATGCTCATGCGCGACCTGTTCGACCTGCCCGACCTGGCCGCCATGGACGACGGCATTGCCAACGGCACGCACCTGCACCACCCCGGCGAGGCGCAGCCGCTGTCGCTGTTCACCGCCCCGCGCGTCGACTATTCCCTGCACCGGCTGCGGCACTACACGGGCACGGCGCCCGAGTGGTTCCAGAACTTCGTGCTGTTCACCAACTACCAGTTCTACATCGACGAATTCGTGCGCCTGGGCCATGCAGAGATGGCCAAGGAGGACAGCGAGTACATCGCTTTCATCGAGCCCGGCAACGTGGTCACGCGCCGCGCGGGCCTGGCGGCCGAGCCCGGCGACGAGCTGGGCGCGCAGCCGCCGCGCTGCCGCAGATGCCGGCCTACCACCTCATGCGGGCCGACCGCAGCGGCATCACCATGGTCAACATCGGCGTGGGCCCTGCCAACGCCAAGACCATCACCGACCACATCGCCGTGCTGCGCCCGCACGCCTGGCTGATGCTGGGCCACTGCGCGGGCCTGCGCAACAGCCAGCAGCTGGGCGACTACGTGCTGGCCCACGCCTATGTGCGCGAGGACCACGTGCTCGACGAAGAACTGCCGCTGTGGGTGCCGATCCCCGCGCTGGCCGAGATCCAGGTGGCGCTGGAGCAGGCCGTGGCCGACGTCACGCAGATGGGCCGCGACGAACTCAAGCGCATCATGCGCACCGGCACCGTGGCCAGCACCGACAACCGCAACTGGGAGCTGCTGCCCGACAACCTGCCCCAGCGCCGCTTCAGCCAGAGCCGCGCTGTGGCGCTGGACATGGAGAGCGCAACCATCGCCGCCAACGGCTTTCGCTTTCGCGTGCCCTACGGCACGCTGCTGTGCGTGAGCGACAAGCCGCTGCACGGCGAGATCAAGCTGCCCGGCATGGCCAACCACTTCTACCGCGAGCGCGTGGACCAGCACCTGCGCATCGGCATGCGCGCCATCGACATCCTGCGCCAGGGCGGCGTGGACCGCCTGCACAGCCGCAAGCTGCGCAGCTTCGCGGAAGTGGCGTTCCAGTAAGCGCGGGGCTGGCACCCGTCCGTCGGGTCACATCCACCACGGCCGCAGTGGGCGGCCTGCGAACTTCTCTTTTGATAGCGCACAGCGCAGACACAGCAAGCATCACAAGGCAGTTTCACGCCAAATCCAGCCCGGCAGTGGCCCCGCCCGCGCCCAACCGGTGCGGGCGCGCCGGATCGCACACAATCGGCCCATGAGCGAACCCACCACGGCCACCCCCACGGACCTCTTCACGGCCGCGCACCTCGGCAAGCGCTACGGCGACACGCTTGTGGTTGATGACCTGTCGTTTTCGATTGCGCCGGGCGAGTGCCTGGGCGTCATCGGCCCCAATGGCGCCGGCAAGACGACCACCCTCCGCATGTGCCTGGGGCACACCGTCCCCGACAGCGGCACCGTGCAGTTCCACCCCGGCGGCGGCGCGCCGCCGCTGCACATGCCCCGCGACGCCCTGGCCATCAAGGCCCAGCTGGGCGTGGTGACCCAGTTCGACACGCTAGACCCCGACTTCACCTGCGCCGAGAACCTGCGCGTGTTCGGTCGCTATTTCGGGCTCAAGGGCGCGGTGATGGACGAGCGCGTACCCCGACTGCTCGAGTTTGCCGCGCTCACCCACAAGGCGGGCGCCCGCCCCGGCGAACTGTCCGGCGGCATGAAGCGGCGCCTTTCGCTGGCACGCGCACTGGTGAACGACCCCCGCCTGCTGCTGCTCGATGAGCCCACCACCGGCCTCGACCCCCAGGCCCGGCACCTGATGTGGGAGCGCCTGCAGCGCCTGCTGCAGCAGGGCAAGTCGATCCTGCTCACCACCCATTTCATGGACGAGGCCGAGCGCCTGTGTTCGCGCCTTCTGGTGCTGGACCACGGGCGCAAAATTGCCGAAGGCCGCCCGCGCGAGCTGATTGCCCAGCACCTGGAGCCCGACGTGGTCGAGGTCTACGGCCTGGGCGCGGTGGCCCTGGCCCACCAAGGCGCGCTGCGCGCGCTGGCTGCGCGCGTGGAAGTCAGTGGCGAAACCGTTTTCTTCTACACCCACGACGCCCAGCCGCTGCTGCAGGCCCTGGCGCAGCAGGGCCACCCACGCACGCTGCACCGGCCTGCCAACCTGGAAGACCTTTTCCTCAAGCTCACGGGCCGGCAGATCCGCGAAGGGGGTTGACCACAAAACGCTATGTAAACAATAGCTTCTTGCGCATACGCAGCAAGCACAATCGGTCGATTGGAGCAAAAATACCCCCCTCCGCGATGCGCAGCCGCCCCCAGGCACCGCTCTGCCGTCCGCAAGGCCTGCCGCGCCACTGAATGCACGCGGGCGGCCCGGGGCGCGCACAACGCCCAGCCTGCCGCCCAGCCGGCCAAAAAGGGCTGTGCGGCACCGGGTTGACGCAGCACAATAGCCCCCATGTCCACCGCTTCCTCACCGGCGCTCACCGGCGCTCCGCAGCCACCGTCCGCATGGCGCGCGCCCCGCCTTTCCACGCGGTGCTGGCCGGTGTTCCTGCGCAACCTGCTGGTGTGGCGCAAGCTGGCCATCCCCAGCCTGGTGGGCAACATCGCCGAGCCGCTCATGTGGCTGGTGGCCTTCGGTTATGGCATGGGCGCGCTGGTGGGTCGGATTCCCGTGGGCGGGCGGACGGTGCCCTACATCCTGTTCCTGGCCAGCGGCTCGATCTGCATGAGCGCCATGAACGCGGCGAGCTTCGAGGCCCTGTACTCTGCGTTTTCGCGCATGCACGTGCAAAAGACCTGGGACGGCATCATGAACGCGCCCATCAGCCTGGACGACGTGGTGCTGGCCGAGATGCTGTGGGCCGCATTCAAGGCACTGTTCACCGTCACCGCCATCCTGGGCGTGATGCTGGCGCTGGGCATCAGCCACAGCCCCAAGCTGCTGGTGGCCTGGCCGGTGCTGCTGGGCGTGGGCATCATGTTCTCGAGCATCGCCCTCATCTTCAACGCGCTGGCCAAGGGGTATGACTTCTTCACCTATTACTTCACGCTGGTGCTCACGCCGATGATGTTTTTGTCGGGGGTGTTCTTTCCACGCGAGCAGTTGCCGCCTTGGGTGCGCGCCATCTCCGACTGGCTTCCGCTGACGAATGCCGTCGAGCTGGTGCGGCCGCTGTTCATGGACGAATGGCCCGCCCACGCGCTGCGCCATGGGCTGGTGCTGGCGGCCACCACGGTCGTGGCCTTCTGGATGGCCCTGGCGCTCACCCGCAAACGCTTCGAGGCCTGAAGGTCATGGCCGACGCACCCGCAGCGCTGCTCGACCCGGGCCATATCGCCATGCTGGCCAAGGGCATCTCGGCCATCGTGGCCTCGCGCAACGCGGCCTTGCGCCCCAGCGTGATGCGCGCCATGGGCAGCCACATCCGCCCCGACGCAAGCCTGGTCACCGTGTTCCTGCGCCGCAGCCAGTCTGTCCAGCTGTTGCACGACATCGAAAGCACCGGGCAGATCGCGGTGGTCTTCAGCGAACCCTTCACCCACCGCACGCTGCAGCTCAAGGCCCCCCGGGCGCGGGTGCGGGCGGCCGAGCCGGGCGACCTGCCCTTGCTGCAGGACTACCGCCACTCGATGCAGGAGGAGGTGGGGCGCGTGGGCTACGGCCCAGCCTACGTGGCCGCCATGCTGTCGGCCCCGCTCGATGATCTGGTGGCCGTTGAATTCACCCCCACGGCCGCGTTCGACCAGACGCCAGGGCCCCGCGCCGGCCGGCCCGTGGAGCCCGCCCGCCCATGAGCACCATTTCGCTGCACGCCATCCGCCCCTGCCTGGAGGGTGCCATTCCGGCCGTGATGTCCACCTGTGGCCCCGACGGGACGCCCAACGTGGCCTACATCTCGCAGGTGGTCTACGTGGATGCCCGCCGCGTGGCGCTGTCCTACCAGTTCTTCAACAAAACCCGCCAGAACATCCTGAGCAACCCCTGGGCCGCGGTGCTGGTGCTGGACCCGGTAACCGCGCGCTTCTACCGGCTGCATCTGCACTACGAGCACACCGAAACCTCAGGCCCCGTGTTCGAGAGCATGAGGGCGCAGCTTGCAGGCATTGCGTCGCACTCGGGGATGGACGGCGTCTTTGGCCTGCAGGGCGCTGACATCTACACCGTGGAGCACATCGACGAGGTGCCCGGCGAGGGACTGGACGCCCCCGCGCCCCGCCCCGGCCTGCTGCATGCGGTGCGGCTGTGCAGCGAGCGCATGGCGCGCTGCGGGGCGCTGGACAGCCTGCTGCAGACCACGCTGGCCGCGCTGCAGGAACATCTGGGCATCCGCCACGCCATGGTGCTGATGCTGGACTGCAGCACGCATCGGCTCTACACGGTGGCCAGTTGCGGCTACCCGACGTCGGGCGTGGGCTCCGAGATCCAGCTCGGCGACGGCGTGATCGGCGTGGCCGCGCGCGAAATGACGCCGGTGCGCATCTCGCACATGACCCACGCCGCGCTCTACAGCCACGCCATCCGCGCCAGCCTGGCCGAAACGCCGCCCGAAGACGCCACGCTGCCGGGCATGGACATTCCCTACCCCGGCCTCGCGCAGCCCCACAGCCAGATCGCCATACCGCTGATGGCGGCGGGCCGCCTGCTGGGCGTGCTGTTTGCAGAAAGCCCGCTGGACCTGCAATTCACGTTTGAAGACGAAGACATGCTGGTGGCCATTGGCGGCCACCTGGGCGCCGCCATCGACCTGCTGCAGGCCGCCAGCGAGGGCAGCGATGCCGCCCACCCCGCCGCGCCCCCCACAACAGCCACCGGCACCCCGCTGCGCGTGCGCCATTTCGCGGCCAACGACAGCGTGTTCATCAATGACGATTACCTGATCAAGGGCGTGGCCGGGGCCATCTTCTGGAAGCTGCTGCGCGACCATGCGGGCCAGGGCCGCATGGATTTTTCGAACCGCGAACTGCGGCTGGACCCTGCGATCCGGCTGCCCGATTTCGCCGACAACCTGGAGGCCCGGTTGCTGCTGCTGCAACGCCGCCTGCAGGAGAACTGCCCGCACATCCGCATCGAAAAGACCGGGCGCGGGCGCTTTCGCCTGTGCGTCGAGCGGCCGGTGGCGCTGGAAGACATGCCTGCCTGAGCGCGCCCCGCATGGCCTTCGCAAGGCCTATCCCCCAGAAAACCGGGCGCGACGCCGCGTGCTTCCCGGGTCCCGCACAGAGCCCGGCGCCCGCAAAACCGGGCGATGACAGGCAGACTCAGTGCACCAGCCCTGGCGCTGCCGGTATGCCCAGCCCCTGCATCAACTGGCGCCATTCGGCCTGGGTGAGGTGGGGCTGCACTGTGTGCAGGACCGCCTCGAAGGCGGGGGCCGGGGCGTGCTGGCGCATGTCGGCCAGCATGGCCAGGCGCTCGGCCGGCGCCATGAACGGAACCAGCCACCGCACCACCACCATCATCTCGGACGGGGGAATCGACGCCACGAGGGCGTTGTGCACCTGCATGAGCTCTTCATCGCTGTAATGCGCCCACAGCACCTCGTTGTGGAGGGTTTCCTCGATGTGCATGTGCTCGAAATTGTGGGCCACGAACAATGCGAGCTGGCGGTAGAGCGCCTGCACCGCCCGCGGGCGCGCCATGCGTTCGCATGAGCGCAGTTGCGCAACGCCCTCGGCCAGGGCCGCTATGTCGTGCTCATGTTCCGCATGCTCGTCCGCGATGGCCCCGCTGCTGCCCGGCGCACGCGCTTCCATGGCCTTGTGCACGAAGGTATTTTCGTGGCGCAGGTGCGCGCTGCAAAATTCGAGCAATTGCAGTACACGCTCGCCGGCCTGGGCGAACGCCAGCTCGTCATCGACGTCGGTCCGTCCCAGGCCCAGCAGGGTGTCGGCCATCAAGGCGCGCATGGCCTTGTGGATTCCGGCATACATATCGAGGCGCGGCACGCCAGGCTGCGCGCTGGCGAGTTCGGCGATTTCGCGGGGATCGATTTTCATCACGTTCTTTCCTGGCCTGAAGGCCAAATACGCTGCCGCTGTCGCGGCACCGGGCCGGTTGCACCATGCAGCCGCAGCCATGGAAGGAAGTCTAGGAATTTCCGCGTTTTGGGGCCGTTAAAAACTGCTTACGAACTCCTTAAAGATCTCTTAACTTTCGGCTTCACCAGGCAATGTGTGACATTTTTCACGCTGCCGCACGCAGCAGGTCCACCGCTTTCTCGGCAATCATCACGGTGGGCGCGTTGGTGTTGCCACTCACGATGCGCGGCATGATGGAGGCGTCCACCACGCGCAACCCCTGCATGCCGTGCACGCTCAGCTGGGCGTCCACCACGTCCAGCGGACCCGGCCCCATGCGGCAGGAGCCCACGGGGTGGTAGATGGTGTCGGCCTGCTGGCGAATGAACTGCTCGATCTGCGCATCGGTGCGCGCGCCGGCCGAGGCCGCCAGCTCTTTCGCACCAAAGCGCGCCAGCGCGGACTGCGAGAGGATGGTGCGCATCTGCCGCACGCCCCGAACCATGCGCGCCATGTCGTCCGGGTCGCTGAGGAAGCGCGGATCTACCAAGGGCAGCTGCAGCGGATCGTTGCTGGCAAGCGCCACCGTGCCGCGGCTGCGCGGCTGCAGGAGGCACACATGGGAAGAATAGCCGTGGCCCAACACGGTCTTGCGCCCATGGTCCAGCAGCTTGCCCACGACGAAGTGCAGTTGCAGGTCGGGGGCGGGCTCCCCAGGGTCGCTTCGGATGAAGCCCCCCGCCTCGGCAAAGTTGGTGGTGAGCATGCCGGTGCGGCTGCGCCGCCATTCGAGCATGCCGCGCACGACGTTCACCATGCCGGGAAGCGACAGCCCGAACAGGTCGTGCACGCCCGGCGCGTCCATGACCTGCACCACGTCGGGATGGTCGTGCAGGTGCTGGCCCACACCGGGCAGGTCGTGCTGCACCGCGATGCCATGGCGCTGCAATTGCGCTCCGGGGCCGATACCCGACAGCATGAGCAATTGCGGCGACAGCAAGGCGCCCGCGCTGAGCAGCACCTCGCGCGCGGCCTGCACCTGGTGCAGTTGCCCTCCCTGGCGGTATTCGACGCCCACGGCGCGGCGCCCCTGCAGCAGCACCCGCGTGGCCTGCGCGCCGGTGATCACCTGCAGGTTGGGGCGGTTCAGATGGGGGGTGAGATAGCCCTTGGCCACGCTGTGGCGTTCGCCATTCTTGTGCGTGACCTGGTACAGCCCCACGCCTTCCTGCGTGGCGCCATTGAAGTCGGGGTTGAGCGGAAAGCCGGCCTGTACCCCGGCCTCCGTGAAAAGCCGGCTGAACCGGTGGGTCGCACGCAGGTCGGCCACGTTGAGGGGCCCGCCCTGGCCGTGCCACGCGTCTGCGCCGCGTTCGTTGTTTTCGGCGCGCACGAAGTAGGGCTTCACGTCCTCCCAGCCCCAGCCGGGGTTGCCCTGCGCCGCCCAGTGGTCGTAGTCGGCATGCTGGCCGCGGATGTACACCATGGCGTTGATCGAGCTTGAGCCCCCCAGCACCTTTCCGCGCGGCTGGTAACCGCGGTGCCCGTTGAGGCCGGCCTGCGGCGTGGTGTATTGCCCCCAGCCATTGAGCTCGAAGCGGGCCATCATGGCCAGCCCCGCCGGGCAGTGGATGAACACGCTGCGGTCGGCAGGGCCGGCCTCCAGAAGGCACACGCGCACGGCGGGGTCTTCGGTGAGGCGCCCCGCCAGCACGGCACCCGCTGAGCCGCCCCCGATCACGATGTAGTCGAACATGGTTTCTTGTCTCCCTCCGCCGTTCATTGCAGCGGTGCGCACACGATAACCGAACGGGCGTGCGAATTTATGTCCGGCGCGCCACGGAGGGAGCGGGCAGAGGGGGCCGCGCCGACACCTTCACCTTCCGGGCCGGGCCTGCCGGCCTTACCATCCGGGCTGTCTGTTTCACTTTGAAGAGGGCTTTCTCTATATGACGATTCAAACCGTAGGCATCATTGGCGCCGGCACCATGGGCAATGGCATTGCGCAGGCATGCGCCGTATCGGGCATCAATGTGGTGATGGTCGACATCTCTGATGCCGCCGTGCAAAAGGGCCTCGCCACCGTGGCCGGCAGCCTCGACCGCCTGATCAAGAAGGAAAAGATCATCCCGGCCGACAAGGATGCGGCCCTGGCGCGCATCAAAACCTCCACCAGCTACGACGACCTGAAAGCCGCGCAGCTCGTGATCGAGGCCGCCACGGAAAATTACGAGCTCAAGCTCAAGATCCTCAAGCAGGTCGATGCCCTGGTGGCACCCGAAGTGATCATTGCCTCGAACACCTCGTCCATCTCCATCACCAAGCTGGCCGCCGCCACCGGCCGCGCCGACAAGTTCATCGGCATGCACTTCTTCAACCCCGTGCCCATGATGGCGCTGGTGGAGATCATCCGCGGCCTGCAGACCAGCGACGCCACGCACGACGCCGTCAAGGCACTGTCCGAAGCGCTGGGCAAGAGCCCCATCACCGTGAAGAACGCGCCCGGTTTCGTGGTCAACCGCATCCTGGTGCCCATGATCAACGAGGCGTTCTTCGTGCTGGCCGAAGGCCTGGCCACGCCCGAGGACATCGACGCGGGCATGAAGCTCGGCTGCAACCAGCCCATCGGCCCGCTGGCACTGGCCGACATGATTGGCCTGGATGTGTGCCTGGCCGTGATGGACGTCTACCTCACCGAGTTTGGCGACAGCAAATACCGCCCCTGCCCGCTGCTCAAGGAAATGGTGGCCGCGGGCCGCCTGGGCCGCAAGACCGGACGCGGCGTGTATTCCTATTGACCCCCCTGAGGCGCTGCGCGCCTCGGTGCCGCCGCCGCAGGCCGCACCTCTTCGGGCATGTCCAAGCCTGCGCAGGCAGGCTGGGAGCCGCGGCCATCAGCCCGCCCCCGAAGGGGCACGCTCCCAGCGCGGCAGGGTGGACCTTGCACGGGGCCTGG
>NZ_ACQT01000109.1 GCF_000175235.1 Acidovorax delafieldii 2AN | reverse complement strand
CGCGAGTTGCTGGCGCAGGCCCAGGCCGCGCTGGCGGCGTCAGGCCTGGCCGACACGCGTGCGCTGGCCGCGCTGGCGGACATGGTGGTGAACCGATCGTATTGAAGCGCCGCGCTGGTCCGCCACCGATGCATTGAATGTCAAATTGGCCTCTGGCGCTTATCTGTTGAGCGTCGGTAGCTATTAAAAATATAGTAAATGTCCACGACATCCTTTCCCCTGCTGCAGACGGTCAACGACCCCGCTGACCTGCGCTCCCTGTCCCGATCCGATCTCAAGCAACTGGCCACCGAGCTGCGTGCTTTCGTGATCGAAAGCGTGTCCCAGACGGGCGGGCACCTCAGTTCCAACCTCGGCACGGTGGAACTCACCGTTGCGCTGCACCACGTGTTCAATACGCCCGACGACCGGCTGGTGTGGGACGTGGGCCATCAGACCTACCCGCACAAGATCCTGACCGGCCGGCGCGATCGCATGTCCACGCTGCGCCAGCTGGGGGGCATCTCGGGGTTTCCGCAGCGCACCGAAAGCGCATACGACACGTTCGGCACGGCCCACTCCAGCACCAGCATTTCCGCAGCGTTGGGCATGGCACTCGCCGCGAAGCGCAAAGGCGAGGAGCGCCATGTGGTGGCCATCATCGGCGACGGGGCGATGACGGCGGGCATGGCCTTCGAGGCTTTGAACAATGCCGGGGTGGCCGATGCCAACCTGCTCGTGATCCTGAACGACAACGACATGAGCATTAGCCCGCCGGTGGGCGCGCTCAACCGCTATCTGGCCCAGCTGATGAGCGGGCAGTTTTATGCTGCCGCGAAGAATGTCGGCAAGAGCGTACTCAAGAACGCCCCACCGCTGCTGGAACTGGCCAAGCGCCTGGAGCAGCAGGCCAAGGGCATGGTGGTGCCGGCCACGCTGTTCGAGAAGTTTGGCTTCAACTACATCGGGCCCATCGACGGTCACGATCTGGATTCGCTGATTCCCACGCTGGAGAACATCAAGGACCTGAAGGGCCCGCAGTTCCTGCATGTGGTCACCAAGAAGGGCCAGGGCTACAAGCTGGCCGAGGTTGATCCCGTGGCCTACCACGGCCCCGGCAAGTTCGACCCGGCCGTGGGTCTGGTCAAGAGCACCGCCGCCCCCAAGCAGACCTTCACGCAGGTGTTCGGCCAGTGGCTGTGCGACATGGCCGAGCAGGATGACCGGTTGGTGGGCATCACCCCGGCCATGCGCGAGGGTTCGGGCATGGTCGAATTCCACAAGCGCTTTCCCGACCGCTATTACGACGTGGGCATCGCCGAACAGCATGCCGTCACCTTTGCGGCAGGAATGGCCTGCGAGGGCGTCAAACCGGTGGTGGCGATCTATTCCACCTTCCTGCAGCGCGGCTACGACCAGATGATCCACGACGTGGCGCTGCAGAACCTGCCGGTGGTGTTTGCGCTGGACCGCGCTGGCCTGGTGGGGGCCGACGGAGCCACCCATGCCGGCGCCTACGACATTCCGTTTGTGCGCTGCATCCCCAACATGAGCATGGCCTGCCCGGCCGACGAGCGCGAATGCCGCCAGTTGCTGAGCACCGCTTTTGCGCAGGACCACCCCGTTGCCGTGCGCTACCCGCGCGGCAGCGGTGCGGGCGTGGCGCCCTTGCGGGGGCTGGACAGCCTGCCTTTTGGCAAGGGCGAGATCCGCCGCGAGCGCAAGGGCGACGGCAAGGCGGGACCGCGCATTGCCATTCTGGCGTTCGGCACCTTGCTGTATCCCGCGCTGGAGGCGGCCGAGGCGCTGGATGCCACGGTGGTCAACATGCGCTGGGCCAAGCCCCTCGACGTGGAACTGCTGCTCGAAGTGGCCGCGAGCCACCATGCCCTGGTGACGCTGGAAGAGGGCGCCATCATGGGCGGCGCGGGCAGCGCCGTGATGGAGGCCCTGGCCGCCGCACAGGTGACCATGCCGGTACTTCAGCTGGGTTTGCCCGATGTGTTCATCGAGCATGGCGATCCCGCCCGGCTCCTGGCATTGCAGGGGCTGGATGCCGAGGGCATCCGTCTCGCCATCAGTGCGCGTTTCGGTGCGCACCCGGCCGACTGACAAGCCGGGGTGCCGCCTGTGCCGCGCCCAAGCGGCGGCGGGGCGGGGTCCCAAGCTTGCAAAACCCTGAATGCAGGGTAACAAGGGGGCATTTCCGCGGGATAACCCGCAAGAGATGCCCGTTTCAACTTTCTACAATCACTTCTCGAAACGCGCAGTTCGGGCCGGGTCTTCGGGCCTGCCGGAATGCGCAGTGTGATCACCATTCTGGAAAGAATCTCATGGATCGTCGTTCCGTCATCAAGCACGCTGGCATCGCAGGTGTGCTCGCCGCAGGTATCGCCCCCGCAGCACACGCACAGGCCACCGTGCGCTGGCGTCTTGCCTCCAGCTTTCCCAAGTCGCTGGATACCATTTTTGGCAGCGCCGAAATGTTCGCCAAGACGGTCCGCGCGCTCTCCGGCGGCAAGTTTGAAGTGTCCGTGCACGCTGCTGGCGAGCTGATGCCCGCGTTCGGCGTGGTGGATGCCCTGCAGAGCGGCACGATCGAGATGGCCCAGACGGCGCCTTACTATTTCACCGGCAAAAACTCCATCTTTGCTTTCGGCTGCGCCGTGCCTTTCGGCCTCACGGCCCGCCAGATGGATGCGTGGATGGACCATGGCAATGGCCGCAAGCTGATGGATGCGTTCTACGCCAACTACAACATCAAGAGCCGCAGCGCGGGCAACACCGGCACGCAGATGGGTGGCTGGTACCGCAAGGAACTCAAGACCGTTGCCGACCTCAAGGGCCTGAAGATGCGCATGGGCGGCGGCCTGTTCGGCGAAGCGATGCAGAAACTGGGCGTGGTGGCCCAGAACATGCCTGCCGGTGACGTGTACCAGGCCCTCGAAAAGGGCACGCTGGATGCTACCGAATTCGTCGGCCCCTACGACGATGAAAAGCTGGGCTTCAACAAGGTGGCCCCGTTCTACTACTACCCCGGCTGGTGGGAGGGTGGTGCCGAGCTGGAATTCTTCATCAATGCCAAGGCCTACGCTGCCTTGACCCCCGAGTTCCAGGCCATCGTCGACGCCGCCACCACTGTGGCCGCACGCGACATGACTGCCAAGTACGACGCCTTCAACCCCGTCGCCCTCAAGCGCCTGGTGGCCGCCAAGACCCAGCTCAAGGCCTTCCCCAAGGAAATCATGGATGCGGGCTACAAGGCTTCGATGGAAGTCTTCGCCGAACACGAAGCCAAGTCGGCCGAGTTCAAGACCATCCACCAGGACATGCGCGCCTTCCAGCGCGACCAGTTGCTGTGGGCGCGTTACTCTGAATTGCGCTTCGACAACTACATGACGGGCGTGAAGCTGTAATCAGGCCACGCGCGGCGGCGGCCTGATCTGGGCCCCGTCACCCATTTTTCTCGATCCGGTAGCCGGCGCTGCATACCCCTGCGGCGCAGATACCGGTTTTTTTTGGGCCCATCGTGTGCCAAAAGCGCATGAATATTGAAGGAAGTCACCATGGATCGTCGTTCCCTGATCAAGAAAACCGGTATCGCCGGTGTGCTGGCAGCGGGCATCGCCCCCGCAGTTCACGCGCAAGCCGTCGTGCGCTGGCGCCTGGCATCGAGCTTTCCCAAGTCGCTGGATACCATCTTCGGCTCTGCCGAGGTGTTCGCCAAGGCGGTGAAGGAAATGTCGGGCGGCAAGTTTGAGGTGTCGGTCCATGCTGCCGGCGAACTGATGCCCGCGTTCGGCGTGGTCGATGGCGTGCAGAACGGCACGGTGGAAATCGCCCACACCGCTCCTTATTACTTCTTCGGCAAGAACGAGGCTTTCGCCATTGGCGGTGCCATTCCCTTTGGCATGAATTCGCGCCAGCTCACGTCGTGGATGGTGGACGGCAACGGCACCAAGCTGATGCGCGAGTTCTATGCCAAGTACAACATCGTGAACTTCCTGGGGGGCAACACGGGCGCGCAGATGGGCGGCTGGTTCCGCAAGGAAGTCAAGTCGCCTGCGGACATCAAGGGCCTGAAGTTCCGCGTGGGCGGTTTTGCCGGCAAGGTGATCGAGCGCATGGGCGGCGTGCCCCAGAACATTCCGGGCGGCGAAATCTACCAGGCCCTCGAAAAGGGCACCATTGATGCGGCCGAGTGGATTGGTCCCTACGATGACCAGAAACTGGGCTTCAACAAGGTGGCGCCGTTCTACTACTACCCCGGTTGGTGGGAAGGCAGCCTGAACCTGGAGTTCTACGTGAACCAGAAGGCGCTGGACGGCCTGTCGGCCGAGAACAAGGCCATCGTGCAAGCGGCGTCGCACGAAGCGCACGTGACCACGCAGGCCCGCTATGACGCACGCAACCCCGGTGCCCTGAAGCAGCTGGTGGCCGCCAAGACCAAGGTGGTGCCGTTCCCTCAGACCGTGCTCGATGCATCGTTCAAGACCACCATGGAGCTCTACGCCGATCTGGACAAGAGCAATCCGGAGTGGAAGAAGATCTACACAGACTATCGCAACTTCCAGCGCGACCAGATTCTGTGGTTCCGCTTCGCCGAGTCGCGTTTCGACAGCTTCATGTCGTCGCAAAAGCTCTGATAGTGCAGGCGCCCCGCGCGCCCTGTGCCATCAAGAAGCCCGCCAGGTTCGCCTGGCGGGCTTTTTTGCGTGGGGGCAGAGAGGCGCACGGAGGTGGCTGCTGGGCGGCCCTGGACGGTATGTTGTTGGGCTGCTCTTGCTGGCGTACCGTGGCCCGCAGCCTGCGGGCACCACTGGCGCTGGGGCGTTCTTGCCGTGCCCTGCTGAGGCCTGATTGACGCTATGCGCTGGCAAGTCCGCCAAAGGAATCGTCTTGGTGCGCGGGGCGGCCGAGCTGGCGCCGGCTCCTTTTCCTGCACGTGGGTTGGACGTTGGCGGAGCCTTCGTCAAAAAAAGCACCGGAGGGTCGGGCCTGCTTGCAGGTTGCAGGTTGTGGGTTGGGAGTTGGGAGTTGGGAGTTGGGAGTTGGGTGTTGGGTGTTGGGAGTTGCCCATGACCGCTGCGCCTGGCACGCGGGGCATGCCCTGGAGGCTCTGAAGGGCATCGCCAACCCGCTTCCGTGCGCTTCAAAAGCGCTGAGCAGTTGGGGGGCTCCAGCGGGCGCGTTTGCGGGCGGAAGAACGGGCAAAGGGCGCTGCCGTCAACGGCGGGGAAGGTGCCCATCGCGCTGCATGGATGGGGCGTGAACACGTTCGCTGTCGCACCCCAGCTCTCGGGGATGCTGTCGCCCTGAAAAAAGCCCTGCCGGCATTGCGCTGGCAGGGCTTTTTGCAGGAAGGGGCCGCGCAGTGCGCCACCGGCGGGGCGCTTGTGCGGACCTCTGTGTCAGGGCTTCTTTTCAGGCTCGGTGGCCAGCGAATCCTGCATCGCCTTCAGGGGATCGTCTGCCGCAGGGGCGGCGGCGTCGCCGCCCTGCATGCCTTCGGTGGGATCGACCTGGTCGATCGGGGCTGGCATGTCGGCTTCCATTTCCAGGCGTACCTTGTCCAGGTCATAGACCTCGGCCTTGTCCAGACCGCTCGAGACGATGCCTGGGAAGGCGATCACCAAGCCCACCATGATGAGCTGGATGGCGACGAAGGGCACGGCACCCCAGTAGATCTGCATGGTGGTGACGGGCTTGATCAGCTTCTTGGTGATCTTGTCCACGTACTCCTTGTCGGGGGCCACGCTGCGCAGGTAGAACAGCGCGAAGCCGAAGGGTGGGTGCATGAACGAAGTTTGCATGTTGATGCCCAGCAGCACGCCGAACCAAACCAGGTCGATGCCCAGCTTGGTGGCCACTGGCGCCAGCAGCGGCACCACGATGAACGACAGCTCGAAGAAGTCCAGGAAGAATGCCAGGAAGAAGATCATGATGTTCACCACGATCAGGAAGCCCAGTTGCCCCCCGGGCAGGCCGGCCAGCAGGTGTTCCACCCACAGCGGGCCGTCCACGCCCTGGAACGTGAGGCCGAACACCGTGGCGCCCACCAGGATGAACACCACGAAGCACGACAGTTTGGTGGTGGTGTACATGGCCTGCTTGAGCAGCGAGAAGCTCAGGCGGCCGCGTGCCATGGCCATGACGAAGGCGCCCAGCGCACCCATGGCGCCACCTTCCGTGGGTGTTGCGACGCCCAGGAAAATCGTGCCCAGCACCAGGAAGATCAGCAGCAGCGGGGGAATCAGCACGAAGGTCACGCGTTCGGCCATGCGCGAGAGCAGGCCCAGGCGGGTGATCTTGTTGAACATG
The DNA here is from genome assembly GCF_000175235.1 of Acidovorax delafieldii 2AN. Taxonomy (GTDB): domain Bacteria; phylum Pseudomonadota; class Gammaproteobacteria; order Burkholderiales; family Burkholderiaceae_C; genus Acidovorax; species Acidovorax delafieldii_B. The sequence goes on along the minus strand of NZ_ACQT01000109.1, from coordinate 5,952 downwards.
GCGGCGACAAAGGCCAGTGCCACGCCGAAGCACATGGCGACCACGATGGTTTCGTCCAGCGCCACCTTCTCGACCAGCTCACCTTCCCACCAGGTGTGGATGGCAGGCATGTTCTTGCCGACGTAGATTGATGCGCCCGTGCACAGGGCGGTCAGGATGGCCAGCGACGGCAGGCCGCTCTTGCCGCTGTCTTCGCGCAGGGTGCGTGCCTCGATGGGCATTGCGGGAACCCAGTGGGGCTTGAAGATCGCCAGGATGATGACGTAGAGCGCATAGAAGCCCGTGAGCATCATGCCGGGCAGGAAGGCGCCCTTGTACATGTCGCCCACGCTGCGGCCGAGCTGATCGGCCAGAATGATCAGAACCAGCGACGGAGGAATGATCTGCGCCAGCGTGCCGGACGCCGCGATGACGCCCGAGGCAATGCGGCGGTCATAGCCATAGCGCAGCATGATGGGCAGCGAGATCAGGCCCATCGAGATCACCGAAGCGGCCACCACGCCCGTGGTAGCTGCCAGCAGTGCGCCCACGAAAATCACGGCAAATGCGAGGCCGCCGCGCACGGGGCCAAACAGCTGGCCGATGGTTTCAAGCAAGTCCTCGGCCATGCCGCTTCGCTCTAGGATCAGCCCCATGAGCGTAAAGAACGGAATGGCCAGCAGCGTGTCGTTCTGCATGATGCCGAAGATCCGCAGCGGCAGGGCCTGCAGCAAGGCCTCGGGCAGCACGTTGAGTTCCACGCCGATGAAGGCGAAGAACAGGCCGCAGGCGCCCAGGCTGAATGCCACCGGAAAGCCCAGCAGCAGGAAGATGATGAGCCCCGCAAACATGATGGGGGCCAGGTTGTGAATGAAGAATTCCATGGTCGTGTCTCCGCTCAGTCGGCCTTGGGGGTGCCCGTGCCGTTGCCCGTGGCGGCTTCACGCAGGCGGCGGATGGATTCGGCGAGTTCTTCCTCGGCCGTTTTTTCCAGCTTCTTGGCGGTGGGGTCTTCGATCAGGCCCTGCAGGAAGGCGATGCGCTTGATCAGTTCGGACCAGCACTGCAGCAGCAGCAGCCCGAAGCCCAGCGGCAACATCAGGTACACCGGCCAGCGCATCAGGCCACCGGCATTGCTCGACATTTCGGCGGAGACGTAGCCCTGCCAGAAGAACGGTATGCCGAACCACAGCACGGCAAAGCAGAACGGCGTGAGGAAGCAAACGAAACCGAAGACGTCGATCCAGATCTGCGCCCGCTTGGACAGGCGGCTGGAGATCACGTCGACCTTCACGTGCTCGCCCTGCAGCAGCGTATAGCCCGCAGCCAGCAGGAAAGACGCGGCAAACAGGTACCACTGCACTTCCAGGTAGGCGTTCGAGCTGACGTTGAACACCTTGCGAACGACGGCGTTGACGCCACTGACCAGGGTGGACCCCAGGATGAGCCAGATTACGTACTTGCCGACCTGGGTGTTAAGCCAGTCGACCCCTCTGGAAAATTTGAGTAAAGCCTGCATGGTGTCTCCAAGAAAAAGGCTATGCGCACGACGTTGCGGCCCTGTCACCGGTGGGCGAAAAAGCGCGACAAACTTTTACAAGGGCGCCATTCTACGGAGCACTGTATTGCGAGGCTGACGGCAGCGTGACGGTGTTATCCCTTGACTGGTGCTTATTTTCTAGCTTCCAAAAATATAGCAATTAGGGTTTCTGCTTAGGGCTTGTGTCCCGTTTGCGACCGCTGAATCGCCACCAGGGCAGCACCGTGCTCATGGCCAGCACCTCGCCGCAGTGCATGGGCGCGTAGCCAGGCATGGCACGCATCAGGGCCTGCCACGCCGGGGCCTGCAGCACGGCCCGCAAGGCACTGGTGGCGGGCTGGTCGAGCGTGGACTTGAGGCAGGCGAGGTGGTAGCGCTCGTGCACCAGGGGCACGAAGTCGAGCCCCCGGGCATGGGCCGCCAGGGCGATGCCCATGCCCACGTCGGCGGTGCCCGCGGCAACGGCCTGCGCCACGGCGCCGTGCGAGGGTTCGTTCAGTTCATAGCCCAGGATGTCCTCGGGCGTGAGGTTTGCCATGGCCAGCAGGTCACCCAGCAGCACGCGGGTGCCCGTGCCCAGGGGGCGGTTCACGAAGCGTGCGCCGGTGCGGGCCACATCGGCCAGGGTGCGCAGGTTCAGCGGATTGCCGCGTGCGACGATGAGGCCTTGCGTGCGCCGCGCAAACCCGATGATCTTGTGGCGCCCCGGTTGCAGCAGGGGCCGGTAGGTGCGCGCGGCCAGGGAATCTGCGGCGGGCTCTTCGAGCGTGTGAAAGCCCGCCAGCGTGCACCGCCCCTCGTTCAGCGCGCGAATGGCGTCCACACTGCCCGTGAAGCGGATGTCCAGGTGCACCGCACCGCCATCGCCGGGCGTGGCGGCATTGGCGCGCAGTGCACCCAGCGCGTCGTCGTGGCTGGCATACATGGTCAGCACGTGGGTGCTGTCGTCAAAGGCCACGGCAAAGGCACGCTCCAGGTCGGCGTGCAGGGCCGCGATTTGCGGTGCCAGGCGTGCCTGGGCCTGGCGCTCGGCCCACAGCAGCTTGGTGCCGAATTCGCTCAGCTGGGCCGACTGCCCCTTGCCCCAGATGATGAGTTCGCCGCCCAGTTGGTCTTCCCAGCGCTTGAGGGCCCCCCAGACGTGGCGGTATGACAGCCCCAGCGCGCGTGCCGCACCCGAGATGGAACCCTGCTCGGCCACGGCCTGCAGCATCTCGGGCAGAGGGTTGCGGATGAGGGCGTTGCCCGCGTCGCGGCTGAGCGTGTAGTGGAGTTGGACCCTATGCACAGGCGTTCATATCGCTGGATATTGATGGGGTGCATACGATAGTCGAATCCATGTCCACTCTCTCTGAAAGCGCTCTCACGGCGCTGCATCTCACGCTTTCCGCCGATCCCATGTTGTGGACCATCGTGGGACGTTCTCTTTCTGTCAGCAGCACGGCCTGCCTGCTGGCCTGCGGCGCCGGCGTGGTGCTGGGCGCGTGGCTGGGCGTGGCGCGGTTTGCCGGCCGCGGCGCTGTGCTGGCCTGGCTCAACACTTTGCTGGCGGTGCCGTCGGTGGTGGTGGGGCTGGTGGTTTACCTGCTGCTGTCGCGCAGCGGGCCTTTGGGCGCCTGGGGTTGGCTTTTCACCTTCAAGGCGATGGTGATCGCCCAGACCCTGCTGGTGCTGCCGGTGGTCACGGCCCTGACCTGCCAGCTGGTGGCCGATGCCGAGCGCGACCACGGCGAGCAGTGGAACTCGCTGGGCGCCGGCCCCCTGCTGCGCAGCCTGCTGCTGGCGTGGGACGAGCGCTACGCCCTGCTCACGGTGCTGATCGCATCATTCGGACGCGCCATTTCCGAAGTGGGCGCCGTGATGATCGTGGGCGGCAACATCGATGGTTTCACGCGCGTCATGACCACCGCCATTGCGCTGGAGACGAGCAAGGGCGATCTGCCGCTGGCGCTGGCCCTGGGTTTGGTGCTGCTGGCCGTGGTGCTGGCGCTCAATGTGCTGATCGCATTGCTGCGGCGCTGGCGCGAGGGTGTGGACGGCACCTCGCAGGGCGCATTGCAGGGGGTGCTGGCATGAGCGCCGTGCTGGGCCATCCCCAACCTGCGGGCCCTTCTGCGTGCCATACGGGGGTGAATCCATGAGCGCGGTGCCCGCCGTGAATGCGGCTGCGCCGTGGCCCGATGCCGCCGACAGGGCGCGGCTGCCAACGGTTGTGCCCGAACATCCGGCCGTGTTTTCGCTGCGGGACGTGGGCGTGCGTTATGGCCGGGTGCAGGCCCTGAATGGCGTGAGCCTGTCGGTGGGCTGCGGCGAGCGCGTTGCGCTGATTGGCGCCAATGGCTGCGGCAAGAGCACGCTGCTGCGCGTGCTGCATGGCCTGGCGAAACCCAGCAGCGGCTGCTGGTCGCGCGACAGCGATGTCCGCCAAGCCATGTTGTTCCAGCGTCCGCACATGCTGCGGGCCACCGCACAGCACAACGTCGCGCTCGGCCTGTGGCTGCATGGGGTGCGCTGGCGCGAGGCGCGGGCGCTTGCGCTGGTGGCGCTGCAGCGCGTGGGCCTGGACGGCATCGCAACGCAGAACGCGCGCACGCTTTCGGGCGGCCAGCAGCAACGGGTGGCGCTGGCGCGGGCCTGGGCGTTGCGGCCCGATGTGCTGCTGCTGGACGAGCCCACTTCCAGCCTCGACCCCCACGCCAAGCGCGAAGTGGAAGCGCTGATGGCCGACCTGGCGGCCAGCCACGGGCAGGCCGGGCCGGCCCACCCCGTGACCATGGTCTTCAGCAGCCACAACCTGGGCCAGGTCAAGCGACTGGCCAGCCGGGTGGTTTACCTGGAGCACGGCTGCGTGCTGGCCGATCTGCCGGTGCATGATTTTTTCAACGGCCCCCTGCCCGACGCGGCCCGATTGTTTGTCAAAGGAGAGATGGGATGATGAATTTGACGCCTTTTATGCCTGTTGCCATCGTCCGCAAAGCGCTACCAGCTATTGTTTTTGTAGTGTGCGGCAGTGCCTTTGCGCAGTCGATCACCATGGCGTCCACCACGTCCACCGAGCAGTCGGGCCTGTTCGGCTACCTGCTGCCCGAGTTCAAGAAGGCCAGTGGCCTCGATGTGAAGGTGGTGGCGCTGGGAACGGGGCAGGCGCTCGATACGGCCCGCCGCGGCGATGCGGATGTGCTGTTCGTGCACGACCAGGTGGCCGAAGAAAAATTCGTGGCCGACGGTTGGGGAGTGAAGCGCTATCCCGTGATGTACAACGATTTCATCCTGGTGGGCCCCAGGGACGATCCTGCCGGCGTGAAGGGCAAGGACATCGTGGCCGCGCTCAAGAAGCTGGCCGCCAGCAACGGCAATTTTGTCTCGCGCGGCGACAAGAGCGGCACGCACGCCGCCGAACTGCGCTACTGGAAGCTGGCCGGCGCCGAAGTCGCCAAGGGCAGCGGCTACAAGGAATGTGGCTGTGGCATGGGCCCGGCGCTCAACATTGCCGCATCGAGCGGTGCCTATGTGCTGGCCGACCGGGGCACCTGGCTCAATTTCAAGAACCGTGCCGACCTGGCCGTGCTGGTGGAGGGGGACACCCGCCTGTTCAACCAGTACGGGGTGATGGTGGTCAATCCGGCCAAGCACCCGCATGTGAAGGTGCAGGACGCGCAGAAGTTCGTGGATTGGGTGGTGTCGCCCGCGGGCCAGGGCGTGATCGCCAACTACAAGATCGGTGGCGAGCAACTGTTCTTCCCAAACGCTGCGAAGTGACGCTGCACCATGGCGCGTTTTTCACCAGCCGCCGTGGCGGCCATGGCGCTCGTTGCGGCGCTGGCCGGCTGCTCCAGCCACCCGAAGGGCCCTTTCATGGCTGATGCCGCGCCGGTGCAGGTTTACGCTGCGGGCAGCCTGCGCGAGGCCCTCACCGAGATCGCACGCGCGCATGAGGCCCGCACGGGCCAGCCGGTGGCGCTGACCTTCGGTGCCTCGGGCTTGCTGCGCGAGCGCATCGAAAAGGGCGAACCCGCGCAGGTGTTTGCATCGGCCGACACCGACCACCCGCAGCGCCTGGCGGCGCGCGGAGGCTGGCAGCCGCCCACGGTGTTCACGCGCAATGCGCTGTGCGCGCTGATCAGTGAGCAGATCAGCGCCACCCCCGATACCTTGCTGGCCACCTTGCTGCGCGCCGATGTGCGCGTGGGCACTTCCACCCCGCGGGCCGACCCCTCGGGCGACTATGCGTGGGCGCTTTTCCGCCGGGCCGATGCCGTGCAGCCGGGCGCCTATGCGCAGCTCGATGCCAAGGCGCTGCAGCTCACCGGCGCCGCAGATTCGCCCAAGCCGCCGCCGGGCCGGGGCACCTACGCCTGGGTGATGGACCAGCGCCAGGCCGACGTGTTCCTGACCTACTGCACGAACGCCGTGGCAGCGCAGGCGGAAGTGCC
>NZ_ACQT01000110.1 GCF_000175235.1 Acidovorax delafieldii 2AN | reverse complement strand
CACCGGCGGCTGCGCACGATCCGCACGCTGGCCGAAGCGGGCGTTCCGGTGGGGGTGAGCGTGGCGCCGCAGATTCCTTTCATTACCGAAGACATGGAGCAGGTGCTGGAGGCCGCCCACGAAGCCGGCGCCCGCAGCGCGTTCTACACGGTGATCCGCTTGCCCTGGGAGCTTGATGCGCTGTTCCGGCAGTGGCTGGAGCTGCATTACCCTGACCGCGCCGCCCGGGTGATGGCCCGAATCCAGGATCTGCACCAGCCGGGTGCTGTTGCCCGCGCACAGGGCCGGTCCTATGACAGCAGCTACGTGACGCGCATGAAGGGCAAAGGCCTGTGGGCCGACCTGCTGCGCCAGCGGTTCGCCACCTGCTGCCGCCGCCTGGGCCTGAACCGCGAGCGCATCGAGCTGGACCTTGACCAGTTCCGTCCGGGGTTGCTGCGGGGGCAGGGCAGTCTGTTCTGACGCCGCCAGCCGTGGTCGAGACGGCTGCGGTATTTCGCGACACGCTGGCTGAGCCCGCCGCTTTGGCATGCCGCCCCTGCCGACCCGTATTTCGCTCCAGGCGCACCCGGCCGAGACCACGCCATCACGTATGAGGGCCAATGGGCGAACCCTGTGCCCTGGCCACGCTGCAGGCTGCTTGCCGCTGCCAAACCAGCGGTCCATGGGGTTGGGTGAAGGGCGCGGCGGCTGTGTCGGCGATCATGGGGGCAAACCGCTTCGCTATCGCGGCTGTCAAACCGTCGGCCTTGCCCTCGGGGCGGACCTCGCGAGGCTTTTGCCAAGCCGCAACGGCATCACTCCACCATCTCGACGCAACTGGCCCCGCCCTGTCGCAAACTCAAAGGCAAGCGGCCCCGCAGGGCGGGCCGGGCCAGCGGCGCGTCACCCCTTGGCCGCCGCTGCGTTGCGGCAGGGGCCGAACACGTCCAGCTCGGGCCGGTAGACGCCGGTCTGTACGTCCATCAGGCCCAGCACCGAATGGAAGTAGCCATCGTGGGTGATGCGCCGCTCGGCCAGGTCTTTCTGCAGGCAGGGCGTGGAGACACGGCTGCGCGCCTGCATGGCGGGCGACAGCCAAGTGATCCAGGGCACGTGCTTTTGCACGTCGGGCGCGATGGCGTAGGGCAGGCCATGCAGGTAGATATTGTTCTCGCCCAGCGATTCACCGTGATCTGCTACGTAAATCATAGCTGTTTGCGCTTGCTGTGATTGCGCTGCGAGCCAATTGATCACCGAATCGAGAAATTGGTCGGTCTGCACGATGCTGTTGTCGTAGGCGTTGACCACCTGCTCCTGCGTGCATTCCTGCAACGCGGTGGCCGTGCACTCGGGCTGGAACTTCTTCAGTGCCTTGGCCGAACGTTTGTAGTAGGCGGGGCCGTGGCTGCCCATCTGGTGCATGACGACCACCGTGCCGTGGCTGCGCTGCCCGGCGGGCAGCTCGGCCAGGCGTTTGTCCAGGTCCTTGAGCATGATGGGGTCCAGGCATTCGCCATCGGGGCACAGGGCGGGGTCCTGCAGAGCGGTGGTGCGCACTTCGCCGACGCGGTCGCACACACCCTTGCAGCCGGCCTGGTTGTCCACCCACAGCACGGCCAGGCCCGCATGGTGCAGAACGTCGATGAGGCTCTCGTAGTTGGCCTTGCGCGCCTCGAAGCCGTCACGCCCCAGGTGCGAGAACATGCAGGGCACCGAGGCCGCGGTGCTGGTGCCGCATGACCAGGCGTTGCGTGCCGAGGCAAGGTCGGTGCGGGCCGACAGCAGGGGTGTGGTGGGGCGGACATAGCCGTTGAGCCCGAAGTTCACGCTGCGGCCGGTTTCGCCCAGTACCAGCACCAGCAGCGGCGGCTTTTGCTGGCCCGCGTAGCTGGCGCCCAGCTGGGCATCACGGCCCAGGGGCATGAGTGTGCTGGTGTCCAGCCGCAAGGGCTTCGTGGCAATGTTGCCCAGGGCGTACACGCTGTTGAGGGGGTTGATCAGGTAGCGCAGCTTGGTGTGGTTGCGCATGGTGGAGGCGAAATCCTGGAACACCAGCAGCAGGCTCACCACGATGACCACGATCGAGCCCACCAGCAGCGCCCCGTTGTGGGCCATGTGGCGAAACGCGTGCATGCGCCGCACGGGGCGGCGGTACAGCCACAGCAGCGGTGGGGCCGTGAGGGCCACCACGGTGGCCGCCATGCGCCAGTTGAGCAGGTCGCCGGCCTCCTTCACATCGGTCTGCATGACGTTGACCAGCATGCTCGCATCGATGGCAATGCCGTAGGCCAGCATGAAGTAGGCGCCGAAGGCGGCCATGAGCAGCAGGACGGTGACGGCGGGTTTGAGTGTCCAGCGCCATGCCAGCAGGCTCAGCAGGGCGGCGTTGCCCGCCGCCACGATGATGGCAAATGCGAGCACGAAGGCCCAGCCGCGCAGTGTCCCTTGGCCCGGCAACGCCGTCAATTCGCGCCACAACGGCACGTTGCAGGCCGTGGCCAGCCAGGCGCTGGCCAGCACGACCACCCAGGCCGGGTGGATGTCGCGTGAATGGTGGGGAGGGTGCGTGATGGCGCCGGAACCGCGGCCGAAACGCAGCAGGCGCTGCAAGAACGAAGACATAGGGGCGGAATTGTCGCCGAACCGACTTAATGGCGCCTTAATCGGCGAACCCGCCGGCAGCGTGATGGCGCAGGTGGTCCCGCATGAACGTCTGGACGAAATAGTAGCCGTGGTCGTAGCCGTCGTGGCGCCGCAGGGTAAGCAGCTGCCCGGCCTGGGCGCAGGCTTCTTCAAACCGGTGCGGGTGCAGTTGGGTTGGCAGGAACTGGTCGGCCAGGCCCTGGTCGATCAGGATGCCGCGGGGGTAGGGCGCGCTGCGCTGCTGGCCCATGAGCACACTCGCGTCGTGCGCAGCCCAGGTGCTTTCGTCCTGCCCCAGGTAGCCCATGAAGGCGTTGTGGCCCCATGGACATTGGGTGGGCGCGCAGATGGGGGCAAAGGCCGAAACGCTGCGGAAAATGCCCGGGTGGCGCAGCGCGAGCGTGAGCGCGCCATGCCCGCCCATCGAATGCCCGAACAGACCCAGGCGCTGGTCGTCGAGCGAAAAATGGCCTCCCGCACCCGGCAGCAATTCCTTGATGAGGTAGCTCTCCATGCACCAGTGGCCAGCCCAGGGCATCTCCGTGGCGTCGAGATAGAAGCCCGCGCCCACACCGAATTCCCAGTGGTTGCTTTCACCCAGGATGCCTGCGCCGCGCGGACTCGTGTCCGGGGTGAGAATGGCCAGCCCCAGCTCTGCCGCCCAGCGCTGGGCGCCGCCCTTGATGGCAAAGGTTTCCTCATTGCATGTGAGACCGGCCAGATAGGTCAGCAAGGGCACTTTCTGCCCGGCCAGGGCCTGTGCGGGCAGGTACAGGCCAAAACGCATGGGCAGGCCGATTTCGGATGAGTGGTGCTTGTAAAAGCGCTGCACGCCGCCAAAGCAGGCATGTTCGCTGGTCAGTTCAAGGGCATCGAGTGTCATGGCTGTCAAATTGGAGAGCTGTTCACGCTGGTCTGGCAAGCACTGGGTGGCGATTAGACTGGATCCGCCTTCGGCTACAGGTGCCGCGCCCCGTCTGGTCGGGCGGAGCCTGTCGAAGCCTGGGCGCGTATTCTTGTAAGCCCTTGACAGGCTCTGGGCGAGCGGCGATGGCCGGGCCTGGGGCCTGATCCGGTCGTTCAATCAATAAATGACCACGCCGCGGATGGATTCGCCGCGCTTCATCAGGTCGAACCCCTTGTTGATGTCGGCCAGCGGCATGGTGTGGGTGATCAGGTCGTCGATGTTGATCTTGCCCTCCATGTACCAGTCCACGATCTTGGGCACATCCGTGCGGCCTCGCGCACCGCCGAAGGCCGAGCCTTCCCACTTGCGGCCGGTGACCAGCTGGAAGGGGCGGGTGCTGATCTCCGCGCCGGCCTCGGCCACGCCGATGATGATGCTGCGGCCCCAGCCCTTGTGTGTGCATTCAAGGGCCTGGCGCATCACTGTGGTGTTGCCGATGCACTCAAAACTGTAGTCGGCTCCACCATCGGTGAGTTGCACGATGGCATCCACCACGTTCTCGACTTCCTTCGGGTTGATGAAGTGCGTCATGCCGAACTTGCGCGCCATCTCCTGCCGCGCGGGGTTGATGTCCACGCCGATGATCTTGTCGGCGCCCACCATCCTGGCGCCCTGAATGACGTTCAGGCCGATACCGCCCAGGCCGAACACGACCACGTTGGCGCCGGCCTCCACCTTGGCGGTAAAGATCACCGCGCCGATGCCGGTGGTGACGCCGCAGCCGATGTAGCAGACCTTGTCGAAGGGCGCATCCTCACGGATCTTGGCCAGCGAGATCTCGGGCGCCACGGTGTAGTTGCTGAAGGTGCTGGTGCCCATGTAATGAAAGATGGGCTTGCCGTCCAGGCTGAAGCGGCTGGTGGCGTCGGGCATCAGGCCCTTGCCTTGGGTGCCACGGATCAGCTGGCAGAGATTGGTTTTGCGCGACAGGCAGAACTTGCACTGGCGGCATTCGGGGGTGTACAGCGGAATGACGTGGTCGCCCTTCTTGAGCGTGGTCACGCCAGGGCCCACGTCCACCACGATGCCGGCACCCTCATGGCCGAGGATGGCGGGAAAGATGCCTTCAGGGTCGGCGCCGGAGAGCGTGTAGTAATCGGTGTGGCAGATGCCGGTGGCCTTGATTTCCACCAGTACTTCGCCGAATTTCGGCCCTTCGAGGTCCACGGTTTCGATGGTGAGGGGCTGGCCTGCTTGCCAGGCGACGGCGGCTTGGGTTTTCATAAAAAACTCGTTGGACGGTGACAGGGGTGCCCACTATACGGGGCGCTGGGGCTGCAAAGGCGCGGGGCAAAAAAAAGCCCGCCGGGGTGCGGCGGGCTTTTCGCTGGACGGCGGGCAGGCCCCGCTGTGCATCAGCGCTTGGTCAGGGGTTGCACGTCGCGGCGCACCGAGCCGGTGAACAGCTGGCGTGGACGGCCGATCTTGTACTCGGGGTCGCCGATCATTTCGTTGAGCTGGGCGATCCAGCCCACGGTGCGTGCCAGGGCGAAGATGCCGGTGAACAGGTTCACAGGGATGCCGATGGCGCGCTGCACGATGCCGGAGTAGAAGTCCACGTTCGGGTAGAGCTTGCGCTGCACGAAGTAGTCGTCTTCCAGGGCGATCTTCTCGAGCTGCTTGGCCAGCTTGAACAGCGGATCGTTTTCCAGGCCCAGTTCGGCCAGCACTTCGTTGCAGGTTTCCTGCATGAGCTTGGCACGGGGGTCGTAGTTTTTGTACACGCGGTGGCCAAAGCCCATCAGCTTGACACCGGAGTTCTTGTCCTTGACCTTTTCCATGAACTCGCCGACCTTGGCCACGCCACCCATGCGCTGGATGTCTTCCAGCATGTTCAGGCAGGCTTCATTGGCGCCACCGTGGGCCGGGCCCCACAGGCAGGCCACGCCGGCGGCGATGGCTGCGAAGGGGTTGGTGCCCGACGAGCCGCACAGGCGCACCGTGGAGGTGGATGCATTCTGCTCGTGGTCGGCGTGCAGGATGAAGATGCGGTCCATCGCGCGCTCGATCACGGGATTGACCTTGTAGTCCTCGCAGGGCGTACCGAACATCATGCGCAGGAAGTTGCCTGCATAGCTCAGGTCGTTGCGGGGATACATGTAGGGCTGGCCCATGCCGTACTTGTATGCCATGGCCACGAGGGTAGGCATCTTGGCGATCAGGCGGATGGCGGCAATCTCGCGGTGCTCGGGATTGTTGATGTCGGTGCTGTCGTGGTAGAAGGCGGACAGTGCCCCCACCAAGCCCGTCAGCACGGCCATGGGGTGGGCGTCGCGGCGGAAGCCACGCAGGAAGAACTGCATTTGTTCGTTGACCATCGTGTGCTTGATCACGAGGTTGTGGAACTCGTCACGCTGGGGGGCGTTCGGCAGTTCGCCCTTGAGCAGCAGGTAGCAGGTGTCGAGGTAATCGCATTGGGTGGCCAACTGCTCGATGGGGTAGCCGCGGTACAGCAGTTCGCCCTTGTCGCCATCGATGTAGGTGATGGCCGACTGGGTGGCTGCCGTGGACAGGAAACCCGGATCGTAAGTGAACATGCCCGTCTGCGCATACAGCTTGCGGATGTCGATGACGTCCGGGCCGATGCTGCCCTGATAGACCGGCAGGTCCACGCTGGGGCTGCCGTTACTGAACGACAGGGTGGCTTTGTTGTCAGCTAGCTTCATTGTTACTTTCCTTTGGGTTTCCGATGATCCGGTCTGGGGCTATCGATTCAGTGCCTGGGCACTACTGCACGGCCGCGCTGCCACCTTGCCGCAGCATGCCAAGCACTTCGTGCACTTCTTGGGTATCCAACGGGGCCTGCGGCTCGCGCCGGCGCAGCAGCAGGTCCAGAAGGTCGTTGTCCGCCAGGTCCATCAGGGCCATCAGGCCGTCGGCATGGCGTTGGGTGAGCTGGGGCTCATAGCGGGCAAAAAACTGCTCGATGAACAGGTCGTTCTCGAGCAGCCCCCTGCGGCAGCGCCAGTGCAGCCGGCTCAGGGCGCGCTCGTCCAGCAGGGGCGAGGCGGCAGCGCTGGCAAAGGTGGAAATTTCACCCATGGTTCTGAACCCGCATCAGATGGCGCGACGCACCATCAGTTCCTTGATCTTGCCGATGGCGCGCGTGGGGTTCAGGCCCTTGGGGCAGACGTCCACGCAGTTCATGATGGTGTGGCAACGGAACAGGCGGTAGGGGTCTTCGAGGTTGTCCAGGCGCGCACCCGTGGCATCGTCGCGGCTGTCTGCGATGAAGCGGTAGGCTTGCAGCAGGCCGGCCGGGCCCACGAACTTGTCGGGGTTCCACCAGAAGCTCGGGCACGACGTGGAGCAACTCGCGCACAGGATGCACTCGTACAGGCCGTTGAGTTCCTCGCGCTCTTCGGGCGATTGCAGACGTTCCTTCTCGGGGGGCAGTTCTTCGTTGATCAGGTAGGGCTTGATCGAGTTGTACTGCTTGAAGAACTGCGTCATGTCCACGATCAGGTCGCGGATCACTGGCAGGCCAGGCAGGGGCTTCAGGACGATGATGCCTTTGAGCGTGTTCATGTTGGTCAGGCAGGCCAGACCGTTCTTGCCATTGATGTTCATGGCATCCGAACCGCAGACGCCTTCACGGCAGGAGCGGCGGAACGACAGCGTGGGATCTTGTTCCTTCAGCTTGATCAGAGCGTCCAGCAGCATGCGTTCATGGCCGTCGAGTTCGATCTCGATGGTCTGCATGTAGGGCTTGGCGTCCTTGTCCGGATCGTAGCGGTAGATTTGGAATGTGCGTTTTTGCATGTTTCTTCTCTCGAGACGATTTAGAACGTACGGACCTTGGGAGGAACGCTGTCCACCGTCAAAGGCTTGAGGTTGACGGGCTTGTAGTCCAGGCGGTTGCCTTCGCTGTACCACAGGGTATGGCGCAGCCATTCCTTGTCGTTGCGGCCGAGCGGGAACTCGGGGTGGTCAGCCGGGTGCTCGTAGTCATAGACCGTGTGAGCGCCACGGCATTCCTTGCGGGCGGCAGCGGACACCATGGTGGCCTGGGCCACTTCGATCAGGTTGTCTACTTCCAGCGCCTCGATGCGGGCCGTGTTGAACACCTTGGACTTGTCCTTGAGCGTGACGCCCGCCACGCGGCTGCGGATCTCGGCGATCTTCTTGACGCCGTCGTCCATGCTGGCCTGCGTGCGGAACACGCCGGCGTGTTGCTGCATGGTAGTGCGGATGTCGCCGGCCAGGGCCTGGGCATAGATGCCGTCACTGGACTTGTCGAGTTGGTTCAAGCGCTCCAGGGTGCGGTCGGCTGCGTCCTTGGGCAGGGGCTTGTGCTCCTTGTTCTTGTTGTTGAACTCGACGATGTGGCGGCCGGCGGCCTTGCCGAACACCAGCAGGTCCAGCAGCGAGTTGGTGCCCAGGCGGTTGGCGCCGTGCACGCTCACGCAGGCGCATTCGCCCACTGCGTAAAGCCCGTTCACGACGGCGTTGTTGATGCCGTTGGCCTGGGTGATCACCTGGCCGTTGATGTTGGTGGGCACGCCACCCATCTGGTAGTGGATGGTCGGCACCACGGGAATGTCTTCCTTGGTGATGTCGACGTTGGCGAAGTTGACACCGATCTCATACACGGAGGGCAGGCGCTTGTGGATGGTGTCTGCACCCAGGTGGCTGAGCTTGAGCATCACGTAGTCCTTGTTCGGACCACAGCCACGGCCTTCCTTGATTTCCTGGTCCATCGAACGCGAAACGAAGTCGCGTGGCGCCAGATCCTTCAGGGTGGGCGCATAGCGCTCCATGAAGCGTTCGCCATTGCTGTTGAGCAGGATAGCGCCTTCGCCACGGCAGCCTTCGGTCAGCAGCACGCCAGCGCCGGCCACGCCGGTGGGGTGGAACTGCCAGAACTCCATGTCCTGCAGCGCAATGCCGGCACGTGCCGCCATGCCCAGGCCGTCGCCCGTGTTGATGAAGGCGTTGGTCGATGCGGCGAAGATGCGGCCGGCACCACCCGTGGCCAGCAGCACGGTCTTGGCTTCGAGGATGTACAGGTCGCCGGTTTCCATTTCGAGGGCGGTGACGCCCACCACGTCGCCATCGGCGTCGCGGATCAGGTCCAGGGCCATCCACTCGACGAAGAAGTTCGTCTTGGCCTTCACGTTTTGCTGGTACAGCGTGTGCAGCATGGCGTGGCCGGTACGGTCGGCGGCCGCGCAGGCGCGCTGCACGGGCTTTTCACCGTAGTTGGCGGTGTGGCCGCCGAAGGGGCGCTGGTAGATCGTGCCGTCGGGGTTGCGGTCAAAGGGCATGCCGAAGTGCTCCAGCTCGTACACGACCTTGGGCGCTTCACGGCACATGAACTCGATGGCATCCTGGTCGCCGAGCCAGTCGGAACCCTTGATGGTGTCGTAGAAGTGGTAGTGCCAGTTGTCCTCGCTCATGTTGCCCAGCGAGGCAGAAACGCCGCCCTGGGCAGCCACGGTGTGGCTGCGGGTGGGGAACACCTTGGACAAAGAGGCCACGTTCAGGCCTGCGCGGGAGAGTTCGAGGGCGGCGCGCATGCCGGAGCCGCCAGCGCCAATGATGACGACGTCGAATTTGCGCTTGGTGATGTTAGCGTTGGTATAGCTCATTATTTGCCTTCAGTCGCGGGAATCAGAGACGCCACAGAACCTGGATGCCCCAGCCGGCGCAGCCGACCAGCCAGACGATGGTGAAAATCTGCAGCACCAGGCGCAGGCTCACCGGCTTGATGTAGTCCATCCAGATGTTGCGCATGCCGACCCAGGCGTGCCAGACCAGCGCCAGAATCACGCTGAACGTAAGCACCTTCATCCATTGGCTGGAGAAGATGGAGGCCCAGCGGTCGTAACCGATCGGGCCTTTGGTCAGCACGAGCTGCACGAGCACGATCAGGGTGAACAGAACCATCAGGGCGGCGGTGACGCGCTGGCTCAGCCAGTCGCGCAGGCCATAGTGGGCACCTACGACGGTGCGCTTGTAACCGTAGTTGTCGGACATAGTTGGTTTCCTCTCAGTCGGGGCGCGGTGCGCCGGGCCCGGCGCCGCCGCGGGGTGAATCAGTACAGGCCGAACAGCTTGGCTGCCAGCACCAGCGTGAGGGCAATGCTGATGGTCAGCGTCACCACGGCAGAGGTCTTGCCGAACTGCTTGTTGACGGCCTCATGGCTCACGTCCATCCACAGGTGGCGCATGCCGGCAATCATGTGGTGCAGGTAGCCCCAGATCAGTGCCAGCGCGACCAGCTTGATGAACCAACCCGGAAGGAAGCCGAGGCCTGCGTTGAACGCGGCCTTGAAGGTGCCAAAGGAGATCTCGGACGACACCGAGGTGTCGAACATCCACAGGACAAACGGCAGCAGCAGGAACATCACCGCACCGCTGGCTCGGTGCAGGATCGAAACCCATGCGGCCGGCGTCATGCGGTAGGTGGTGAGGTCCTTGAAGGCGTTGATGTTGCGGAATTCAGGCCGTTTTTTGGCTAGCTCTGTCATGGCGGGGTGCTTTCGTGGATGTAACTGCTTTGTAATTGGAAGGTGCAAACAACGCAAAATTCTATTGCAACGCAACAAGTGGGGTTTTCCATTGGTGCAATATTTTGAGGTTTCTGTTCGGGTGCCAGCCTGGTGTCAGCTCAGTTCATTACGGTAGTGGTGGGTGTCGGTGCGGTAAAGCCCGCGCCGTAACTCCATCGGAACATCGTTGTAGGTGTAGGCGATGCGTTCCACGCTCAGCAGGGGCGTCGCTGTGGTGGTGTGCAGGAGTTGCGCCTGTTCGCCATCGGGGAGCACGGCGCGGATTTTCTCTGCCGCCCGCACCATGCGCACGCCAAAGTCCAGTTCGAACATGGCGTAGGTAGGCCCCTGGTAACTGGCCATCTGGTCGGCCGTCAGCCCCTTGAAGGCCTGGCCGGGCAGCCAGATGTCTTCGAGAATGGTGGGTTCACCGCCGAACGACAGAATGCGCCGCGCCTGTACTACCGGGTCGCCGGTGCGCAGCGCCAGGGCGCGCGCCACATCGGCGCTTGCACGCACCCGCCGGCATTCCAGTACGGTGCGCTGGGCCGGGCCTTCCACGCGCGCGTCCCCGGTGTCGGGCAGCAGCTTCAGGAAGCGGTACTGCACATGCTGCTCGGCATGGGTTGCCACAAAGGTGCCCTTGCCTTGGCGACGCATGACAAGGTTTTCTGCGGCCAGTTCGTCGATGGCCTTGCGCACGGTGCCCTGGCTCACGCGAAAGCGTGCCGCCAATTCCATTTCGCTGGGAATGGCTTCGCCCGGTTTCCATTCACCCTGTTGCAGGCTTTGCAGGATCAGGGCCTTGATCTGCTGGTACAGCGGGCTGAATGCCGGTGTCACAGTGCCTGCGCCGCCAGCGGAGGGTGGGGGCGAGTCAAGGTTGAACGGAAGCGAGGACATGGCGAAGGGTGGATGGTGGCTGTGTGTGAGGCGGGCTCGCGTGGCATGTAACCGAGTGCGATCATATCTTATATAAGACATAAGACAAATTGACCTTACGCAGCAATCGGCGGTAAACTCCAAGGCTGTTTTGCGGAGCACGGGCTGCTGGTAACAGGCGCTGGTGCAACGTGCACCAACCCCTGTTTTTCCCTACTTCCTGGAGTTTTCACCATGAGCAAGAAGCCCGTCCGTGTTGCTGTCACCGGCGCTGCTGGTCAAATCGGTTACGCCCTGCTGTTCCGCATCGCGTCCGGCGAAATGCTGGGCAAGGACCAGCCCGTCATCCTGCAACTGCTCGAAGTGCCCGTGGAAGGCCCCCAGAAGGCGCTCAAGGGCGTGATGATGGAACTGGACGACTGCGCTTTCCCGCTGCTCGTGGAGATGACCGCCCACAGCGACCCGATGACCGCCTTCAAGGACGCCGACTACGCCCTGCTGGTCGGCTCGCGCCCCCGCGGTCCCGGCATGGAGCGCGCCGAGCTGCTGGCCGTGAACGGCGCCATCTTCACGGCACAAGGCAAGGCCCTGAACGCCGTGGCTTCGCGCAACGTGAAGGTGCTGGTGGTGGGCAACCCCGCCAACACCAACGCCTACATCGCCATGAAGTCGGCTCCTGACCTGCCACGCAAGAATTTCACCGCCATGCTGCGCCTGGACCACAACCGCGCTGCCAGCCAGATCGCTGCCAAGACCGGCAAGGCCGTGGCCGACATCGAGAAGCTGACCGTGTGGGGCAACCACTCGCCCACGATGTACGCCGACTACCGTTTCGCCACCATCAAGGGCGAAAGTGTCGCCAAGATGATCAACGACCAGGAATGGAACGCCAACGTGTTCCTGCCCACGGTGGGCAAGCGCGGCGCCGCCATCATCGAGGCACGTGGCCTGTCGTCGGCAGCTTCGGCTGCCAACGCCGCCATCGATCACATGCGCGACTGGGCTCTGGGCACCAACGGCAAGTGGGTCACCATGGGTATTCCATCGGACGGCCAGTACGGCATTCCCAAGGACACTATGTTCGGTTTCCCGGTCACCTGTGAAAACGGTGAATACAAGGTGGTGGAAGGCCTTGAAATCGACGCCTTCTCGCAAGAGCGCATCAACAAGACGCTGGAAGAACTGCAGGGCGAGCAGGACGGCGTGAAGCACCTGCTCTGATCCTTCATGAGCGACGTGCGCCGCGCTGAAACGCCTGCCGGC
>NZ_ACQT01000111.1 GCF_000175235.1 Acidovorax delafieldii 2AN | reverse complement strand
TCTGCGTGGGGCTGAACTATGCCGACCACGCGCTCGAAGCCGGTATGCAGCCGCCGCCCGAGCCCGTCCTGTTCATGAAGGCCGTCACCGCCTTGAGCGGCCCCAACGACGCCCTGCGCATTCCGGCCGGCGCGCTGAAGACCGACTGGGAGGTGGAGCTGGGCGTCGTCATCGGCACCCGCGCCCGCCAGGTGGGCGAAGCGCAGGCGCTGGAGCATGTGGCGGGCTACGTGCTGGCCAATGATGTCTCCGAGCGCGCATGGCAGATCGAGCGCGGCGGGCAATGGGACAAGGGCAAGAGCCACGACACTTTCGCCCCGCTGGGGCCCTGGCTGCTTACCGCCGACGAAGTGCCCGACCCCCATGCGATCGACCTGTGGCTGGAGGTGAACGGCCGGCGCATGCAAAGCGGCAACACGCGCAACTTCATCTTTGGCGTACCTGCCGTGGTGTCGTACATCAGCCAGTTCATGACGCTTGAGCCCGGCGACATTGTGTTGACCGGCACCCCCGCAGGCGTGGGCCTGGGCCAGAAGCCCGCGCCGAGGTTTCTCAAGCCCGGCGACGTGGTGCGGCTGGGCGCAACCGGCCTGGGCGAGCAGACGCAGGTGTGCGTGGCCGGCTGAGTTTTGGAGAGTTTTCGCGCTGCAGCGCTTGTCCAGCAATCGCAAGTTGCTATCTTTTATGAAGCGCCCTCGATGGGCATCGCGTGGGAGGGCGCGGAACGCCCCGGCCCAGCAGGCGGAAATGGTGCGTGTTGCATCCTTGCCGGCCAGCTTCTGGGGCCGGCGCAGCCTGCCGGGCAAGCGCGTTGGCACCACGCCCATTTGCGCGCCGGCGCCCGGCGCGGCGCCACGGCCATGGCGTGCACGGCGCTCGCTTACCCCGCGTGGTGATGGCGCGCAAGCCCCGGCACCAGCGTCCCGCTGTGGTCTGGCGCCGACACGCGCAGCCATGTGCAGTTGATGGCGGTGCCTGGGTGCAGGGATACTCGCGCCCGTGCACGCCCCATCCACGTCCTTGCTGAAAACCCTGCGCCAGCGTTTCGGGCGCGTTGCGCTCTATGGGGCGCTGTGCCTCGTGCTGAGCGCGCTGGCGATGGCCGAATTGCTCTGGTCGCACAAGCTCGACGCCATCGACAACCGGGTGGGCGATGCGCTGTTGCGTTGGCATGCGCAGGGCCGCGTGCCGCCGGAAGACGTGGTGCTGATCGACATTGACCAGCCTTCGTTGAAGGATCCGCAGATGTTCGAGGTCGCCGGCGCCTGGGCCTGGCCCCGGGTCATCCATGCCGAGCTGATCCAGGCCCTGGCGGCGCAGCAGCCGCGTGCCATCGTGCTCGACCTCATCCTTTCGCCGCCCGACCGCTTCCGGCCTGAAAACGACGCCCAGCTTGCGCAGGCCCTGGCGTTCGAGCGGGCCTATGTGCCGATGATCCTGATGGAGGATTCGGCCGAGCGCGCCACGCTGGCCCTGGCGCCACCGGCCATGGGCATCCGTGCTGGCGAGAAGGCCGACCCCGCGGCGCGATACGGCATCGACGGCCCCACCGCCCTGCCGCCCGAAGCGTGGCGCACGGGCTACATCAACTTCATCAAGGACCGCGACGGGCTGGGCCGCCAGACCGAGCTGGGGCGCGATGTGCAGGGCTGGTGGATTCCGCACATCCTGGGCCGCGTGGCCGAGGCGCTCGACCTGCCTCGCCCGGCCAGCCCCCGCTTTCGCCTGAACTGGTATGGCCGCGAGTTCACGCGCATTCCCTACGCCAAGGCCTACCTGGCCACGCAAAGCGGCGATGGCCGGCTGCCGTTCGATGCGCGCGGCAAGATCATCATCATTGGCGCCACCGCCAGCGGCCTGCTCGACTTCGTGCCCACCCCCATCGATGCCACCACGCCCGGGCCGTTCGTGCTGGCCACGGGGCTGGCCAACCTGCAGGGCGGCGACTGGCTGCGGACAGCCCCGCCATGGGCCAGCCCAGCGCTCGCGTTGCTGCTGATCAACGGCCTGGGCCTGGCCTTCGTGCGCCGCGTGTCGCCCACCTGGGCGGCCAGCGGCTACCTGGTGGTGGCGGCGCTGGCCCTCACGGCCGCCGCGTGGGCGCTGGGCCGCAATGTGTACTGGATGCCGGTGTCCACGCTGGCGTTGGGTGCGGGCGCCCTGCTGGCGCTGGGCCTGCTGTCTTCGCGCCTGGAGATGAGTGAGCGGCGGCATGTGCAGGCCATGTTTTCGCGCTTTGTCGATCCGCGCATCGTGCAGAGCCTTTCGGAATCGGCCCAGGTGGCCGAGGCCGAGGTGTCGGCCAGCCGCGAGATCACCGTGCTGTTTTCGGACATCCGCGGCTTCACCAGTCTGTCGGAGCACCGCAAGCCCGAAGAGATCGTGGAGATCCTCAACCGCTATTTCGAGATGCAGGTCGAGGTCATCTTTCGTCACCAGGGCACGCTCGACAAGTTCATCGGCGACGCCATCATGGCCTTCTGGGGGGCGCCCATGGCCCAGCCTCGCCACGCGGTGCTGGCCGTGGAAGCGGCGCTCGACATGGCCGACGCGCTGCAGCGCTTTGCCAGCGACATGGCGCGCACAGACCCCACGACGGCCTTCGACATCGGCATCGGCGTGCACACGGGCGAGGCCGTGGTGGGCTTTCTGGGCACTGCGCGGCGGCTGGACTACACGGCCATTGGCGACACGGTCAATCTGTGCAGTCGCATCGAAGGTTGCACCAAGGGCGTTGCGCGTGTGCTCGTTTCGGAGGCAACGCGGGCACAATGCGCGGGCGCCTTCGAATTCATCGACCGGGGGGCGTTCGAGGTCAAGGGCCGCGAGCAGGCGGTGCAGCTCTTTGAGCCCCGCCGCCTGCCGGCCAGCGAGGGCTTGTCGGCGGGCCTGGCGGGTAATCAGGCCTGAAAGGCCGGAGTGGCAAAAATCGGCATTTGTTCCGTTTTTCCGGGCGGCAGCACCGGACGCCGGGGCGAAAACCGTGAAAAATAGCGTGTTGCGCCCACGGGGCCGCAATTTCACAACAGGCGAGCGGCCGCGCAGGCTGCCCATCACAGGAGAGAGAGCATGAATGACACCATGTGCGGGGGACGGCTGCGGCGGCTGGCCATCGCGGCATTGCTGTTGCTTGGCGCGGGTGCACACGCCCAGTCGCTGGAAGTGACCACGGCCACCGAACTGCGGGCCAATCCCGCGCTCGATGCCAAGGCGCAAGGCCGGCTGGCCCGGGGTGCCCGGCTGGAGCAGACCGGCTCGCAGGGGGGCTGGCTGAAGGTCAAGTCCGGTAACCAGGAGGGCTGGGTACGCCAGACCCACGTCAAGTCCGCGGAAGGCGCGGCGCCTGCGCCGGCCGCGAGCGCCAACCCGCTCACGGGTTTGACCGGCATGTTCTCTGCCAGCAGCACCCGCCCCACGGCCACCACCGGCACCCGAGGCCTCACGCAGGAGCAACTGGCCAACGCGCAGCCGGCCCCGGCCGAGGTGCAGCAGCTCGAGCGCTACGCCGTGACGGGCGGCCAGGCCGAACAATATGCACGCAGCGGCAAGCTGGCGAGCCAGCCCTTCGATGCCTACACGGGAGCCGACAAATGAAACTCCAACGACTGGCAGCGGCACTCGCCGCATTGATGCTCGTGACCGCCTGCGAAACCATGCCCACGGGCAGCGCGGCGTCTGGCGGCCTGGGCGGGCTGTCGACCGCGCTGAGTGCATTGGGCGGCGGAGGCGGTGGCGGCGGCATGGCCGACGGCCTCATGAATGTCGTCGAAGGCGCGTCCGCCGCGCTCAAGGACTATTCGGCCGATGAACAGCGCAAGCTGGGAACCGAGTTCTCGTCGGTCCTGCTGGGCGCCCGCCCGCTGCTGCGCAACGAAGCCGTACAGCGCTACGTGAACCAGGTCGGCTGGTGGGTGGCCATGCAGGCCGAGCGTCCCAAGGACAAGGACGGGCGTGAAATCAACTTTGCCTGGCGCTTCGGTGTGATCGATTCCGAGGCCGTGAATGCCTACGCCACCCCTGGCGGCTTCGTGTTCGTCACCGTGGGCCTGCTGCGGCAGCTCAAGTCCGAATCGGAACTGGCCGGCGTGCTGGGCCACGAGGTGGCGCACGTCATGCGGGGCCACTACCTGGCCGCGCTCAAGCAGGGCGGATTCACGCAGATCGCCGGCGGCATCGTGCAGGCCAAGGCGGGCAATTCGGCCATCAGTTCGGCCGTGGTCAACGCCGTGAAGAACATCTACGCCAAGGGGCTGGACAAGGCCGACGAGTTCGACGCCGACCGCCAGGGCGTGCTCTACGCCGCACGTGCGGGGTACTCGCCGACGGGGCTTTCCAGCGTGTTGCGGATGTATGCCGCTTCCGGTTCGACGCAGGACGCCAACTACCAGATGCTGTTCAGCACCCATCCGGCACCCGCCGAACGTGCGGCCAAACTCGAGCCACTGCTGTCGGCGAAGTTTGCCCAGGCCTCCACCACTACCAACCAGGACCGGTACGAGCCCGTCAAGCGGATGCTGCGCTGACCGCGCGGTCCATGCCGCGGCAGCGCCGCTGCCGCGCCGTGAATGCAAGCCCGCCCCGTGCGGGCTTTTTTATTTCACGCTGGCTCCAGCCCGGCGCTTCGCTGGACTGCGCCAAAGCTAAATACAGCAGGTTTATCAATAACTTAGGCGCGTCCATCAGATGCCGGTGCTTTCCGAAACCTGACCCGGCTTCCGCTATCGTGGTCCTTACGTGGCTCTTGGAAACGGGTCTTTCCGAGGAGTCATCGTGGCCAATATCAACCTCGAACGCACCGCTTGAAGATGCGCTTTCATTGAGCAGAGCCAACGCCGCCTATATACAGGCTTTCAATGGCAGGTCATTCGCGAAAACGCGATCTGGCCTGAACTGGCGGCGGCTCATTCGACCCGTTAGAAGGTTTTCCTGAGCTTGCGGTCCAGCGAGAAAACGCCTCCGCCAAACGCGGCAAAGAAAAGATTCCCTGCGGCCCAGAGGCTGGAAAGCTGGATAGCCTTGTGTTGCAGAAGGTCCACAAAGAACAATCCGCCATCGGCCAGGCGCTTGGCGCCGCTGGGGGTCGTCATCTCCGGATTCGCCTTGAGGGCATCTATTCCTGCCTGCGTGAGCAATGGAGCCGCGTCGTAGGGAAACTGCAAGTGGTAGTACACCGTCACGAGGAGCATGACGGTACTCGCCAGCGCAAAGGGCCGTGTGTAGAGCCCGAGGATGAGCGAGATACCGCCGACGACCTGCATTACTGCCAGCAAAGGCGAGAACAGCCAGCCCGGATGGAAACCGATCATTTCCACAAAGCCTACTTGGCTCATGGGGCTCATCAGCTTGGGCCAGCCCTCAATCAGCATCCAGCTGCCGAGCATCAAGCGCAGCAGCAGCCAGCCGGTGGGCATGGCGAATTTCTCGTAGAAGTTTCCCAAGCCGGGGATGAAGAGGTTTTCGCGCGAGATACTGAAATCAAGATTGTTCTTCATAGGGATAGCGCTAAAGGTTGATGGATCGGGCCTGACTGCTCTTTTGGTTCAGTCCGGTTGGACGGCTAGGTCTTCACGGCAGTCCATGAATGACCCAGCCACGCTGTTGGCTTAGAGGCGCTCAAGCCCAGGTTGCAGGCCGAGGACGCCGGGGCTCGGCGGTCCTTGCACATCGCCCAGGTACATCACGAAGGTCTGGCGCCACCGCTCGACTAACGCCCGATCAGCCATGAACTCGGGAAACTCGTTCACGTGGGCGTTGGCGTATTCCCAGACTGGCTTGAGGTTGCCGGCGGGCTGGACGTCGGTGCGTACCGACCAGCCGTTGTAATACGTGGATTGGCGTTCGCGGGAAATTTGCCACGCCATATAGAGCTTGGCTGCATTGACGTTGCGCGCCCTCTTCAGGATGGCCGCGCGCTGCCCCCAGGCCATGAAGGGGTGGCCCTCGGCCACAGCCCAGCGCACTGGCGCGTCGGCGGCCGTGAGCGAACCAGAACCGCCTGTGCCAATCAGCGCACGCTTGGCCGAGATGGCCTCGCGTGGCGTGTGGGTGCCCCGGGCGAACTGGATGTCTTGCGTGGCCAGTTTGCCCACCCAGTCCCAGCCATAGGCCTGCGCGTACTGCTTAAACAGGAACAGCGTTGCGTCGTCGTCTTGCGGGTAGGAAGATGCGATCTTGCCCTTCCACTTGGGATCGGCCAGATCTTGCGGGGAGCGGGGAGCGTCCGTGCCCACCCCGGCCACGTCGTACATCAGGCTGAAGGCCAGCACGCCGATGGCCTGCCAGGCGCCGTCCGCATCTCTGAACTGGGGATGAAGGCCCGCGAAGCCAGCTGGCTTGAAGGCGAGCAAGTGCCCTTCCTTTTTCCAGCGCGGGAAGTTCTGCAGCGTTTGCAATTGCACCACGTCCGGCACGGCAGCGCCTCGGGCGATCTGGTTATCGATCCGCACGTCGTGGATCTTGCTGTAGTCCACGATGATCTGGATGTCGATGCCCGGGAAGCGCTTCACGAATGCGGCTTTGGTCGCATCCTGCTGCTGGGCGGTATCGCCGCCTGCATAGACGACAAGCTTGCCCCCTTCACGAATGGCAGCCTGATACAGCGCTTGCAATTCCGCGGACTCGGCTTCTGCCGTATGGGCCGCACCGAGTGTGGCCGCAGAGACGTGCTGGCCCGCCATTGCCACAGGCAACGCGATGGCAGCCGATAGCAATTGCCGACGACCCAGGTCCGGAGTGAAAGTCGATATGTGTTTTGACATGTTGGTTCTTGCGAGAGGGGTGAAAAATGCTTTGGCCGATCACAGGCCGATCAGTTGGAGCAGGGTCTTGGTTGGTAGCAACGCCCAAGCGCCATCACCTGCCAGCGCGAGCACCAGCAAGCTGACGGACCAGAAGGCGGGGTGTTCCCACCCGCCCTTGGGGCTGTCGAAAAAGAAGCCGGCCTTGCCGTGCACAGTCACAATGGTTCCGAGCATCATGGGCACCAAATCGAGAGCGGCAGCGCGCGGCCAGATGCCCAGAATTAGCGCCACGCCGCCAGCGAACTCGGCCGCGATCGTGAAATACGCCAGTCCGCCGGGCAGTCCCAGTGAGCGGAAAAAATGCCGCGGTACCCGCTGGCTTGAACACGGAGAGCGTGCGCCAGTGCGGAGAGACCACCTGCACGGCGCGCACGTCAGGCAGCGCCTCGATGCGCTGGCCGATGTCGCGCAGTAACGCGCCAGCGCGGCCTGGCTCCAGGGCGAAAGTGGGGGCACGATGCGAGACGAAGTGGCTGGGCAGCGGCGTCAAGGTGGTTCCTCGCGATTCGAAAGCAGATCAGACGCGGTGGATCCAGGTAGGCGCGATCTGCGTGCCCTGGCCCGCGCCGTAGGCGAAGTAGATGTTCAGGCCAGCCAATGGCTCCAGGTAGCGCGCGTTCTTTAGCCCACCGGCATCCACCGGTTTGAAGCCGATGCTTTCGGCCAGTGCACGCACGGTCTGCTTGGCGCGCTCGTCGTCGCCGGCGTAGAACACTGGGACGGTCTGGCCATCGGCGAAGGATGGACCGTCGGCCAGCACCTGGGCCAGCACTGTATTGAAAGCCTTGACCACGTGGGCACTAGGCACGGCTTTGGCGATCTCCTCGGCAGCCGATGTGTCGAAGCCCAGAGTCAGTCCCATGTAGTCGGCCGTCAGAGGATTGGTGATGTCGACGACGATGCGACCTTCCAGCGGCCCCAGGGCCTTGAGCGCCGGCACCGCATCGGCATAGCCCGTAGCCACGATGACGACCTGGGAGTCGCCCAATGCCTGTCCGGCGGGCACAGCGGTGACGCCCGCCTGGACCGCAGCCAGCGCCTGGGCCTTGGTCAAATCGCGCGCGGTCACGCGCACCTGGTGGCCGGCCTTGGCGAGTTGCTTGACGAAGCCCGAGCCCATGTTGCCGGCGCCGATGACGGTGATGTTCATGATGGTGTTCCTTTCAGCTTCCAGGGATTGACTGCCAGGGAGACCTGTCTCCCCACTCGCCATACAAGACGTCGGCGCACTTGAAATTTATTTGTTTTTCATTGAGAGATAAACTGGATAAAATTAGACAAATAGTCTCTCAGAGAAAGATAATGGACGCTCTGCAGGCCATGAGAACCTATGTCGCGGTCGTGGATGCGGGCAGCTTCGTCGGTGCCATGGATGCGACCGGCCTTTCCAAGCCCGCCGTCTCCCGGCAGGTTGCCGACCTGGAAGCCGCACTGGGTGGCAGGCTGTTGCAACGAACGACGCGCCGCCTGTCGATGACGGACGAGGGACGCACCTATTACCAGCGGTGCAAGGACATCCTGCAGGCCGTTGAGGAGGCCAATGCCGAGGTAGCGGCCTCTACGGTCCAGGCGCATGGCCGTTTGCGGATCGGCGCACCGCTTACGTTCGGCGTCATACACCTGGCTCCACTGTGGGGGCGTTTCGCGGCCGAGAATCCACAAGTCACGTTGGACATCGTGCTGTCGGATCGTGTTGTTGACCTGGTGGAAGAAGGCTATGACTTGGTCGTGCGCATCGGCAGGCCGATGGACTCCAACTTGATCAGCCGTGAGTTGGCTCGCTCAGGCATGGCCCTGTGCGCGTCTCCCGGTTACCTGGCGAGGCGCGGCATACCTGAGCATCCACACGACCTCATCCGGCACGATGTGATTTCGTATAGCTATTCAAGGTTCGGGGATGAGTGGAGCTTCGAAGGCCCACAAGGCAAAGTCATAGTGCACGTGAATTCCCGCATCCATGCCAACAACGGTGACACCTGCAGAGTGGCGGCGCTGGCGGATCAGGGGGTGATCCTGCAGCCTGACTTTTTGGTGCATGAAGACCTGCGCGATGGTCGACTCATCAAGCTGCTCCCAGATTTCCGGCTGCACGAACTCAGCATCCAGGCGCTCTACCCAACACGCAAGCAGTTGCCGCTCAAGGTGAGGAAGTTGATCGACTTCTTGGTGGAGGCATTGCGTGATCCGCCGTGGTCTGCCGAGGGTGCGCGCCACGGCGAACCATGACCGCCGCGCTCCAAACGCCTACGCTCTCTATCGCGTCAGTGCGCTCAGTGTGCACAATCCACAGGCTCCCATTTGGCTCCTGACCTGGAGGGAGCGTGTCTTTTCCAACGCCCGAATGTTCTCTAAATCCGCGTCAGATATGAGCTTGCGTGGGCTTGCGCTCACTCGCCAAAAAAGCGAAGTATCTTGACACCGGACATTTTTGATACGGCAAATGGTGCCGTGCGCAACGGCAGGCGCAGTGCGCCGCGAGCGCAATGGGCCCGCCATCTGATGCGGTGGCGAAAGTGGTTTCTTGGGACAGCGGCCAAGGCTTTGCGCGGCGCGGTTCGCACGCTGGGCGATCACAAGGCTGGGGGCCTTTTTCCAGGGGGCCGAGAGTGCCGGCTGTACCGGCGGGCCGGGCGGGGAGGGCGGGCAGAAGGGTGCAACCTTCAAGCCAAATGCGGACATTCCCGGGCGTTGCGCGCCTACGCGAGGGGACTTGTCCCTGCGGCACAGTGCCAAAGGTGCGGCGGCGTGCGCCGCAGTTCAAAGGGGGCCCTGGTGATGCAGATTTCTCGCGCTACCCCGACGCCTTGCCACGTGGGCGGGCGCAGGGTCTGGTGTGCACGGGCAGGCGCCCTGCTGAGGCGCGCCGTTCTGGCGCTGGGTGCCCTCGGCGCCCTTGGCGCGTGCGCCACCCCGTCGCAGATGCCCCCGCAGGCCGGCGTAGGTCCCGCGCCCACTCTGCCACCCCCCGAGCGTTCCACCCTTCCCACGGTACACATCGCACCTGCCGTGGGCTGGCCGGCAGGCACGCAGCCTGTGCCCATGCCAGGGCTGCGCGTGACGGCGCTGGCCACGGGGCTCGACCATCCGCGCTGGTTGATGGTGCTGCCGAATGGCGATGTCCTGGTGGCCGAGAGCAACGCACCTCCCAAGCCGCAGGATGCGCGGGGTCTCAAGGGGCTGGCCATGAAGCTTGTGATGAAGCGCGCGGGCGCCGGGCAGCGCTCGGCAAACCGCATCACGTTGCTGCGCGATGCCGACGGCGATGGTCGAGCGGAGATCCGCACCACCTTCTTGCAGGGCCTGCATTCGCCGTTCGGGATGGCGCTGGTGGGCAACTCCCTCTACGTCGCCAATACCGACGCGGTGCTGCGTTTCGACTACCAGAGCGGGCAGACGGCCATCACCGGGCCTGGCACGCGCCTCGTCGAACTGCCGGCCGGCCCCATCAACCACCACTGGACGAAAAACCTCATTGCCAGCCCTGATGGCGCCAAGCTCTACGTGACGGTGGGCTCCAACAGCAACGCGGGCGAGAATGGCCTGGAAGCAGAAGCGGGCCGCGCCGCCATCTGGGAGGTGGACCGTCTCACGGGCGCCCACCGCGTGTGGGCTTCGGGCCTGCGCAACCCCAACGGCATGGCCTGGCAACCGCACACGCGGGCGCTGTGGACGGTGGTGAACGAGCGCGACGAGCTGGGCAACGACCTCGTGCCCGACTACCTCACCTCCGTCAAGGAAGGCGCTTTCTATGGCTGGCCCTACAGCTACTTCGGGCAGCACCTGGACCCGCGCGTGCAGCCGCAACGACCCGATCTGGTGGCGCAGGCCATTGCGCCAGACTACGCGCTCGGCTCCCACGTGGCCCCGCTGGGGTTGGCCTTCGTCACCGGCCCGGCGTTGCTGCCCGCCCTGGCGGAAGGTGCTTTCGTGGGGGAGCATGGTTCGTGGAACCGCAAGCCGCGCAGCGGCTACAAGGTGGTGTTCGTGCCCTTCGCCAATGGCCAGCCAGCTGGTCTTCCGCTGGATGTGCTGACGGGCTTCGTCAGCCCGCAAGGCCAGGCCTGGGGCCGCCCGGTGGGCGTGGCCGTCGATTCGCGGGGTGCGCTGATGGTGGCGGACGACGTGGGCAATGCGGTGTGGCGCGTCACCCGTGATCCCCATCCGTGATGGCGGCGCTTCGGGGCCGAGCCATGTCGATTTGGCAGCGAAAATGGCTTGCAGCGCTTTCTGGTGCGGCATTGGCTGCTATCAAAACGCAAGTAAACCGGTGTGGGGCGGTAACCCGGTACCCGACGCTGCCGGCGCAGGGGCCGGCTCAACTGACCAGAGGGCTGGACGGCCGCGGGACCGGGGCAATGGCCGGGCTGCCGCCCATGGACGCGGTGGGCATGTTCCGGCCGTGGAATAGGCATCAATTCCGGCTGCAGCGCTTGATGCACTTGCGCAAGGCGCTATCAAGACTGAAGCAGTTCCCTGTGCGGACGGGCATTCATCCAGCCGGGTCACAGGGCGGCCTTCCATCCTGTGGCCACCCTGCGGGTTGAAGCAAGGGGTGCTCCGCCCTCATGG
Organism: Acidovorax delafieldii 2AN; assembly: GCF_000175235.1. GTDB lineage: Bacteria > Pseudomonadota > Gammaproteobacteria > Burkholderiales > Burkholderiaceae_C > Acidovorax > Acidovorax delafieldii_B. The sequence goes on along the minus strand of NZ_ACQT01000111.1, from coordinate 844 downwards.
AATGCCGAAGGCCTTGAAGGCAAAAGGCTGCCGGGCTGGGTGAGCGGCGAATCCGTGAGCACAGACGCTGCAGCGTGGCCGCCCGAGGCCTGGCCTGCCCGCATCGGCAAACGCCAAGAGCGGGAACCCGCAGTGATCAGCCCGTCAGCGCCACCCCGCCACCCAGCCGCTCAAGCACCGCGGTGCGCATGGTGGGTGGCGCGGACTGCAGCAGCGCGGGCCAGGTGGCCTGGGCCTGGCGCACGGTATTGCGCAGCAATGCCATGTGCCGTGGCACCCGCAGCAACCCCGCCGATCTGGCCAGTGCTTCCATGTCGTTCCAGCCGAATGCCTTCAGTTTGTTGTCGATGGCGCGGTTCATTGCGTACTGGGTTTCGGGCACGCCGCCAAAAAACGCGGCCACGCATACCGGGTCGTACAGGGGGGCGAGCTGCGGCACGTGCGCGTCGGGGTAGACCAGCGCCCAGTTTTTCAGGTGCGCATCGGTGTTGCCCATGAGGATGAAGGCCACCATGCGGGCCAGAAACTCGCGCGTGTCCTGCACCGGCTGGCCGCTGAGGCGATTGAGCACGCGCAGCATGGTGGCCCAGTCCTGCAGGATGCCCTTGCCGTACTTCTGGCGGGGCGTATAGCCCAGCACCTGGTTGAATTCTTCCATGTGCACGCGCGCACCGCCGGGCAGGTGGTCAAAGCGCTGCACGGCCAGTATCTCGTCGAAGGGCACGGCATCGGGCAGATCGGCTTCGGCGCGGGTGATCACGCGCACGTCGGCGCAGTGCAGGCCCAGCGCACGGCACAGCTGGTAGCCGGTGTATTCGTTGGCCACCAGGTCGGGATGGGTGGT
>NZ_ACQT01000112.1 GCF_000175235.1 Acidovorax delafieldii 2AN | reverse complement strand
TGGGTCACGCTGGTTCATGCCAGGGCCTCCAGGCGGAAGTGTTCCACGCTCACGGCCTCTTCGCCCTGGCTCTCCAGCCAGAAACGCTGCAGCAGCCCCGTGAGCACTGTGCGGCGGTAAGTGCTGCTGGCGCGCATGTCGCTGAGTGGGGTGAATTCGGCCTGCAGTGCCTGCGCAGCCAGTGCGACGGTCGCGGCGTTCCAGGGTTGGCCCGCCAGTGCGGCTTCGGTGCGGCGCGCGCGCGCCGGGGTGGGTGCCACGCCGCCTGCGCCAATGCTGGCGCGGCGCACGGTGTTGTCCTCGATGTCCAGATGGATGGCCAGGCAGACGGCGGAGATGTCGTCGTCAAAGCGTTTCGAGACCTTGTAGGCGCGCAGCGCCTCGCTCACGCCGGGCCGGGGCACCACGATGCGCACCAGCAGCTCGTCGGGCGCCATCACGTTCTGGCGGTAGCCGGTGTACAGGTCTTCCAGCGCCATGGCGCGCTCGCCACGCACGCTGGCCAGCACCACCTGGGCGCGCAAGGCGATCAGCAGCGGCATCGAGTCGCCGATGGGCGAGCCGTTGGCCACGTTGCCGCCCAGGGTGCCCGCATTGCGCACCGGCAGGCCGGCGAACCGCGCGGCAAAGCCCCGCAACTGCGGCCATTGCTGCACCAGGGCGTCGAAGGCCTCGGTCAGCGTGGCGGCCGCGCCTATGGTGATGTGGTGCGCGCTGTGCTGCAGCTGGCGCAGCTCGGCCGCGCGGGTGACGTCGATCACCTGGGCATATTGCCGGTGCAGCTTGGTGATCCACAGCCCCACATCGGTGCAGCCTGCCACGATCTGGGCCGTGGGGTGCGCGGCGCGGGCAGCCAGCAGGGCGGGCAGGGTGGTCGGTGCCATATAGGCCAAAGAGCCTTCCAGCGCTTGCTGGTTGTGCGCCATAAGCTCTAATTTATGTAGCAATTCGGCCTCGTCCACGGCCACGGGGGGCAGCGTGCCCATCCGTTGGGCGGCGTCCAGAATGGGGCGGTAGCCCGTGCACCGGCAGAGGTTGCCCGAGAGTTCCTGCTGTGCAAGTTCGCGGGTGATGGGCTGGCCGGGGCCCGCGCACGGCGTGGAGCCCAAGCCCGTGCCCTGCGGTTGCTGGCAGGGCTGCGCGCTGCCCGCCTGTGCGAGCGAGGGCACGACGTGGTTCTGGTACATGCCGAACAGGCTCATCACAAAGCCGGGCGTGCAAAAGCCGCATTGCGAGCCGTGGCACTGCACCATCGCCTCCTGCGCCGGGTGCAAACCTGCTGCGCGAACGGGGGGCGTCGTGGCGCCGGAAGGGGATGCGGGTCCCTCTCCTCCCCGCCCGTCGGAATCCTCATGGGCCTGTGTGTCCATTCCGGTTCCTGCACTCCGTGCGCCTTCCCCGCTGTCCGCCCGCGACGGTTGGTGGGCCGAAGCCACCGGCTGGATCAGCGGGTCTTCAGCCAGGTCTTCCACGGTCCACAGGGCCATGCCGTCAACGGAATGCGCCAGCCGGATGCAGCTGTTCACGGCGCTGTAGTGCACCTTGCCGCCGCGCGCCTCGCCCAGCACCACGGTGCAGGCGCCGCAATCGCCTTCGCCGCAGCCTTCCTTGGTGCCCGTGCATGCGAGGTCTTCGCGCAGCACCTGCAGCAGCGTGCGGTCGGGTGGTACATTGGCCAGCGCCACCGGCTGGCCGCGGCGCAGGAATTGCAGGGGTCGGGTTGTCATGTCAGAGGCCACTTCGATTGCGATCGGTTCTTCAGAGGGTAGGGCGGCTTCAGGCCCCCGGCATAAGCACTAGCTTATGACATCAATGCACGCACCGCTATGAGAGACCAAGCCCTTTTCGACAAGATAGACCTCCATCTCATAAGGGTCTTGCACACCGTGTTGACTGAACGCAGCGTATCGAGGGCCGCCGTGCGCCTGGGCATGCACCAGCCGGCCGTGTCGGCGGCACTCCGGCGGCTGCGCGACCTCTCGGGCGACCCGGCTGCTCGTGCGCTCGGGCGCCAGCATGATGCCCACCGACGCCGCGCTGCGCATGGTGGAGCCGGCCGGTGCCATCCTGCGCTCGGCCGAGGCGCTGTTCTCCGATGCGCGCGGTTTCGACCCGCGCACCGCCACCCGCACCTTCCGCGTGGCCGCCAGCGATTACCTCGATCCGCTGTTCCTGCCCCAGCTGGTGGCGCGCATCAAGGTCGAGGCGCCCCTGTGCCCCATCGAGATCCTGCCCCTGTCGGCCGACGCGCACTACCACGCCCACCTGGCGCAGGGCGAGGTGGACGTGGTGATCGGCAACTGGCCCCAGCCGCCCGAGGACCTGCACATGGGCCGCCTGTTTGGCGATGAGGTGGTCTGCCTGGTGGGCCAGGACCACCCCGCCGTGCGGCGCGGCTGGGACGTGGACGGCTGGCTGGCCGCCGAGCACATCGCTCCCACCCCCACCCACCCGGGGGCGCGGGGCGTGATCGACGCCCACCTCGACAGCCTGGGCATGGCACGCAACATCACGGCCCGCTGCGCGCATTTCAGCCTTATTCCCAACATCGTGGCATCGAGCTTGCTTGTGCTCACCACCGGCCGCCAGTTCTGCGAACGCTACACGGCGCAGCTGCCCGTGGCGGTTCTGCCGTGCCCGGTGCCGTTTCCGCGTTTGATGTACTACCAGCTCTGGCATGCGCGCACGCACCATTCGGCAGCGGCGGGGTGGCTGCGCGACTGCGTGAAGGCCGTGGCATCGTCGCTACGAAAAGAATAGCTGCTAAGGTATGTGGAACAAGCGCATGAGTCGGGTTTGAACCCAATAACAATTCGTAAAAACTGAGAGACAATCCTCCGCATGAGTTCCACCCCCTTCTCCCACCCGCCGGGCCTGCCGGGCGCAGTGCCGCCGCGGCTGCAGCTGGCGGGCATCACCAAGCGCTACCCCGCCGTCGTGGCCAACAGCGGTGTCTCGCTGGCCGTGCAGCCGGGCGAGATCCACGCCGTGCTGGGCGAAAACGGCGCGGGCAAGTCCACGCTGATGAAGATCATCTACGGCTCGGTCAAGCCCGACGAAGGCAGCGTGCACTTCAACGGCCAGCCCGTGCAGGTGCGCAACCCGCAAGAGGCGCGGGCCCTGGGCATTGCCATGGTGTTCCAGCATTTCAGCCTGTTCGACACCCTCACGGTGGCCGAGAACGTGTGGCTGGGCCTGGACCGGCGCCATGCCCTGGCCGAGGTGACGCAGCGCATTACCGCCAAGGCGTCGGAATACGGCCTCGACATCGACCCGCTGCGCCCCGTGCACACCCTGAGCGTGGGCGAGATGCAGCGTGTGGAAATCATCCGCGCGCTGCTCACCGACCCCCAGCTGCTCATCCTTGACGAGCCCACCTCGGTGCTCACGCCCCAGGCGGTCGAAAAGCTTTTCGTCGTGCTGCGCAAGCTGGCCAGCGAGGGCTGCAGCATTCTCTATATCAGCCACAAGCTGCACGAGATCCGTGCGCTGTGCACCGCCTGCACCGTGCTGCGCGGCGGCAAGGTCACGGGCGTTTGCAACCCGGCGGAAGAGTCGAACGCCTCGCTCTCGCGCATGATGATCGGGGCCGAGCCCCCGGCATTGCAGCACCGCGCCGTGCAGGCCGGTGCCACGGTGCTGCGCGTGGACGGGCTTTCGCTGCCGCGGGCCGACCAGTTTGGCGTGGACCTGATCGACCTGCAGTTCGAGGTGCGGGCGGGCGAGGTGGTGGGCATTGCCGGCGTGTCGGGCAACGGCCAGAAAGAGTTGCTTTATGCCCTGTCGGGCGAGGATGCACGCGCCGAGCCGGCCAGCATCCAGGTGGCTGGGCAGAACGCGGGCCGCATGGGCCCGGCCCAGCGGCGCGCACTGGGCCTGCATTTCGTGCCCGAGGAACGCCTGGGGCGCGGCGCCGTGCCCACCATGGGCCTGGCGCACAACCTGCTGCTCACGCGCACCGATGCCGTGGCAGGCAGTGGCTGGATCCGCGTGGGCGCGCTGCAGGCCCATGCGCGGGCGATCATCGAGCGCTTCAACGTGAAAGCCGGCGGCCCCGACTCGGCGGCCAAGTCGCTGTCGGGGGGCAACCTGCAGAAATTCATCGTTGGGCGCGAGATCGACGCCAACCCGAAACTGCTTATCGTCTCGCAGCCCACCTGGGGCGTGGACGTGGGCGCGGCCGCGCAGATCCGCGGCGAAATATTGGCGCTGCGCGACGCCGGCTGTGCCGTGCTGGTCGTGAGCGAGGAGCTGGACGAATTGTTTGAAATCTGTGACCGCCTGCATGTGGTGGCCAAGGGCCATCTCTCGCCGTCGGTGCCCCGCGCCGAAGCCACGGTGGAGCGCATCGGCGAGTGGATGAGCGGCCTGTGGCATGCCGACGTGCAGGCCCACCTGGCGCGCAACCGTGAACAGCTCGCGCAGCTGACCCAGGAGGCGCAGCATGCTCAAGCTTGAACCCCGCCCGCAGGCATCGCGCTGGTGGAGCTATGGCTCGCCGCTGCTGGCGCTGGCCTTCACGGTGCTGATCGGCATCGCGCTGTTTGCCGCGCTGGGCAAGGACCCTGTGCGGGGCCTGCAGGTGTTCTTTTGGGAGCCGGTGCGGTCGCCCTACGCCCTGGGCGAACTCATGGTCAAGGCCACGCCGCTGCTGCTGATCGCGCTGGGGCTGGCCGTGTGCTTTCGCTCCAATGTCTGGAACATCGGCGCCGAGGGGCAGTTTGTCATCGGCGCAGTGGTGGCCGGTGGCGTGGCCCTGCTGGCCGACAAGTCCACCGGGCCGTGGATCGTTCCGGCGGTGCTGCTGGCGGGCGTGGTGGGCGGCATGGCGTGGGGCGGGCTGACGGCCCTGCTGCGCGACCGGTTCAATGCCAACGAAATCCTGGTCAGCCTGATGCTGGTGTATGTGGCCACGCTGGTGCTGGGCTACCTGGTCTACGGGCCCTGGAAGGACCCCATGGGCTACAACTTTCCGCAGACCAAGACCTTCGAGAAGGTCACGCAGATCCCGCGGCTGATGCAGGGGTCGCGCATGAACATCGGGCTGCTGCTGGCGCTGGCCGGCGCCGGCGCATTGTGGGTGTTCCTGTTCCGCACCCGGGCGGGCTTTGCCCAGCAGGTGGGGGGGCTGGCACCGGCGGCGGCGCGCTATGCCGGTTTTTCTTCGCGCCGTGCGCTGTGGACGGCATTGCTGGTTTCGGGGGGCGCCGCCGGCCTGGCGGGCGCGCTGGAGGTGGCGGGCCCCATCGGGCAGCTCACGCCCTACGTGCCGGCGGGCTACGGCTTCGCGGCCATCATCGTGGCTTTCGTGGGTCGGCTGCACCCTGTGGGCATGGTGTTCTCGGCCATCCTCATGAGCATGTTCTACATCGGTGGTGAGTTGGCGCAGTCGCGCCTGGGCCTGCCCAAATCGCTCACCGGTGTGTTCCAGGGGCTGCTGCTGTTCACGCTGCTGGCCTGCGACACGCTGATTGCCTACCGCGTGCGCTGGGTCGGCTCCTCCAACATCGCCATGGGAGGCAAGTGATGGAAGCCTATGCACTCCTGATCGGTGCCACGCTCAGCGCGGGCACTGTGCTGGCCATTGCGGCCCTGGGCCTGCTCATCAACGAAAAGGCCGGCATCGTCAACCTGGGCGCCGAAGGCATGATGCTGTGCGCCGCCATTGCGGGGTTCGCCACGGTGGTGCACACCGGCAACACGTGGCTGGGCTTTGCGGCCGGTATGGCGGCGGGGGCCTTTCTGGCCGCCATCTTTGGCGTGCTGGTGATCTGGCTCAACACCAACCAGTACGCCACGGGGCTGGCACTCAGCCTTTTTGGCGTGGGATTTTCGGCGTTTGCGGGCATCAGCTACGTGCAGGCCAAGCTGCCCGAGCTGCCCCAGTACGCCGTGCCGGTACTGGGCGATGTTCCGCTGGTGGGGCCTGCCCTGTTCCGCCAGCATCCGCTGGTGTACCTCACGATGGCGCTGGCGGCGGCCCTGATCTGGTTTCTGTACCGCTCGCGCGCCGGACTGGTGCTGCGCTCGGTGGGTGAATCGCCCGAATCGGCGCATGCGCTGGGGTATCCCGTGCGCCGCATCCGGCTGGCCGCCGTGATGGCGGGCGGCGCCCTGTGCGGTCTCGCAGGTGCCTACATTTCCACCGTGTACACACCGCTGTGGGTGGAAGGCATGGTGGCCGGGCGGGGCTGGATTGCGCTGGCGCTGACGACCTTCGCCACCTGGCGCCCGGCACGCGTATTGCTTGGTGCCTACCTGTTTGGCGGCGTGACCATGCTCCAGTTCCATTTGCAAGCCACTGGCGTGCAGGTGGCCAGCCAGTTGCTGAGCATGCTGCCTTACGTGGCCACTATCGTGGTGCTGGCGCTTATCTCCCGCAACCCTGCGTGGATACGGGTGAACATGCCGGCATCGTTGGGCAAACCGTTCTATCCCGGCTCATGACAACCTGCTTGACTGTCGATGCACTGCGTATTGCTGTCCGCCCTCTGGCGCGGTGGCTTGCGGTGGTGCCCGGCCGCGTGGCAGCCCTTGGCGCCGCGCAGGGCCGTGACTGGCTTCTGGCGCGAGCCAGCAGGGCACCTGCGGGGTGCACTGGTGGTTGGGGTTTTCCCGATGGTGCATGGCGCGCAACACTGCATTCCGACCGCACGGCTGCGCGGTGCCCCGGCCCATAATCTTCGTTTTTTCGCCCCAACTGTTGCAACCCTCTTTCATCACAAGGAAACGACATGACTGATCTTCACAAACGCTCTCTGCTCAAGGTGGCAGCGCTGTCCGCCGTGGCTGCCGCCGCGCTGGTGGGCTGTGGCAAGAAGGAAGAACCCGCACCGGCCCCCGCGCCTGCGCCGGCTCCTGCCGCTGAAGCGCCCGCACCCAAGGCCGAGCCGCTGAAGATCGCATTCGCCTACGTCGGCCCCGTGGGTGACGGCGGCTGGTCGTACGCCCACGACAACGGCCGCAAGGCCCTGGAAAAGGAATTCGGCGACAAAGTCGTGACCAGCTTTGTCGAAAGCGTGCCCGAATCGGCCGATGCCGAGCGCGTGCTGCGCGACATGGCCGGCCAGGGCAACAAGCTGATCTTCGGCACCACCTTTGGCTACATGGAATCCATGCTCAAGGTCGCGGCCGACAACCCGGGTGTCAAGTTCGAGCATGCCACCGGCTACAAGACCGCCGAGAACATGCGCACCTATGACAGCCGCACCTACGAAGGCGCGTACATGGCCGGCGTGATCGCTGGTGCCATGACCAAGTCCAACACGCTGGGCGTGGTGGGCTCGGTGCCGATTCCTGAAGTGATCCGCAACATCAACAGCTTCACGCTGGGCGCGCAGTCGGTCAATCCCAAGATCAAGACCAAGGTGGTGTGGGTGAACGAATGGTTCAGCCCGCCCAAGGAAACCGAAGCCGCCACCAGCCTGATCAACGGTGGCGCCGACGTGCTGTTCCAGAACACCGATTCGCCCGCCGTGCTGAAGACGGCGCAAGAAAAGGGCAAGCGCGCCTTCGGCTGGGATTCCGACATGACCGCCTACGGTCCCAAGGCCCACCTGGCATCCGCCGTCATCAACTGGGGCCCGTACTACATCAAGGCCACCAAGGACGCGCTGGAAGGCTCCTGGGCTACGGGCCAGAGCTGGTGGGGCGTGAAGGAAGGCGCGATCGACATCGTGTCCATTGCCGAAGATGTGCCCGCTGAAACCAAAGCCAAGGTGGAAGCCGTGAAGGCCGGCCTGAAGGACGGCAGCTTCGCCATCTGGAAGGGCCCGATCCTGGGCCAGGACGGCAAGCCCGTGCTCGAAAAAGACGTGGTGGCCGACGACAAGTTCCTGGGTGGAATCAACTTCTACGTCAAGGGCGTGGAGGGCAAGATTCCTGGGGGCGACAAGAAGTAAGCCATCCAACGGCAGGCCTGTCGGGCCTGTTGCGAAAGAAAGGGCCGCCGGTGGTGGCCCTTTTTCGTTGTCATGGGTGTAAGGCCCGTTGTTTCGGAGGATTGGTCGATGGTGGAATCAACGATGTGGCATCCAGTGGCCCTGGCGGTGGACGTGGCGCAAACCCCATTGGCCGCGCAGTTGCTGGAGCAGGCACTGGTGCTGTGGCGCGACGCATCGGGTGCGGTGCAGGCGCTGGCCGACCAGTGTCCGCATCGGGGCGCGCGCTTGTCGCTGGGGCGCGTGACGGCGGACGGGCGGCTGGAGTGCCCCTACCACGGCTGGCAGTTTGCAGGGGGCGGGCAATGCATGCATGTGCCGGCGCTGCCCTCGTTTGCTCCCCCCGCCACGCACTGTGCACGGCATTTCGCGGCCCGCGAAGCCCATGGCCTGGTGTGGGTGCGCATGGCGCCGGGCGATGGTGCCGTGCCCACGTTCGCGGCGGAAGACGACGCGCGCTTGCGCAAACTCAACTGCGGCCCTTATGACGTGGAGGCCAGCGCGCCTCGCATCATCGAGAACTTTCTGGACATGTCGCATTTCGGTTTTGTGCACGAAGGCTGGCTGGGCAGCCGCGATGCCGCGTCCATCGACGATTACCGCGTCGAGTCCACGGCCACCGGGCTGCTGGCCACCGGCTGCAAGGCCTGGCAGCCGCAGTCCAACCTGCACTCCACCGCTGCGGCCCAGGTGGAATACACCTACGAGGTCACGGCGCCTTACGCGGCGGTGCTGACCAAGGTGCCCGAGGCTGGCACCACGGCCGTGGACGGCTGGCGCGAGTCCATTGCGCTGTTCATCTGCCCCATCACGCCCGTGCGCAGCCGGGTGTGGTTTCGCCTGGCGGTGGCCGATTTCGATTCCCCAGATCACAAGCTGCAGGCGTTCCAGCACACCATCTTCACGCAGGACCAGCCCGTGCTGGAGTCGCAGATGCCCCAGCGCCTGCCGCTCGATCTGCGCGCGGAGTTGCATACCGCCGCCGACAAGGCATCATCGGCCTATCGCCGTTTTCTGCGCCAGAGCGGCATCACCTTTGGAGTTTGCTGATGTTCAAAGTACCTCCCATTCCTGCCGATCGGCTGCCCGCGCTGCTGCGCGCCATGCCCAAGGCCGAACTGCACATCCACATCGAAGGCTCACTTGAGCCCGAGCTGATCTTCACCCTGGCACGGCGCAACGACCTGACGCTGCCTTATGCCAGCGTGGATGAACTGCGCAGCGCCTATGCCTTCACCAACCTGCAGAGTTTTCTCGACATCTACTACGCGGGGGCCAGCGTCTTGCTGCACGAGCAGGACTTTTACGACATGGCACGCGCCTACCTTGCGCGCGCTGCGATGGACAACGTGGCGCACACCGAAATCTTCTTCGACCCCCAGACCCACACCGCCCACGGCGTGGCGATCGAGACCGTGATCAACGGCCTGCACCGGGCCTGTGAGGACGCGCGGGCCGAGCTGGGCATCAGCGCCACGCTGATTCTTTGCTTTCTGCGCCACCTCAGCGAAGCCTCGGCGTTCGAGACGCTGGAGCAGGCGCTGCCCCTCATCGACAAGATCGTGGGCGTGGGCCTGGACAGCAGCGAACTGGGCCACCCCCCGGAGAAGTTCGCACGCGTCTTTGCCCGCTGCCGCGACCTGGGCCTGCACCTGGTGGCCCATGCGGGCGAAGAGGGGCCGCCAGCCTATATCTGGAGTGCACTCGATGTGCTCAAGGTCGAGCGCATCGACCATGGCGTGCAGGCCGTGCACGATGCGGCGTTGATGAAGCGCCTGGCGCAGGACCGCATTGCCCTCACCGTGTGCCCGCTATCCAACCAGAAGCTGCGCGTGTTTCCCAACCTGGCCGACCACAACCTGGGGCGGCTGCTGGAGGCCGGCCTCGCGGCCACCGTGAACTCGGATGATCCGGCCTACTTCGGCGGCTACATCAACGACAACTTCACCCAGGTGTTCGCCGCCACGGGGCTGACCGCGCGCAATGCCTACCAGCTGGCGTTCAACAGCTTCGAGGCCAGTTTTGCGAGCAACGCCGACAAGCGCGTGTGGGAGCACCGGCTGAAGGAAACCTTCGAACGCTTCGTCGAGTACGACTGAGGGGCAGGGCGGCACCCAGCCGCTGGCGCCGCTGTTCCCGCCCGGCTGTGCGCCGGGCCTTCAGGCGGCGAGGGCGTCGCGCAGCCTTGCGGCATGGCCCCGGAGCACATCGGTGGGCGGGTTCTTGCGCGGCCACGACAGTGCGATGCCATCGTGTGCGTGGCGCGGCACCACATGCATGTGGAAATGGAAGACGGTCTGGTCGCCCTCGCGCCCATTGGCCTGCAGCAGGGTGAGTCCGGGCGGGTGAAACGCCGCCTGCACGGCGTGGGCAACGCGCCGCGCCGTGTGCATGACGGCGGCGGCTTCTTCATCGGTGATGTCCAGCACGGTGGCGGCATGGCGCCGCGTGGCCACCAGCACGTGGCCGGGGTTGACCTGGCCGATGTCCATGAAGGCGATGGTGAGCGCATCTTCATGGACCATGGCGGCGGGAACATCGCCCGCCGCCAGGCGACAGAACACGCACTGGCCTGCGGGTGAATCATCTACGAACTGGGGCATGCACGGCACTCCGGCAGGATGGAAGCGCCATGGTAAGCCACGTCCTGCGGTCCGCCGGGCGGGCCGTGCAGGCTGGCCGGGTAAAATGTGAACGCAAAGGCTGCTGTCCCGGCGGCCTTTGTCGTTTTTCATTCTCGGGTCCATGTAGAGGAACACCATGTACAAAAACCTCGCTGTCACGCTCGTGGCCGCCTGTTTTTTCTCCCCCGTTTTTTCACAGACCGCTGCTGCGCCCAAGGCCGCGCCCGCCCAGGCCGTGAAGGCCGGCTTCGTCTATGTCTCGCCCATCACCGAGGCCGGCTGGACGCGGCAGCACGACGAGGGCCGCAAGGCCGTTGAGGCGGCGCTGGGCGCGGGCGTGAAAACCACCTTCGTCGAGAACGTGGCCGAAGGGGCCGATGCCGAACGCGTGATCCGCGATCTGGCGGCCACGGGGCACCAGATCATCTTCACGCCCAGCTTCGGCTACATGGAGCCCACGCTCAAGGTGGCGCAAGATTTTCCTGGCGTGAAGTTCGAGTCCATCACCGGCTACAAGCAGGCGCCCAATGTGGCCACGGCCAATGCGCGCTACTACGAGGGGCGCTATCTCGCCGGCATTGCGGCGGGCCGCATGAGCAAGACAGGCGTGGCCGGCTATGTGGCGGGCTTTCCCATCCCCGAGGTGCTGCAGGGCATCAACGCCTTCACGCTGGGCATGCGCTCGGTCAACCCCCAGGCCATTGTCAAGGTGGTGTGGCTCAACGTGTGGTTCGATCCGCCCAAGGAGCGCGATGCGGCGATGGTGTTGTTCAACCAGGACGTGGACGTGATCGCGTTCCACACCGGTTCCACGGCCGTGATGGCGGCTGCGCAGGAGCGCGGCAAGATGGCTGTGGCCTACCACTCCGACATGCGCCAGACCGGGCCCGATGCGCAGATCGTGGCCGTCACCCACCAATGGGGGGCCTACTACACCGGGCGCGTGCGTGCCGTGCAGAACGGTACCTGGAAGAGCGGCAACGTGTGGGGCGGCGTGCGCGAAGGCATGATCCGCGTGGGCGACTTTGGCCGCCGGGTGCCCGCCGCTGTGCAGCAAGAGGTGCTGGCCGCGCAAAAGGCGGTGGGGGCAGGCCGGCTGCACCCTTTCCGGGCGGGCAAGACCGCCGTGCGCGACAACGAAGGCCATGAGGTGATTCCTGCCGGGCAGACGCTGGCCGACGCGCAGATCCTGCAGATGAACTGGCTGGTCGAGGGCGTGCAAGGCAAGCTGCAGCGCTGACGGGTGGCGCTGGATGGCGCGGCAATGACAGCGATTCGCCCTGCAGGGTGGGTGCCGGGTGCGCCAGGTTCTGCCGCCGGGCGCGGCGCCGGATGCCCACTATGCGCAGGGGCGTATGGTTGCGGCGGCGGCTGCCGCTAAGCTCGGGGCCATGCCTGTATTCCGTTCCGCCCTTTTGCGCTTTGCCGACGACGGCACGGCCTTGTATGAAGAAGATGGCCTGCTGGCCGTGGGCCCCGACGCGCAGGGGCGCCAGCGGGTGCTGGCCGCGGGG
>NZ_ACQT01000113.1 GCF_000175235.1 Acidovorax delafieldii 2AN | reverse complement strand
CCGGCGTCGCGCAAGCGCGCATACGCAGCGGCCACCGTGTTGGGGCTGACCCCGAGCCGCAGCGCCAGCGCGCGCACGGCGGGCAGCGCTTCGCCGGGCTGCAGCGCGCCCGCATGCAAGGCGGCCTGCACGCTCTCAGCAATCTCGGCGGCCGTCTGGCCCTGGACGTACAATGATCTCATACGTTAATTGTATTGTATTGGTACAAAATGAAAACCGCACTTGCGCTGCGCCATGTGGCGTTCGAGGACCTGGGCCTGCTCGAGCCCCTGCTGCAGGAGCGCGGCTATGCGGTGCGCTACCACGATGCCGGCTTGGGTCGCCTGCCCGACGGCGCCGGCGCTGCGCCCGACCTGCTGGTGGTGCTGGGCGGGCCTATCGGGGCCTTCGATGAGAGCGACTATCCATTTCTGACCGACACGCTGGCCCTGCTGCAGCACCGCCTGGCCCGGCGCCAACCCATGCTGGGCATCTGCCTGGGGGCGCAGCTCATGGCCCGTGCCCTGGGCGCCGGTGTGGCCGCCATGGGGCACAAGGAAATCGGCTTCGGGCCGCTGGCGCTCACGCCGGCAGGGCAGCATTCGGTGCTGGCTCCGCTGGGCACGGGCGTACCGGTGCTGCACTGGCATGGCGACCAGTTCGAGGTTCCCGTGGGGGCCACGCGCCTGGCAGGCACGGTCCTGTGCCCCCACCAGGCTTTTGCCGTGGGCGCGCATGCGCTGGCCCTGCAGTTCCATCTGGAGGCCGACCTTGCTCGCATCGAGCAATGGCTGGTGGGGCACGCCTGTGAACTGGCGGCCGCCGGCATCACACCGCAGGCGCTGCGGGCCGGCGCGCAAGCGCACGGCGTGGCCCTGGCGCAGGCTGCGCGGGCGGTTTTCGGCGCCTGGCTGGACGGCATCGACGCTACGGCCGGGCAGGCCACCGCATGAACCCAACGGTGCTCGGGCAGGTCACTGCGGTGTTGCGCGGCCGGGCCGTGCCCTACAGCCGCCCGGGCAGCCGCAGCGCCATCGTGAAACAGGCCATTCAAGGCGCGGTGGCCGTGGATGGAAACGGTGTGGCCGGGGATGAACAGGGCGACACCCGTCTCCACGGCGGTCCGGACAAGGCCGTGCACCACTATCCGCTCGACCACTACCCCGCCTGGCGCGACGCGCTGGGTGCGCTGCCGCCACTGGACGGGCCCGGCGCCTTCGGCGAGAACATCAGCAGCACGGGCATCGTGGAGTCGCGCCTGTGCTGGGGCGACCAGGTGCGCATGGGCAGCGTGCTGCTCGAGGTAGCGCAAACCCGCCAGCCCTGCTGGAAACTCAACACCCGCTTTGGCGTACCCGACATGGCGCTGCGTGTGCAGCGCACGGGCCGCACCGGCTGGTACTACCGGGTGATCGAGCCCGGCGCCGTGCAGGCGGGCGACGCCATCACCCTGGTGGGCCGCCCCAACCCCGAGTGGACGCTGGCGCGCGTGATCGAGGTGCTGTACCACCGCCCGCTCGACGTTGCGCTGCTGAACGGGCTGGCCGCGCTGCGCCTGCCGCCTTCGTGGCAAAGGCTCGTGGCCCACCGGCTGCAGCACGGTGCGCTGGAAGACTGGAGCGCACGCACCGGCGGCGGCTGAAAAGGCGTGCCGGGCCATACCCCACGTGGCCCGCCAAGGCCCGGCACTTCAGCCGGTAGCCGTGCATGCCATCAAAAACAATAGCAGCTTACGCCCGTGCAGATTGCGCTGCAAGGTGTTTTGATGCAAATCCCCGGGCCATGAGGTGGGTATGGGGCCGCAACCCTCGCATCCGCTACGCTTGCGCACATGCGAGCATTTCACTGCCTGGTGTGCACCGCCGCCCTGCTGGCCCTGGCCGGCTGCGGCACGTCGCGGCCCCCATCGCCCTGGATCTCGGCGCCCGTGCGCACCACCCCGCCGCTGACGGCGGAGCAGGCGCACGACATCGCCATTCACGCGCTGGGCCTGGTGGGCACGCCCTACCGTTACGGCGGCAACACACCCGATGCGGGCTTCGACTGCAGCGGCCTGATCGGCTACGTGTACCGCCACCAGGTGGGCACCCCGCCACCGCGCACGGTGGCGCAGCTCAACAGCTGGGGATACCCGATCGATGGCGGCGAGTTGCGGGCCGGCGACCTGGTGGTGTTCGGCACCGGCCGCCAGCCCAGCCACGCGGGCATCTACGTGGGCGAGGGCCGCTTTGTGCATGCACCCTCCACCGGCGGCACGGTGCGCCTGGACCATCTGCAGTCACGCTACTGGGCGCGGCAGGACACGGCGTTTCGCCGGCCTTGAGGCAGGCGCAGCCCGAAGGCCCGAGGAGACTCCCTCACGCCCGGGCGCCACGTCGCCAGGGCGTGCGACCGGGAGCAGCACCTGCTGCGCCGAGTGCGGAGTGACGGGCCAGCCCGTGCGGTGGGAGGCCCATTCCCCACTTCGCCCCCCGGCGTGGCCGGGGCGAGGTGAACCGCCCCGTGCGCACTCCGCGCGACAATGGCGGGCATCATGACCCACGCCCAACACTCTGCCCACCCCGTTTCCACACACGACACCACGCGCATCGACGACACGCGCATCAAGGCTGTGCGCCCCCTCATCACGCCCGCACTGCTGCAGGAATGGCTGCCCGCGCCGGCTGCCGCCCAGAGCCTGGTCGAAACCAGCCGGGCGGCCATCTCGCGCGTGCTGCACGGGCAGGACGACCGGCTGGTCGTGGTGGTGGGGCCGTGCTCCATCCACGACCATGGCCAGGCCATGGAATACGCCCACGCGCTCAAGGCCCAGGCCGACGCACTGGGCAACGAACTGATCCTCGTGATGCGCGTCTATTTCGAAAAGCCGCGCACCACCGTGGGCTGGAAGGGCTACATCAACGACCCGCGCCTGGACGGCAGCTTCGCCATCAACGAGGGGCTGGAGCTGGCACGGCAGCTGCTGCTCGACGTGCTGGCCGTGGGCCTGCCGGTGGGCACCGAGTTTCTCGACCTGCTCTCGCCGCAGTTCATCAGCGACCTGGTGAGCTGGGGCGCGATCGGTGCCCGCACGACGGAAAGCCAGAGCCACCGCCAGCTGGCGAGCGGGCTGTCGTGCCCGGTGGGCTTCAAGAACGGCACCGATGGCGGCGTGAAGGTGGCCAGCGACGCCATCCAGGCCGCCCAGGCCCCGCACGCGTTCATGGGCATGACGAAGATGGGCCAGGCCGCGATCTTCGAGACCCGGGGCAACCACGACTGCCACGTGATCCTGCGCGGCGGCAAGCAGCCCAACTACAGCGCCGCCGACGTGGACGCCGCATGCGCCATCCTCAAGGCGGCCGGGCTGCGCGAGCAGGTGATGATCGACGTCTCGCACGCCAACAGCAGCAAGCAGCACCAGCGCCAGATCACGGTGGCCGCCGAAGTGGCCGCTCAGATCGCGGCGGGCGACATGCGCATCACCGGCCTCATGATCGAAAGCCATCTGCAGGAAGGCCGCCAGGACATCGTGCCCGGCCAGCCGCTGAAGCATGGCGTGTCGGTGACCGATGCCTGCATCAGCATGGCGCAGACGGTGCCGGTGCTCGAAGGCCTGGCGGCTGCAGTCCGGGCCCGGCGCGCCCGGCGTGTGGCGTAGGCGCCACGAATACCGGGCTGCTGCGGAGGGGCCCGCCCCGGGAACGCGGTGTAGCATTGCCTTTTGTTGCCAGGCTGGCCGGGCGCCCAGCACTGCTGCGTGCCGACGGCGCTGTGCAGTGGTCTGCCGGCCGCGGTTGTCTTCGTACCACCTGAATTTCGTGCTTTCTTTCCCGGGTTTCCCATGCAGGTCACGCCACCCTCTTTGCCAGCCTCACCGCTCCCCCCCGGGCGCGCAGCGGAGTAGCGCGGGTGCAGTCTGCGCCTGACCCCGACGAGGCCGCGCGGCTCGACGCGCTGAAGGCCTACGCCATCCTCGACACCCCGCCCGAGGCATCGTTCGACCAGCTTGCCACCCTGGCCGCACGCCTGTGCAACACGCCGATGGCGGTGGTCAATTTCCTCGACCGCGACCGCCAATGGTTCAAGGCCGCCGTGGGCGTTCCTTTCCGGCAGACCGAACTGGCCGTCGCCCTGTGCGCCAACGCGCTCAGAGGCGGCCGCGAACCGCTGATCGCAGCCGACGCCCGCACGCATCCACTGTTCGCCAGCAGCCCGCTGGTGACGGGCAAACCCCACATCCGGCTGTACGCCTGCGTTCCATTGGTCACTCCGGAGGGTTTTGTCCTGGGAACCCTGGCGGTACTCGATACCGTGCCGCGCATGCTCACGAGCGAGCAGGTCGAAGGCCTCAAGATGCTGGCAAGCCAGGCCATGGTGCTCTTGGAGCTGCGCCGCCAGCAACGCCTGCTGTCCGAATTGGTGCAGGAGCGCGACCGCATGCACGCCGAGCTCATGGACCAGGGCGAGACGCTGCGCGTGGCCGGGCGCATCGCGCGCATCGGAGGGTGGACGTTGGAACTTCCGGGCCGGCGCCTGACCTGGTCGCAAGAGATCGTCACCACCTTCGGGCTGCCCGGGCGCAGCGGAACGCTGGACGAAATCCTGGCGCTCTATGCCCCGCCGTACCGGGCCCGGCTTGAAAAAGCGTTGGCCGACTGCATTGGCCGGGGCACCCCCTTCGACCTCCAGGCCGAGGTGCAGATGCCGGACGGACGCTATTTCTGGGTGCGCACCGCCGGACTTGCCGTGCACGATGAACAGGGCCGCGTGGTCCGGGTGCAGGGGGCTTTCCAGGACATCACCGCCCACCACCAGGCCGACCAGGCCCTGCGCATCAGCGAAGAACGCTTTCACCTGGTGGCGCGCGCCACCGCGGACGCGATCTGGGACTGGAACCTGGCCACCGACGCCATGTGGTGGAACGAAGGCATGCAGCACCTGTTCGGCATTCCGCCCGGCGAGTTGCTGCCCGACAGCCGCTCCTGGACCCTGCGCCTGCACCCCGAGGAAAGCGCGGCGCTGCTGCAAAGCATCCAGGCGGCCATCGAGGGCAACGATACGCACTGGACGGCCGAGTACCGTTTCCGGCGGCGCGACGACAGCTATGCCTGGGTGCTCGACCGTGGATTCCTGATCCGCGATGCGCAAGGCCGGGCGGTGCGCATGGTGGGGGGCATCACCGACATCAGCGCCCAGAAGCTCGCCGAGATCGAGGCCGGGCGCGATGCGCAGAACCATGCCGAGCTGCTGCAACTGCAGCAGCGCATGTCGTCGCTGGACCTGCCGCTGCCCGAGGTGCTGGCCATGGTCGCCCAGACCGTGCTGCAGCAGACCGGGGCGCGCGGCGCCATGGTGGAGCTGCTCGAGGGCACCAACCTCGTGGCGTACGCGTCCGCAGGCAACATGGTGCGCCCCGAGGGCAACCAGCTGCCGGTGGACAAGAGCCTGCTGTGGCCCGCACTGCACCAGGGGCGCACGGTGGTCTGCCAGGACACCGAGGCCGAGGACTGGGACATGCTCTCGCTGCCCCACCGGCATGGCGTGCGCTCGGTGATCGCGGCGCCGCTGCGGGCGGGGGACGCCGTCATGGGGTCGCTCAAGGTCACTTCCGACCAGCCCCATGCGTTTTCCACCCGCGATGTGGCCCACCTGGAGATCCTGACCGAATCGCTCGGCACCACGGTGCAGCTGCGGCACGTGGCCAGCCGGCTGCACGCCTCGGAACTGCAGTACCGCATGCTGTTCGACGAGCACCCGCACCCCATGTGGGTCTACCAGCGCGACAACCTGCGCCTGCTGGCCGTGAACCGGGCCATGGCGGCGCACTACGGCTATACCGAGGCCGAGCTGCTGCAGATGGAACTGCCCGATCTGTGCCTGCCCGAAGAGCGCAACAGCCTGCGGGCGCGGCTGCAGACCATCTTCCTGCTGCCCCGCGACACCTCGGTGGTGCGCCGCCACATCCACCGCGACGGCCGGGTGATGCACATGGAAATCTCGGCAGGCAACATCAGCTTCAATGGCGTGGCCGCGCGGCAGGTGCTGGCCATCGACGTGACCGAACGCCTGCGCACCGAAGGCGAGTTGCGCCGCATGGGCCGGGCACAACGCCTGCTCAGCGCCTGCAACGAAGCCATCGTGCGGGCCGCATCCGAGACCACGCTGCTGCGCGAGATCTGCCAGATCGCCGTGGACATCGGCGGCTACCGCATGGGCTGGGTGGGCTTTGCCCTGGACGATGCGCAACAGTCCATCGAAACCGTGGCACACGCCGGCTACAACAACCACTACCTCGAAGACCTGCGGCTGAGCTGGTCCGAGACCAGCCCTTATGGCCAGGGGCCGGCCGGCGTGGCCGTGCGCAGCGGCAAGCCCGTGATTGTGCAGGACATCCGAACCGATGGCAGCTTCACGGGCTGGACCACGCGCATGCTCGAACACGGCTTTCACGGCGTCATCTGCCTGCCGCTGCGCGACCGCGAACATACCTTCGGCCTGCTGTACCTCTATGCGCCCGAGATCCTGCACATCAGCGCCGAAGAGGCCGCGCTGCTGCAGGAGCTGGCCAATGACCTGGCCTTCGGCATCGTGAGCCTGCGCGCGCGCAATGAGCAGCAGCGCCTGCAGGCCTCGGTGCTCAAGATGGCGGCGGCGGTTTCGGCCAGCACCGGCACCGAGTTCTTCGTGCAGCTGGCCAGCAACATGGCCGAGGCGCTGGGCGCGCAGGTGGGCTGCGTGGGCCGCCTGCTGCCACCGCAGGAAGGGCAGGCGCCGCGCGCGGTGTCGCTGGCGGCGGTGTTCGACGGCCAGGCCCTGCCCAATACCGAATACACCCTGGAAGGCACGCCCAGCCTGCAGCTGCTCACACAGCACCAGCTCGTGGTGGCCGCCAATGTGACGCAGCTCTATCCCGACGCGCCCATCCTGCGCAAGCTCGGCGCGCAGGGCTATGCCGGTCAGCAACTGTGCAATGCCGACGGCGAGGTGGTGGGCCTGATCTTCGTGCTGTTCCGCCACCCGCTCAAAGACCCCGATTTCGTCACATCGACCCTGCAGATCTTCGCCACCAGGGCATCGGCCGAGATCGACCGGCAGCTGGCCGACATGCGCATCCGCCACCAGGCCTCGCTGCTCGACAAGGCCCAGGACGCGATCATCGTGCGCGACCTCGATCACCGCATCATCTACTGGAACAAGAGCGCCGAGCGCCTCTACGGCTGGTCGCAGCTGCAGGCACTGGGCCAGTCGATCGAAACCCTGCTGTACGACGACCCGGCGCAGTTCCGCCGCGCCACCCAGACCACCGTGGAGCAGGGCGAGTGGACAGGCGAGATCGTGCAGCGCCACCGCGATGGCAGCCCCATCGACGTGGAGGGGCGCTGGACGCTGGTGAAGGACGACGCCGGACGCGCCCATTCGGTGCTGGCCATCAACACCGACATCCGCGAACGCAAGGCGACCGAGCGCGAGATCCAGCGCCTGGCGTTCTACGACCCGCTGACCGGCCTGCCCAACCGGATGCTGCTCATGGACCGCATCGGCCAGGCCCTGGCAACGGCCCAGCGCCGCCACCAGGGCGGGGCGCTGCTGTTCATCGACCTCGACAATTTCAAGACGCTGAACGACACCCTGGGCCACGACCAAGGCGACCTGCTGCTGCAACAGGTGGCCCACCGCCTGAACAACTGCGTGCGCAGCGTGGACACCGTGGCGCGCCTGGGCGGCGACGAATTCGTGGTGATGCTCGAAGAACTCAGCCCCCAGCCCGACGAGCTGGCGCTCGACGCGCGCGCCGTGGGCGAAAAAGTGCTGGCGATGCTGGCCGTGCCCTACGCGCTCAAGGGCTACCAGTACCGCAGCACGCCCAGCATCGGTATTGCGCCGTTCGATGGCGACCAGGCCACCGTGGGCGAACTGCTCAAGCAGGCCGATCTGGCCATGTACCAGGCCAAGACGGCCGGCCGCAACACCCTGCGGTTCTTCGACCCCGCCATGCAGGACGTGGTCACCGCCCGCGCCGCGCTCGAAGAAGATTTCCGCACGGCCCTGGCCAACGACGAGTTCCTGCTGCACTACCAGCCACAGGTCAACCTGGCGGGCCAGTGCGTGGGGGTGGAGGCGCTGGTGCGCTGGGCGCACCCGCAGCGCGGCCTGGTGTCGCCAGCAGAGTTCATTCCGCTGGCCGAGGAAACCGGGCTCATCCTCTCGCTGGGCCGCTGGGTGCTGCACACCGCGTGCACCCAGCTGGCCCTGTGGCAGGACGACCCCATGCTGTCCGAGCTGACCATGGCGGTCAACGTGAGCTCGCGCCAGTTCCGCCATGCCAGCTTCGTGGACGACGTGGCGCGGGTGCTGGCCATCACGGGTGCACCCTCGGGCCTGCTGAAGCTGGAGCTCACCGAGAGCCTGCTCGTGGAAGACATGGAAACCACCATTGCCACGATGGCGGCCCTGGGCGCGTACGGGGTGGGTTTCTCCCTCGATGACTTCGGCACGGGCTATTCGTCGCTCAGCTACCTCAAGCGCATGCCGCTGGACCAGCTCAAGATCGACCAGAGCTTCGTGCGCGACCTGCTCACCGACCCCAACGATGCCGCGATCGTGGACACCATCATCGGCCTGTCGCGCAGCCTGGGCCTCGAGGTGATCGCCGAAGGCGTCGAAACCCCTGAACAACGCGATCTGCTGGCCCGCGCAGGTTGCCACCTGTACCAGGGCTACCTGTTCAGCCGACCCCTCTCTGCGGGCTCTCTGGAGGCCTTCCTGCGCCCCTGCGTGGCATAGGGCCCCTCGGCTTTGCCCTCGTCACCGCCGCAGCCTTGGGCTGCGGCTTTTTTTTGCCTACGCGGTTGCACGGGTCGCCTGCGCCGTACCCCACCCCCAAGGGATGGGCCGGAGCTTCTTCTGTTATTAATTAAAGGCTTCTATAAATACATAGTCGTAGTAGTAGAGCCACGCCTTTGCTGTGGGCAAGTGCCTTTTCCCGTTGCGCCACAGGCACTTGCGGCGCACCAAACCCTGTGGATGCCGCCCTGTTGCCGCTGTCGTGGGCACGGGGACAAGATGCCAGCTTGCCCGATTTCTGTGGATAACCGCCCGGTTGCGCAAAAACTATCCCCAGTCTTGTGCACGCATGCGCTGTTTCGCCAGAAAAGTGGCGAAATCCGTTCCTTGCGCAATGAGCACGGTTTTTTAAAGCTATTGAATCAATAGCATATTGCCCGGCTGAACCCGCCCAGGCCATTCGGCCCAACGGCCCGGGCGCTGAAGGCAAAGCCAACGCCCTGCTCAACCACCGGCCAGTCATGGCCTGGCCCACCAGTGCCAGAGGGCAAGGCCCGCCCCCACCCACAAGGCCACCACCACCAGCGCCCCGATGCGGCTGGTGGGCTTGCGGCCCTCGGTCTGCATCCATGCGTCGGCCTGGTCGCGGCATTCCTGGCGCAGCGGCTGCGGAATCAGGCGCAGGGCCAGCCAGATCAGCCCGGGCAGCAGCAGCACGTCGTCCACGTAGCCCAGCACCGGAATGAAGTCGGGCACAAGGTCGATGGGGCTCAGCGCATAGGCCACCACCAGCACCCCGAGCGCCTTGGCGTACCAGGGCACCCGGGGGTGCCGCGCGGCAAACCACAGCGTGACGCCGTCGCGTTTGACGCGCCGGGCCCAGTTTTTCAGGCGGTTGGCAAATTGCACGAAGGTTTCCAGAGGGGGGCAGGCGTCTTGGGCGTCGCCAACGAAATCAACAGGATGCGCAGGTATCGTGCCTTTGCAGGGGATGGGACGACTGTCCTTCGGGACAGGACTTGGGGGTGGGCGTGAAGGGGTTCTGGTTATTCTTCTATGGTTCTATTTATAAATAGCAGTAGTAGTAGAGGTCGGCGATTTTTGTGGACAAGCCTCTTTTTCCCAATGCTGGCGCGCAGTTGCGTTGCCGCCAAGTATGTGGGAGGGAGGGGTGGGAACCCCAGCGCTGGCAGATAACAACTTTGGGCCTGCCGGTTTTTCTGTGGATAACTGACCGGTTGTTCCGAAAATGCCCCCAGCTTTATCCACACCCCGCCACTGCCGACATTGCGATGAGTGGTCGGCACACCCATTGCGGGGTTCAAAAAAAGCCCGGGGCCTTGAGGGGCACCGGGCTGCTAGCGGGATGAAACGCCGTGGCGAACCGCTGTTGCGGCACCGCGCGGGCGTGGGCGCCTGCGGCTTCAGCGGGCGGGTTGGCCGCCGCCCATGGGCATGTTGCCGCCGCGCATGCCACGGTGGCCGGGTTCACCATGGCCCCAGTCCCCGCGGGGGCCGCCCATGCGGCGCATGCGGTGTGTCTGGGAGTCGAAGGTTTTCTGCTGCTCGGGCGTGAGCGTGGCGTAGAACGTCTTGGTGGCTTCGCCACGGCGGTCCGCCTCGGCCGCATGCTGGGCGCGCAGGGCCCGCATGCGATCGATGCGCTCGGGGGTGGTTAGCTTTTCCATGTCAGCGCGGTCCAGGCGGGCTGGGCGCTCGGTGGGCTGCATGGCAGCGGTGAAGGCGTTCCAGGCGGGCTCCTGCTCGGGCGTGAGCTTGAGTTGGGCCTTGAGGGCGTTGGTGCGCTGTGCCATGTGGGCCTGGCGGCGCTCCTGCATGTCGCCGGGCTTGCGCGCGGGCGATGCCGAGGCACCCGCAGCAGGAGGTGCCGGGGGGGCGGGCTGGGCCAGCACGGGCAGGGCGAGGGCGGCCAGCACGGCGGTGGCGGCAATACGGCGTTGGAGGAAAGACATGTGTGGGTCCTTTCAAGGGTTGGTCCGCCGGCACGACCGTTCCAGCGGTTGAGGGGCAGTGTGCGCGCGCTCTGTATCCCGAGCGTGTGGGATTGATGCGCCTGTGTAAAGTTGCAACAACCGCTGGGGTGGGCCGGATTCCTGCTTTGACCAATTATTCGGCCGCTAGCGCAATGCAGACGCGTGCTTTTAGCTATTAAAAATGGAGTATTTGAGGCCTGCGCGCGCGTGGGGCCGCTGGCCCAACCCCGACAATGTCGGCCGTATCTCTCAAATTGCCAGAAGAAAACAAAGGTTGTCCGTGTTCAAGAACATGATCGTGTACCGCATTGCACCGCAATGGCAGGTGGAATTGACGCAGGTGGAAGAGGCGCTGGCCAAGGCGCCTTTCATGGAATGTGGCGCCACGCAGGAAAAGTCCCTGGGCTGGGTGCCGCCGCGTGGCGAGGCGCATGGCCCCCTGGCCGAATCGGTGGGCGGGCAGTGGATCCTGCGCTTCATGGTCGAATCCAAGGTGCTGCCGGGCAGCGTGCTGGCGCGCCGCGTGAAGGAAAAGGCCGAGCGCATCGAGCAGGAAACCGGCCGCAAGCCCGGCAAGAAGGAAAGCAAGGAACTGAAGGACGAAGCCAAGCTCGACCTGCTCCCCATGGCCTTCACCAAGCAGGGCTCGATGTGGGTGTGGATCGACACCGCATCGCGCCTGCTGGTGCTGGACACCAGCAGCCAGGGCCGCGCCGACGAGGTGGTGACCTTGCTGGTCGAATCGCTGCCGGGCCTGTCGGTGTCGCTCATCAACACCCAGACCAGCCCGCAGGCCGCCATGTCGCACTGGCTGAGCACGCAGGAGCCGCCCGTGGGCTTCACCGTAGACCGCGAATGCGAGCTCAAAAGCGCCGATGAAGCCAAGGCCGTGGTGCGCTACGCCCGCCACCCGCTCGACATCGAGGAAGTGCAGGCGCACATCGCCGCGGGCAAGCTGCCCACCAAACTCGCGCTGACCTGGGACGACCGCGTGAGCTTCATGCTGACCGAAGGCCTGCAGATCAAGAAGGTGTCGTTCCTGGACACGGTGTTCGAAGGCACCAAGGCCGACGACGGCGGCTTTGACACCGACGTGGCCATTGCCACCGGCGAGCTTTCCAAGCTGATCCCCGACCTGATCGAAGCACTGGGTGGCGAGGCCGAAAGCGGCGTGGCCAGTGCCGCCACTGCACTGGCGGGAGCGCGCGCCGCCCCCGGGCGCACCCTCCGACGGCGTGGTGACCGGCCCCTCC
>NZ_ACQT01000114.1 GCF_000175235.1 Acidovorax delafieldii 2AN | reverse complement strand
GTCTGCCGGCGTGGCCGGGATCTGAGGCGTCGGGATGGGCGGCCGGGCCGGAGCGTTGGCGCGCGGCTGGAGGTTCAGGGCTTCGTAGTACGGCAGCGCCGACGTGCCGCCACGGTCTTCGACCACGATCAGCGGCTCGCCGGCACGCGAGGTCAGCGGCATACTCGCCAGCAGCACAAGCAGGCCCTGTGCCGCGAGATGGGGCAGATGGGATTTCGTCATGGTGAGGTCTCCTGGCGCGCGGCGAGGACCGCCGGGGTTGGGCGCGTGCCTTGCACGCGCGCGAGGTGGCGCGACACGCTGCGTCGATAGCGGGCGGCGGGCTCGCCTCCCGCGGGGCGGTGGTAACGGCCGATTGCCACCAACCAATCCTCCCCGGGACTGTGCTGCTCTTTCAGGATCTCGGCGGCGATGGCGAGGTTGCGGTACGGGTCGAGCAGGTCGCACGCGGTGCTGTAGCGCTGCTGGTGGTAGCCGAGGTTGATCTGGCCCAGGCCCGCGTCGATGCGCGTGTGCGGCGTGGAGCGCATCGCCTGCTGCAAACCAGCACAGGCGTCGGATCGGGTCGCGTAGCGGCGAGACTGGCCGGCGACGTTGAGGGACCACGGCCACGGGACGATTCGCCCGTTGCGCCGGATGCCGCTCTCTTGCAGGGCTACGGCGTAGAGCACCGTCGAGGGAATGCCCGCGTGCTGGGCGGCAAGCTGATAGGCCGGTGGTGGAATTTCCTGAGCCTGGGCGGCGCAGACGCAGAGGCCAACTGCGAGCACCAGTGCGCACCACGGCGCCGTCAGGGTTGGCGTTGCCATTGGCCGTTCACCTCGCGCACGACCGCAGGCAAATCGCCGGGCAGGCCCAGCGACAGCCAGCGGCCGCCGTCATGGTTGAGTGTGATGCTGCCGCTGCGCACCCGTGCCGGGTCGATCTGTGCGCGCTTGGCCCAGTCGCGGATGCGCGCATCGTCCTGGCGGCTGCCGACCATGTACAGGTCGAACTCGGCCCCCGAGGATTGCAGGCGCTGCACGAGCTGTCCGCAGACTGCGCAGCCGTCCTTGACGAATACCGCCGTGCGGCCGCTGCCGCGCATTGGACTGGCGCTTGTGCCGGCGCTGGGCTCGTTGTCAGGCAGGTTCACCCGCTGCATGTCGGGGTTCAGGCGCTGCCAGGCCTCGTCGTAGGCGCGCTGGTACGCAAGCAGTTTCTCCACGCGGCTCGCTTCGATTTGCACCTGCAGCTCTGCGTAGCGCCGCCGCTCCTCGTCGGTGCGGGCCTCGATACCCAGGGCGGACAGCGGGTCCAGGTTGGGTGAGTAGATCCCCAGCGGCCCGTCCATCAGTTCGCGGTAGCGTGCCCACTCCTGCGGTTGCAGGCCCCAGTCGCTTGCCACCTTGTCGTCGAGGATACGGGCGACCAGTGGGCGCTCCTGGCTCTGCGCATTGCGGGCCGGGGCGGTGACGGGCTGCTGCGCCCAGGCAGACAATTGGGCGGATGCCAGCAGGAGCGCGGAAACGATGATGGACGGCTTCATGTGGTGTGCTCCGATCAAGGAATCGCCACGCGACGGGTCTGGTCGCCGGCCTGGAACACGGCGGTGTTTCCCTCGACGGTCTGCAAGCGCCACGGGCCGAGCGCATCACCTGGCAGCAGTACCTGAAGCTGGTCGGGCGTGAAGTCCCCGCTGCTCGGCGCGACGGACACACTGCGCTGGCCAGCACGCAATTCGGTGCCGACGACGCGGAACGGCAGCGGCGGCGGTTCAGGCTTGGCGGCGGCCTTATTCGTTGCGCGTGGCTGGGCGGGTGCGGCGCGTGCGGCGGTTTGGCGCGTTTTGATCTGCTCAACTTCTGCGCGTAACGCCTGAAGGTCGTCGGCAGCGGCATAGCCGCTCAGCGATTTCTCAACCTGGGCTGCGCGTGCCTCCAGGATTTGGCGGGTGTCCTTGAGGTCCGCCGCCGTGGCGACGGCCGGACGCTGCTGGATGGCCTCGATGGTCTCGGCCAAGCCGGTCGCCTGCGCTTCGAGGCGTTGCAGGCGAGAATCGAGGCGTTCCTGGTCAGTCTGGTCGTTCATCGCCTGGTAGCCGAGGGCCACGAGGACACTGAGGCCAAGCAGCCACAGCCACATCAGGCTCTGCACCACCACGGCGGCGGTTGAGCGCTGGGCGGATTGCGGAGCGTTCATGGCTGGCCTCCCGAAACCGAAGGCTCCAGCGGGAACGTCTGCACCGCCTCGACGGCGGATGGCTCGGATGCGGGTTCGATGGCCACGCTGTCGCCGGGCCGCTCGAAGCAAATCTGCCGTGCGCGATCATCCGCGTGCAGTTCCCAGGCCGGGCCAGCCAGCGTGAGCAGCGCATCGCGCAAGGTCATGGGGCCGAGGTGCAGGTGCGCCGCCGGCAGCGGCAGCGCGTACAGCTCGATCACCACATGCGCCGTCTGGCACAGGCCGTAACCGCTGCGCTTGAGCACATGCCGCAGCCCATCGCCGACGGTGGCGCGCGCATCCTCGGGCATGGACACGTCGATGGTCTGCAACAGCAGGTCGCGCTGAGCCACCGTGGGTGCCAGCTCGACCAGCGTGTAGCGGCCGTAGCGCACGACCGGAATGAACTCGGGTGCCTCGGGGTCGGGAGCCGCCGAGACTTCCTCGATGGCATCGGGCGCGAGCGGCGTCGTGGTGGTCGCGCAGCCGCTGACCAGGCCTGCTGAGGCCAGCAGGCCGGCGCCAATCAGACGCCGGGATACGTGGATTGCGGACATGGCATCGGCTCTTCTGTTGCGATGCCGATACCTTGGCTGCGCGCCGCAGCGTGGTCAGCCAGGAATGCGAACTGGGGCTATCCGCTTTCCTTACGTTAGGGATCGAAGCGCGGCAGCGAAGACCGGCTCAACCCCAAGTCTTGCTCACTCTACCCGCGCTGCACTTCGACGGTGACGTGCGCCAGCTCGTGAATATGTGCAAGCAGCGCCTTGTAGTGCGTAGGCTCCTGGGGTTCATGAGCCATCAACGAGACGATCGCCGCGAAATGACCGGGGCCGACCTGCCATACATGAAGATCCGTGACCTGACTCCCCGTCGGTTCGATCGCCTCTCGTATTTCCTGCCGCACTTCCTGTCCCTCGGCAGCAGCATCGAGCAACACGCTGGCAGTGTCCCGAATCAGTCCCCACGACCATCGTGAAATCACCAGTGCGCCGACCACACCCATGATGGGATCTGCCCACGTCCAGCCATAGCTGCGTCCCAGCAGCAGCGCGACGATGGCCAAGACGGACGTCAGGGCATCGGCTACCACATGCAGGTAGGCCGCACGCAGATTGTTGTCACGGGCCTTACCCGGTTCATGATGTTCGTGATGATGATGATCGTGACCATGGTGGTGATGACCGTGATGAGAATGGTCATCCCTCAGAAGCCAGGCGCAGACCAGATTGACGATCAGACCTACGATTGCGACCGCAATCGCCTGCTCGAAGTCGATACGGATCGGTTGGGTCAGGCGAACCAGACTCTCCCACCCGATCAGCAACGCAATCAGGGCCAGAACAATCGCACTGGCAAAACCGGCCAGATCGCCGAATTTGCCCGTGCCGAAGGTAAAGCGCGGATTACTCGCGTGTCGGCGCGCGAAACGATAGGCCAACGCGGCAATCAGCATCGCGCCGGCATGGGTGGACATATGCCAGCCATCGGCGACCAGTGCCATCGAGCCATAAACGGTTCCGGCAATGATCTCCACCAGCATCATGCTGGCGGTCAGCACGATCACCAACCACACCTTGCGCTCATTGCGCTGGTGGTCGCTTCCGAGGAAGGAATGGTTGTGGCCCGGGGTCGGCGGGCTAAAGGTAGAGGTCATCGGCAAATTCCTGTTGTTGGGTGAGTCCGCCCACAGGCGGTCTGCTCATTTCATGTAGGCCCGGATGACCTCGATCATTTCCTCGCCGCCCTCGTGTCGTTCCTTGTCTGTCGCAGCCTCAAGGACGTGCTCACGCAAGTGGTCTTCCATCACCTCGGCTGTCAATCCGCTGAGCGCACCTCGCACGGACGCGAGCTGGCGCAGCACCTCGACACAGGCCGCCTCGGCCTCCAATGCCCGTTCGATGCCTTCCAACTGTCCCTTGAGGCGGCGGACACGGGCGATCAGCTTGTCTTTCTGGCGAGTTGTATGGGACATGGCAGTACACAACCAAATATAGTATGGGGGACTATACTATATAGACAGCAACCAACCCCACTGATGCTGAAAAAATGTGCAGTCATGCCCACGAGATACGTGGACATGACTGCAAGGTGGGAAGAAACGAGAAAGCGCGGCGCTAGGCCGGCGATGGCGTCGGATCAGGCGGCGACCAGTTGCCGGGCCAGCGCCACTTCGACGGAATCACCGTCCTGGTTAAGCACATCCAGCCCGGATTCGGGTACATCTCCCGAGGTGGACTGCGAGACCATGATCTTCTTGGCCATCAGCTCCAAGCAGGTCATCTGCGAGGTGGCCGCGTAGCCGAGGTAGATCACGCGCACGGACAGCTTTTGCCCGATGCGCCAGGAGCGGCGTGCCGCCTGCTGGAGCGAGTACACGTTGTAGCCCGACTGCATGAACACGATCGTCGGAAACTCCAACAGGTCCAGTCCCGTCTTCACAAGCTCGGGGTTGGTGATGAGCACGTCGATGCCACGGTCCAGCTGCTCGGCGATCCAGTCCTCGCGGCGGCTGGCGTCCACGCTCGCGCGTAGCACCGCGACCTTGAAGCCTTCCTGCTCCAGCAGCACCTTCAGACGCGACGTGGTGTCGCGCGTGCCGGTATAGACCGTGTAGGCCAGGACCTTCCGGCCCTGCGCCTTCCCTTCCTTGCAGATCTCGATCAGCTCGCGCTCTTTCGGCGTCACCTCGAACTCGTTGAACTGAGCCGGGACGAACGCCAAGGTGTTGCGCGTGCGCGGATGCACCACGGTCTCCGACCGGAAGCAGCAGTCCGGCCAGGCCAGCAGCACGTTGAGCACCACACCCAGCAGCGTCGTGTCGCGTCGCGCCAGAGCCTGTTTCAGCTCTGCGGTCAGCCGACCTGCCAGATCGCGGTAGGCCGCGGCTTGCGCCGTGTCCATTGCGACTTCACGGAACTCTTCGTCATACGGCGGCAGGACGTTGCCGCCGATGTCTTTGAGCTTGAGGAAGATCGTGAACGGCAGGATGCAGCGCAGCACGCCCTTGGGGCCGAAGCCCGGGGCCTTGACCGTGCGCACCGATACCTTGGTGCCCTTGGCCGTCTTGTGCGCCGTGCCGGTACTCTCGGAATAGATGTCCTTCAGGACGCCGTGATCGCGCATGAACGCCATCGCGGCCGAGGTCATGCTGCCGCTCGTGGTCGGGCGGTAGCCGTCTTCGATCATTCGCCCAGGCAGGGCTCGGAACAGTAGATGAAAGAGATCATCACCGTATCCCCCCATGAGGGTTCCGGTCAGCAGCAAGGTCTTGCGAGCCTTCGCCGCCAGCACGCCCATCGCCTGCCCCTGGGCACTGCCACCGTTCTTGTACTCGTGCGCCTCGTCGGCGATGAGCAAGTCGAACGTGCCCTGTGGAAGATAGCGCTTCACAAACTCTGAGGGTTGGTATCCCCCTTCGCCGAAGCCAAACTCCATGTTCGCCATCGCACGTTCCATGCGCGTGGCCTGACGGTCGGAAAACACCAGCTCGCCGTTGCCGTCCAT
Organism: Acidovorax delafieldii 2AN; assembly: GCF_000175235.1. Lineage (GTDB taxonomy): Bacteria > Pseudomonadota > Gammaproteobacteria > Burkholderiales > Burkholderiaceae_C > Acidovorax > Acidovorax delafieldii_B. Next base: position 6,268 of record NZ_ACQT01000114.1, on the reverse strand, counting down.
GAGGTTGATGAACTCATGGATGTTGTCGCCGAGCATCGACGCCAGGAAACCGTCGCCGAACTTCTGCATCAGCTTCTGCGCGGTGACTTCCCCGATGGTCGGGATGCGCTTCAAGGCTTTGAGCACGGCCGAGGATTGGTCGCTGCCGGACAGACTGCGCGGGCGGATCAGCGTCCACAGGGGCGCGGCGCAGTGGCTGCACTTCCTGCGGTACTCCTCGGCTTGGAGCGCGATCGGGTTGACCGGCTCGCCGTCAAGGTCGGTGATGACCGTGCCGCAGTCCGGGCACGCCGCCACGTTGCCGTGACGGGTACGCTGCTGGGTGAAAACGGGCTTCCAGTGGAAGCCCATCCGCATCCGCACGCGGCCCAGGACAAAGAACTCCTGACCCGTGGGCTGGACATTCAACTGCTCGCGCAGTTTGATGAGCTTGACGAGCGTGTCCGGCCCGTTGAGCACCCACACCTTGGCGCCCGTCACGGTCTCCTGGATCTCGCGCCGCCACTTGTAAACAAGGTGCGGCGGAGAAAGAACCAGGGTGCGGCGGTAGCCTTCGGCGTTGAGCACGGCGGCCGTGGCGATGCCCACGGTCGTCTTGCCGCAGCCCATCTCGCCATTGACGATCGCGGCGCGTTCGCCACGGTCGATCAGCAACTCGGCGGCGGCGTGGACGACTTCGGCCTGGGCCGGGAACAGCTTGCGCTTGAGGCTGGCGACGACGAGTTGTCGGTGTGCCTGCGGCTGGCCGTTATAGACCGGCGGGTTGGCGCTGTTGAGGGCGTCGAGCAGTTCGTCGCCGAACTCGCCGACGAAATCCTGAAGGCTCAGGGTCAGAGGGGAGGACTCCGCATCGAGCAGTTCGCCCTGTACGGGCGCGGCTTCAGCGGCGGTGGTTTCGAGATCGAGGGACATGGTGATGCTCCAATAAAAAATGGGGCATGCACCACCCCCAGCGGGGCAATGGCATGCCCCGTAGTGGGAAGGAAATCGGCGCTTGGCCGAGGTGGTCGAAGTTGCCGGCCGTGGCGGCCTGCTGGTGAATCGTGCTCAGTCTTCGGACGGCAGCACGATGACGGTGGCGCTGCGCTGCGCATCGGTGACGATGCGGATGGCCAGCCCCGGATGGATCACGTAGCTGGATTCCAGCGATGCACCTGATTGCAGTGCAGTGCTGTTGGCCTGCCATTGCTGGCTGTTGACGTCGCCCCAGTCGCCACGGGTGTGGCGCCTGAAGTACGGGATCGGGTCGAGACGACCCGTGCGGACCAGGCGGTCAATGCCTCTGCTGAAGATGAGTGCACCGATTGGGAACGCCAGCCTGTGGCAGTAGGTTTCAATGCGATGTGACGCCATGGGCTCCTCCTTGATGAGTCATTGAGCCACGACACCCCTGGCGGAGTGAAGTGGCTCCGGCAGGTGGATGAAGACGACGATGGTGCTGTCAGATCATGTCCCGTTCTTCGGGAAGCTGGATCACCGTGGTCCGGTGGTCCTCGCTGGTTTTCACGATCAACACCAGTTCGGGCGTGATCCTGAAGTGGGAGATCACCGGATCGTCCCCGCGGATTGCGACATCGTTGGCTTGGCGGGTGGCCTCGTCGGTCTCGCCCCAGTCACCGCGCACATGGCGCTGGACATAGGCCAAGGGATCGATCAGGCCTTTGCGGGCCAGCCAATGCACCTTCTCGCTCAACTGCAACGTACCTGGTGCGAACAACGGGTGCTTCTGCGGCGCGGGCCGCTTGAACAGGCTTGAGAACATGGGTGTTTCTCCTTCGATGTGGTACAGCAGGACGGCAGCGCGTCCGGTGGATTAACGGATGGTCAGGACCTCGCCCCGTGTAGCGGAGCCGGGCGTCATGTCCCACGCGCGGATGACGGGCACGAACTTGTCGGTGAGGATGCGGGTCTCGGCGATGGAGCCGTCTTCGCGTTCGGTGAATTCCCGTTGGAGCGTTTTGTCCTTGTGGGTGTCACCTTTGACGACGAGCACGCGCCCGGTCTTGGAGCGCACAACACCCGAGATCGCGCCCGCGGCCAGAGCCAGGGCGAGATGCCAGTGGGACAAAGCACGCGCCGGCGGACGCAGCGATTGCTGCGCGGCTCCCAGGTGCGTGTCCTGCGACGGCCAGAGGCCTTGGAGCCGACCAACCTCATCGGCGAACTGCTCCGGCTCCATCGTCACGCGGAAGAAATGCTCCGGCTCGGCCGGACTGGCGGGGACGATGTACGGCAGGAACGGCCATTCGCTTGGCAGCTCATCGGCTTCGACTTCGCCAAGCCCGACCTGCAGCAGCAGATTGCGCACGGCCTTGAGACCGTCGGGTGCCAGCTCGCGCTGACGCACCCGGCGGCCGAAGATCACCACCTGCCGGAATTGCTTGTCGACCGCTTGGTAGATGCGCAGATCGGCATAGTGGCGCGTCAGCCAGCCGACCAGCTCCGAGTCGAGCACGTAGCTAGGGACGATGAAGACCAGGATGCCGCCGTACTGCAACAGCGACAGGGTGCGCTGGTAAAAGAGCTTTTCGAGGCGAGCGCGGCCCTGGCCCTGGTAGCCGATGTTGCCGTTGACGTCCTTGGACAGGTCGCCATACGGTGGGTTGAGCCAGAGCAGCCCGAACGACTGCTTGGAGATCATCGTGTCCATCAGGTCCGCGTGCAGGCAGTGATCGACCAGGCCGCGGGCATGGCGTGCCCGCTCTGCGTCGAACTCGACGGCGAACGCCTTGGCCTGCTCGCGCCCGAGGGCATGGGCTGCTTCGGCGATCGCCACGCCTTCACCGGCGCAGGGATCGAGGATGCACATCGGCCCATCGCTGGGCATCAGTGCGTTGAGGGCTCTTTCGAGCGTGGGTTCGTCGGTCGGGTAATACCCGTTCTTGGCGAAATTGCGGGCGAGCCGCGGGAACATGAGGGCCATGGAAGTCTCCTGGTTGGCGGGGATGAAGGGCGAAAGCACGCCTTGGCGTGCTCTCGCGGGTGGGTCAAGCCGCTACCGCTTCCGGCGTCCAAATCTTGGCCGGATAGGGATAGGCGGTGAGCACGTCACTGCGGATCAGGGAGCCCAGCGCCAGGGTCAGCGCCGGCACGTCGATGGCGAGCCGATGGCCTTCCAGTGGCCCGAGGGCGAACGGAAGACGGGCCAGCATCTCGCGGGTTTGCAGCAGTTCCAGCACGGTTTCGCGCCAGTGGTCGAGCAGCGGCAATGGGCAGGTGTCCCGTACCAGCATCCACAGGCGGTCAAGCCGGTGGGCGCTGCCCTTGGGCAGCAATGCCAGTGCGCTGGCGTTGGCCTTGTCGGGCCTGACGCAGCGGCGGTCGAACAACCACACGTTGGACAGCGAACCGAACAGCGTTCGCCGGTAGGCGCGCGTCATGCGCTTTTCCAGGCGATCGACGTTGCCGATGAAGACCGGGACGCTGCCGCCCTGGTCGGTGATGACGTGGAACTGGTCCAGTCCCTGCTCGTCGCGCCCGAGGGTCAGGCGAGCGAGGAACTGCTGGACGGCGGTGTCCCGCGCCCAGATCGACAGGAAGATCAGGTTGCCCTGGTCATCGCCGACGCAAGCGTCGGCCATCACGTCCAGGCATTCATCGATGCGATACAGCGTGGTGGAAGAGGTGGTTGCAGCCATGGTGGAGTCCTCGATGAAGTGAGGGGCACCACCGCCCGCGGGGGCAGCGAGTGCCCCAGAAGGAGAAGGAATGCGCACGACGTGGGGAGAACTCCCTTGTCGTGCGAGCAAAGGCCGTCAGGGCCAGACTTCGGTGAAAGAGCCGTCGGCCCCATGCTTGACGACGCGGTTGCCGACGTTCTGGGCGTAGTCCTGCTGGACTTCACTGAACATGCTTTCAGGCACGTCGATGCCGAAATGACGCAGAACTTCACGGTAGTAATCCAGGCCGTGGCCGAACGGGTCGTCCTCGTGCCAATTGCTGTACAGGAAATCCTCGCACTCGACTTTCATGGCGCTGTCGATCAACTCGGCAGGCTTGTGGATGACCAGGAAGAAGTAGCGCATCGGCCGGTCCCAGCCGAGAGCGACAGTGATGGGAAATCCCTTGTGAAGAGTCTCGAAGTGGTGCTGGCTCATGGTGATGTCCTTGGATGAGCTGAAGCAGCACTGCCCGTAGGGGCGAGTGCCGCCCCAGGGGGTGGAAGAAAGATACTCAAGCCGTCAGTACTGCGGCGGTTGACGAGCACCGCGAATGCGGCATGTGCAATCACGCAGGTTGCAGTTCGGCCTGGCGGCTCCACTCCTGCGTCTTGAAGTCCAGCGCATAGCCCATTTCAGCCAGACGGGCAATCTGCGCGCGCAGGGTGCGACGGTCGATGGTCGAATCCAGTTTCACGGACTCGCCCAGCGGCCACAGCAGCCCGAACAGTGCGGCGTCGCCATCCTCGGTACTGCCGGGAGCAGTCGCCGCAGCGGGCGTCAGCGCATCCACGCCGAAAGGCGTGGTATCGACGAGCGGGTCCGCGGACGCCTGCACGGGTGCGGGCGTGGCGGATCTGGGTGCCTTGGCGGGCTTGGCCGGCGTTGCTGCAGGCTGCGCCCCCAGTTCTTCATCGAGCGGATCGACCTCCTGGCTGGCGAAGCTGCGAGCTTCGTCACGACTCAGTTTGTCGATGCCATTGAGCGTCATCCCGTCGAGATTGGCACGGACTTCAAACCGCGCGCCGCCTGCGACCGGGTAGGACTTCGCGAAGATGTAGCGGATGACGAACTCCCCTTCGTACTTGCCTTCGGGGTACTGCTCCAGCTCCGCGTCTTTGACGGCGAACTCGCCGATGGGGGTGGTCAGCCGACCGACCGTGAACGGGCCGTTCTTGCCGCGGATGGTCCGCAACGTGAGCTGGCCGGGGACGACGATGGGCAGGACTGATCTCGTGGGTGCCGATGTGGCTGCCATGATGGTTCTCCTTGGGGAATAGGAAAAAGGCAAGGCCCCGTGAGGGGCCATGCCGAATCAGAACGAAGCAGCCAATGCCGGCTCCTGCTCCTCGACTTCACCTGCGGGCTCGCGCTCGGCGGGCTCGACAGGCTGGTCGGCAGCGGTGTCGGCGGCAACCTCGGCTTCGGGCGCGGGTGCGTCCTCGGCTTGCGGCGCCTCGGCTTGCGCCTGGCTCGTCGGATAGACCTGGGTGCCGTCGATCTTGATGAGACCGATGTGGACCAGCGTCGATTCCAGGCTCGCTCCCGGTTCCCCGGCGCGCTCGCCCTTGGTGCGGATGTACGGATCGATCTTCATGTCGTTCAGACGGAACGCGATCAGCACCTTGCGGTCCCCTTCGATGGCCTGCACGCACCGGCGAACCAGGTGCTCGGCTTCAGGGGTGGTGACGATGGTGTCGAAGTACCGATATTCCGGCTCATCGACAGGTCCGCACAGCGCGGCGATGGTGCACGACAGGAAGGGATCGCCATCTTTGGGGGTGACGTCCTTCACACGGCTGAGGTAGCCGATGCCTCGGGTGATCAGTTCGTACTGCTTGATCGAAGCCAGTTCGGCCCGGTCGAGCGGCTCGGCCTTGAGCAGTCGCGCCTTGAGGGATGCGGCGGCCTGGCCCTTGTGCTCACCCTTGTCGCGGATGTACGCATCACCCCACAGATCGCCGAGGCGGAAACGCACCAGGGGCCGCTGCTTGGGATCGTCAACGCCGATGTATTGCTGGACCAGCTTCTTGGCCTCGGCACCCGAGACCTTGACGTCGAAGTAGCGGTAGCTGGGGTCCTTGGCGGAACCGACCAGCGCGGCGATGGTGCATGCCAGGAAGGGCTGCGCACGGCGGCCGCCCCGGACGGGCACTTCACGGGCACGCTGGATGTAGCCGATGCCCGAGGTGTGGAGGTCGAAGTACGATTTCTCGTTGGACGTGGTGTTCATGGTGAATCTCCATTGGGATGAAGCGGAGACACACCGGCCCCACGCATGCGGGGAAAGGTGCGTAACCCCGCGGTGGGTTGATAAGGCGAAAGCATCCGCCACCAGAGACTGGTGGCCGCTCGCGGACGGATGCGGTGCGAGCTGGCTCGGTCCGTAGTAGGAACTACGCCGCAACCTCGAAGACCGATGGTTGCCTGGCATGTCGCTGACAACGTCAGCAGGCATGGGGTCAGCATGGCCGGGCCTCGCGCGCGCGACAGCAATCAATCGGCATCCGGGCCTTTCCCTTTGTCCGCGCCTGGTGCCTGCCACAGGCACTTGGGGCCGCGCAGGTGCTCGGGGGTGTCGGCGCGGGGACGGCTGGGGCGGTCCCAGG
>NZ_ACQT01000115.1 GCF_000175235.1 Acidovorax delafieldii 2AN | reverse complement strand
TAGGGATGTAGCTGTACCGCTCGGAACGGCTCTCATGCGGGGCATCCGCAAAGATGGACGGGGCCACGCGCCGGATTTGGTCATCCGACAAGGGGTAATCGGAACGCAGCGCCGGGGAATGGGAAGCAAAACGGGATGCAAGCATGTCTTTCTCCTGACTTGGTTGTTGAAGAAAACCGCACACCGGATTCCTAGATTCGGAGCCCAGCCTTTCGGCTGTTCGGTGCGGTCGGCACGAGGAACCTGGTTGGCCCTGTTGCCACCGTCTTTCCTGAGTTCATCGCCCGCGACGGTCAGGAGCGCGCGGACGGGGGCCGTCAAGGAGGCAAGCGCAGGGTTGGTGCGGCCCGCAGCGCAGCGAGGACACGGCCCTGCGCGCCTTGACGGCGCACGGGAGCGGGCTACAGTCGCGGACAAGGTGATGAAGTCAGGGGAGACGGCTGGACAAGGCAACGGCCTTCCCCATGCGCCGACCGCACGGCAAGCGAAGCGCGCAGGCCCGAAGCTGGAAGCCGGGCCGGAGGCGTCAGCCGATCAGCGCGAGGGAATGATGGAAGCCCGACAGGGGCGAAACCCCGCAGGGGGTTCGATGCGCAGCACGACAGCGCGACCGGCCATGTTTCCTGGCCGGGGACGCCCGGACTTCAAGGCTCGATGCACAAGCTCATGCTCCAGGCATCGGGAAGCCGGCTCGGCGGCCTTTGAGGGGCGCCAAGCTCGCGCGGCGGGGATAGCCCGCAGGGCTTTCCCCTGGAGACAAGCAAAGCGCGCAACGCCCCGTTAGGGGCGCGAAGGCATCACGCCGAGTCGTCAGAGCGCAGGCTGGATTCCGACAGCAGCACGATGCGCTGCTCGTCAGTGATGAGTGCGTTGTTCATGGTGAGCTCCTGAAAGGTTGCCGGGCGGAATTGCCCGACCCTTTCGGGGCACTGCGCAGCGCAAGCAGTCAAGGGTCAACGACGGCCGCAGGCCGCAAGAGTGCGAGCACGCGCCGCCCTTGCACGGCGAGAACGCCGTGGCACGATGGAGAAGCAACAAGCCGCCACACCGCGCCACCCAGGCACAGCCGGTATTAGCAAGCGCAGCGCGCAGGCCCGGATCTGCGATCAGGGCCGCAGTTGCGTGAAGGATCGACGCCGCATGGCCGTGATTCGGCACGAAGCACGGGGCAACGCCCGAGAGCCTGACGGCGCCGCGCGCCGACACGCCCCAGGGCGGGGTGCAAATCTTCTGAACCCAGTAGTTACTGTTTTGTAGAGATCGCTACATCATTGCAACGACCGTGACAGGGATTTAAGCTGTTGCCATGACTCTCACCTCCGACTCTTGGCTGACCCTCATCGTCAGCCTCCCCTCCGCGAGCGCCACGGCACGCATGCGGATTTGGCGCGCCGTCAAGGCGCTCGGCTGTGCCGCCTTGCGCGACGGCGCCTACCTACTGCCCGCTCAGGCCGAACAGGCTGCGCAGCTACAAATGCTGGCCGATGAAGCGCTGCAGGAAGGTGGCCAAGCCTGGCTGCTGCAGGTACAAGCCCTTGACCTGGCTGAGCAGGCCACCTTTCAGGCGCTGTTCGACCGGACGGCCGATTACACCCCCTGGCTGGAGGAACTGGCGCAAGCACGCCAGACGCTTTCCGCCCTGAGCGCAGCCGAACTCCAGCGTACACAGCGCAAGCATGCGCGTGCCTATGAGGTCATCCGCAAAATCGACTTCTTTCCCGGCGAGACGTCGATCCGCGCCGACGCCCAGTGGCGCGATTTCGCCAACGCCCTCGAATCTATGCAGTCACCCGGCGAGCCGCAGCCTATGGCCGGCCGCATTGCTCGGCGTGATCGCATGCAGTACCAGGGGCGAGTCTGGGCCACACGCCGCCATCTCTGGGTGGACCGCGTGGCGAGTGCCTGGCTGATCCAGCGTTTTATCGACCCTCACGCGCGCTTCCTGTGGCTGAACACCGCAGCAGACTGCCCGTCCGATGCGCTGGGTTTCGATTTCGACGGCGCGACTTTCTCGCACGTGGGCGAGCGGGTGACGTTCGAGGTACTGCTGGCGAGCTTCGGCCTGGAGGACGATCGGGGTCTCTCGCGCCTGGGAGCCATGGTGCATGCGCTCGACGTGGGTGGCGCGACCACACCCGAGGCCAGCGGCTTCGAGGCCGTGCTGGCCGGCGCACGCAAGCGCTGGCCGGACGACGACGCGCTGCTGGTCGACATCGGCGGCGTGCTGGATTCGCTCCATGCCCATTTCTCCAGTAGTCGCAAAACGTGACGACCCACCTCAGATCACTTCTTTAACTCAGATCACTTTTTTAGGAACGAATCTTCATGAACGAGACCACTTCAGCTGCAGCCATCAGCAGTGCGGCGCCTCGCAGCTATACGCTGTGGCAATTGATTGCTTATTTCTTACGGCTCGGAGCACTGGGCTTCGGCGGACCCGTAGCCCTGGCCGGCTACATGGATCGCGACTTGGTGGAACGGCGCCAATGGTTCACCGAGGCAGACTACAAGGAAGGGCTGGCCTTGGCGCAGCTCGCGCCAGGACCGTTAGCCGCGCAGTTGGCCATCTACCTGGGCTTTGTTCACTACAGCTTCCTAGGGGCCACCCTGGTGGGCCTCGCTTTTGTGCTGCCCTCGTTTCTGATGGTGATCGGACTGGGTTGGGCCTATACGCATTTCGGCGGCCTGGGTTGGATGCAGGCCGTGTTTTATGGCGTGAGTTCCGCTGTCATTGGGATCATTGCTGTCAGCACCTGGAAGCTCTCTACCAAGAACATCGGCAAAGACAAACTGCAATGTGCCATCTTTGCAGTAGCGGCGGCAGTGACAATCATCACCCAATCCGAGGAACTGTGGTTGTTCCTGGGCGCAGGCATTCTCGTGTGGTTGTTGCGCGCGCCGCCGAAATTTATTAAGCCGTCCAGCACGCTGCACAGCAGTGCTATTCCTTTGCTGGCCTTGCTTGGCTTGTCCAACGTCGACTGGACCAGGCTGTGGCAGATCACCAAGTATTTCTTCTACGCGGGCAGCTTTGTTTTTGGTAGCGGCCTAGCTATCGTCCCGTTTCTGTACAGCGGAGTGGTCAAGGAGTACGGATGGTTGACCGATCACCAGTTCCTTGACGCTGTCGCAGTCGCCATGATCACTCCCGGTCCTGTCGTCGTCACTACCGGGTTCATCGGCTTTCTGGTCGCGGACTTCTGGGGCGCGGTTGCTGCGGCGCTGGCAACCTTCCTGCCGTGCTATCTCTTCACAGTCCTGCCAGCCCCGTACTTCAAGAAATATGGAAAGAAACCGGGAATCGTGGCATTCGTCGATGGCGTGACGGCAGCCGCCATCGGATCGTTGGCCGGAGCCGTGGTAGTTATCGGGGTGCGCTCGATCAAGGACGTTCCCACGGCGCTACTCGCCCTGGGGACTGCTGCCTTGCTTTGGAAATTCAAGAAGTTGCCGGAGCCGATCGTTGTCGCTGCCGCGGCACTGATTGGGCTGGTCGTCTACCCGCTGGTGACCCGCAGCTGAATAGAAGCGAGAGGAGTCCACGCCTTAACCCATGACTTGCCACATTTCTAGGAACACTCCAATGGATTTACAACTACGCCCCCTTACCATCAACCTCGCTGCCCTCAACGGGCTGTCCGAGAAACTCATCCTCAGCCATCACGCGAATAACTACACCGGCGCAGTCAAGCGCCTGGATGCTATTCGCCAGCAACTGGCGCACCTGGATTGGCCGACCGCTCCGGTCTTCATGATCAATGGCCTGAAGCGCGAAGAGCTGATCGCCGCCAATTCCGCTTGGCTCCACGAGCTGTACTTCGACACGCTGGGAGGCGACGGTGCATTGCCGGACTCCGGCCTGGCAGTTGCCTTGGCCCGCGACTTTGGCAGCGTTGACCGCTGGCGCACGGAATTCTCCGCACTGGCCAAGGCCATGGGCGGCGGCTCGGGGTGGGCGCTGCTGTCATGGTCCACACGCGAGGCGCGGCTGATCAACCATTGGGCGGCAGACCATACGAACCTGCTGGCCGGCGCCACACCGCTGCTGGCACTGGACATGTACGAGCACGCCTACCACATGGATTTCGGTGCCAAGGCGGCCGCGTATGTTGACGCCTTCATGCAAAACATCCGCTGGAATGCCGTGATGCAGCGCTACGCTGCCGCCGTCGAGGCTGATGCACTGCCCTGGTCGGCCGCACCAGAGGAAGTCGGCGGTGACCTCCAACTGATCGACGTGCGACGCACGGCAGGCTACGCACAAGCGCCTGATCGCATCGCCGGGGCCATTCGGCGCGATCCCGTGCAGTTGGCAAATTGGAGCCGTGAAATCGATACCTCTAAACCCGTCCTTGTGTATTGCGTGCACGGCCATGAAGTCAGCCAGTCGGTGGCGCTCGCGCTACGAGCGCATGGCCTCGACGCACGCTTCGTGGCCGGAGGCATCGAAGCCTGTCGCGCTGCTGGCGTGACATTTGAAGCAAAGGAGTAGCACCATGAAGTGGATTACACGCGAACGCCCCAAGATCGACCGCATCGCCTGTCCCTGGCTGGTTGCGCGCTTCATCGACCAGCAGGCGGAATTTCTCTATGTGCCGGCCAGCGAGGTGCTGAAAACCGCCAACGCTACCGGCGCCATCCCCTACGACATCCCGAATGTCGAACTAAGCCATGTGGGCGAGCTGTGCAGTTTCGATTCCTTCCTGTCGAAGTACCACCTGGACGACCCAGCGCTGCGCCAGTTGGCCGAGATCGTGCGCGGCGCCGACACCTCCCGGCTCGACCTGACGCCGCAATCAGCAGGGCTCTATGCGCTCTCGCTCGGGCTGTCGCACAACTTTAGCGACGACCACGAAATGCTCCAGCACGGCATGGTGATGTACGACGCCCTCTATGCGTGGTGCCGCGCATGCCAGGCCGAGACACACAACTGGCCGCCGGTCATGCCAGCCTGATCCGCCCAACTGAAAATGCACCAAATGTCCGCAATCCCCCGTCTTGCCTTCGCCACACTCATTCAGTCCCTGAGCCTGGTGGCGGCATCGGCAGCGCCCGGCCCCAGCGAACTCACCGGCGCGCAGATCAAGACAGTCTTCGTCGGCAATGTCATATCCGAAGGCGCGCACTGGTCCGCTTACCTCCTTCCCGATGGACGCACGAAGTCCATTGAACTGGGGCGGCCGCACCAGGGGCATTGGAAGATCGTGGGCAAGGAATTGTGCGTAAGCATCAGCACGGGTGTAGAGCCCGAATGCTGGACGGTACTGCGCAAAGGCAAGGCCTATCTGCTGCGCGCCCACGGCCAAGACCTCTACGAGGTCACTCCGGAACCTCTGTCGTCGAAATACCCGTTCGATTGACCGGCACCTGCCTCGATTACCCGCTCCGGCCAGCCCCCGGAGCTGCATCCCGCCAACTACCAAGGAAACTCCATGCTGCGTCTAACCCTCTCCACACTGGCCCTGGCCGCGGGCCTGCTCACTACAGGCGCCCCGGCCATGGCCCAGGCCATCGACACCGCTGCCATCGAAACGGCCACCGGCCTCAAGGGCAGCTACAACCAGGCGGAAAACGTCTTCAAGGTCAGCAAGCCACGCGACGACGTGAAGATCAATGTCGATCGCTGGACCATGCCACCGTTCATGGGGCTCACCTCCTGGGCCGCGTTCACGCCAATGGGCTCGTCCACCATGATGATGGGCGATACGGTGCTGTTCGAGGATGAAGTCAACCCGGCGATGAGCGTCGCGCTGGACAACGGCCTGGAAGTGACTGCGCTGCACAACCACTTCTTCTTCGACCAACCCAAGGTCTTCTTCATGCACATCGGCGGCATGGGGGATGCACGCAAGCTCGCCACAGGCGTGAAGGCGGTGTACGACCGCATCGCGCAGGTGCGCGCCGCCCAAGGCACGCCGGCCAGCAGCTTCGCGGGCGACATCGCATCGCCAAGCCATGTCACTGCTGCGCCCATCGAGGAGATTCTGGGCAGCAAGGCGCAGGTCAAGGATGGCATGGTGAAAGTAACCCTTGGCCGCACAGCCAAGATGCATGGAACCACCGTCGGCAATGAAATGGGCATCAATACCTGGGCGGCCTTTGCTGGCGACGATGAGCATGCGGTAGTCGATGGCGACTTCGCCATGCATGAAAACGAACTGCAGACGGTCCTGAAAACCATGCGTGGCCAGAGCATCAACATCGTGGCAATCCACCAGCACATGACCTACGAGGAACCGCGCTACGTCTTTCTGCACTACTGGGGAAAGGGCAAGGCCGTGGATCTGGCTCAGTCAGTGAAGAAGGCGCTGGATGCGCAGAAGGCGGCGAAGTGACAAAGAAGACCTTCAGCTCGGTTACGCAACGCCTCTCAACAAGCTCTACCCGGCACCTCATGCGCTTCATCATCGCCGGGGCCATGTTTCCCGCACTTGCCGCAACCGCCAGGGAGGTGCCGCTGACCGGCCCGCAGATTCGTGCGACCATCAGCGGCAAGTATGTGACCGATGAACACCATTGGGGGCACAAGTATTTCGCGGACGGGCGCGTCGAGCGATCGGAGAACGGCCGCCAGCGGTCTGCGCGCTGGTCCGTCAAAGGCAATCAGCTATGCCTGCTGCAGCCGGAAATCAGCAAGGACGAACCGATCTGCTACAGCGTCCTGCGCGACGGACAGGAGCTGCAGTACAAGGACGATGCGCAGTTCGTGGTGTATTGGGGGCTGGTGCGGCCCATGCCCAAACGAGAGCCGTGAACGGGGGCGCGAATGGCTAAGGATTGCATGCACGCAGGCGACTGACATGGCGCACTACCTCTGGAAACTGCGTCCCTACTATCGGCAGACCGCCGGGCAGCTTGTCCTCGGCTCCCTGGCAGGCGTCGTCATGAACACGGCCGTGGTCCTGCCCGCCGTGTGCCTCGGGCGCGCGATCGACGCCGCGACGCACTTCGCGCAGGGCCAGGCGACGCGCGCGACGCTACTGCAGGCCGTCGCGCTGTTCGCCGCCGCAACCCTGGCCACAGAACTGCCGCGACTGGGCAAGCGCTGGTGGTTGATGACGGCCAACGCGCGCATCCGCGCCAATCTGCGCGCGGATGCCCTGCGCGGGGTGCTCGCCTGGCCGATGGCAAAGCTGACTGCCACGCCTGTTGGCGACACCATGGCGCGCGTCATCGGTGACGTCGAAGTGCTGGGCGTCGGTATCCGCGAGGTGATCGTCGAGACCTGGGACACGCTCCTGTTCTTGGTGTCGTTCTTCGTCGCCATGCTGGTGCTGGACTGGTCATTGACCCTGCGGGCGCTGATTCCCGTGCCCTTCGCGATGGTGCTGGCCTGGGCCGCCGGACGCTTTATCCACCAACGCACGACGGCGGCTCGACAAGCCAACGGCGCGTTGACTGCGGGACTGCAGGAGCAACTGTCCGGCATCCGCGTCGCGAGACTACTGGGGATGAAGCAGGCCGCACAGGCGCGGATCGAGTGGCTCGCAGATGCACAGGCGCACACCAATCTCGCGGCGGCGCGGCCCCGCGCCGGCCTGCCCGCGGTCTACACCACGCTGATGGCGGCCGGCATCGTTCTGGTGCTGTGGCAAGGCGGCGAAAAGGTCATCGCAGGCGCGTGGACGCTGGGGGCGTTCGTGACCTATCTGGACCTTTTTCTGCGCTTCACCGGGCGCGGATTTCGGGTGCCGCAGCTCGTGAACTCGGTGCAAGCAGGCGGCGCAGCCTACGCGCGGCTCGCCCCCTTGCTCGCTGCGGCCCTGCCTGCTCGCGGCGAGCATCGGTTCGCTTCGTTTCGCGCCGGCTACCTGGCCGGAACGACTCCGCGCTCGACTCTCACCGAGCCGGCGTCACGAGTTGAACGCGGGCTCGCCGTATCCCTGCACAACGTGAGCTTCTCTCACGGCAACGCCGACGCCGCCGTCACGGCGCTGAACCAGGTCTCGCTCGAGATTTCGGCAGGCGCGTTCGTAGCAGTGACCGGGCCGGTCGGCTCGGGCAAGAGTGCGCTGGCGAAGGCTCTGCTGGGCCTGTACCCGCTCGCCGGCGGTACCGTTTCCCTGGACGGCGACACGCCCGCACGACATCGCGGTGACATCGGTTACCTGCCGCAGGAGCCCTTCCTGTTCTCGGGTACGGTGCGCGAGAACATCACCATGGGACGTGAGCAGGCCGACCTCGCCACGATGAGCGCCCTGGAAATCGCCGCGCTTGCGAAGGACGTTTCGGGCTTCGAGCACGGCGTCGATGCCGAGATCGGCGAGCGCGGCATTCGCATTTCCGGCGGTCAGCGGCAGCGCGTCGCACTGGCACGCGCGGCGGCGGCGGGACCTCGGCTGCTGGTGCTGGACGATCCGTTCTCGGCGGTCGACGTCGCGACGGAGGCTCAGATCATTGCCAGCCTGCGCGCGGAGTTCGGCCGCGGGGCGCCGGCCGCGCGACAGGCCACCATCGTCCTGTGCTCGCACCGGCTGGCGGCCTTCCCGCAGGCGGATCTCGTCGTCGTGTTGGATGGAGGACGCATAGTCGAACGAGGCTCTCATGAACAGCTGATGCTGGCGGGCGGCCTGTATGCACGGATCTACGCGGCGCAGGTCGCGATGGCACAGCCGGAGGACGCATGACCGCAACACAGTCACAGCCGGCACCGACAACACGCCGAGGACTCACGACCGCCCAGGTGGGCTCGCTACTGGCGCCGCAGAGACGCCTGCTCGTGGCCATCGCAGCCTGCGTGCTTGCCGGTGCGGCGCTGGAGGTGCTGCCGCCGCTCCTCGTGCGGCAGGCCGTGGACGCCCACTTGGCCGTGGGCCGTGGCGACGGCCTGATGCTGCTGGGCGTGCTCTACCTGCTGGTCGTGGCCGGGCAGCAGGCGTTGGGCTTCGCGTCTGCGTACGGCACCGCGATCGCAGCCCAACGGGCGTTGCGCGACCTGCGCGCGCGCCTGTTTGGCCATCTGCAACGGCTGCCTGCGCGCTACTTCGACACGACCCCGTTGGGTGACACCGTCAGTCGCTGCACCGCAGACATCGACACCATCGACCGCCTGTTCTCGTCGGGCATCGCGAGCCTTGTCGCCGACCTCGTGCGACTGGTCACGATCACGGTGACGATGCTCGTGCTCAGTCCCTCGCTGACGCTGCTCTGCGGACTGGCCGTGCCGCCCCTGCTGTGGTTCACGCGCTGGTTCCAGCTGCGGGTATTGGCCGCTGAACGGGCCAGCCGGGAGGCCGTGGGAAGCGTCAACACGGCACTCGTGGAGACCCTCGGTGGCGCGGAGGTCATTCGTGCTTTCGGACGAACGGGGTTCTTCGAGCACCGCTTTCGTGGCGCTCTGCAGGCCACGCAACACGCCTATCTCGCGGCCACACGCTATTCAACGATCTACACGCCGCTGATGGCCATCCTGGCGTCGCTGATCGTCTGCGGCCTGCTGTGGGCAGGCGCCGAGGGCGCGCTGGCGGGCT
Organism: Acidovorax delafieldii 2AN; assembly: GCF_000175235.1. Taxonomy (GTDB): domain Bacteria; phylum Pseudomonadota; class Gammaproteobacteria; order Burkholderiales; family Burkholderiaceae_C; genus Acidovorax; species Acidovorax delafieldii_B. Next base: position 2,443 of record NZ_ACQT01000115.1, on the reverse strand, counting down.
GGGGTGTTTCTATCGGCACGCTCACGGCCTTCGTGCTGCTGTTTCGCCGCTTCTTCGCGCCGATAACGACGCTGGGCGAGGAATGGCAGACCGTGCAGAGCGCGCTGTCCGGGGCGGAGCGCGTGTTCCAGGTCTTGGCGCTGCCGGTCGAGGAAACACCGGTCGCCCATTCCGTGCAACAGGCAAGGAGCGAACCGGAGCCGTTGATCCAGTTGAAGGATGTGATCTTCGGCTACGTCGCCGATCGCCTCGTGCTGAACGGCTTCTCCTTGAGCGTTCGCGCAGGCGAGCACGTCGCGCTGGTCGGGCGCACCGGTGCCGGCAAGAGCAGCCTGATGCACCTCGCCGGTGGCCTGTATGCGCCCTGGTCCGGCGAAATTCGCGTGGCGGGCGCGGATCCACGCGCCATGACGGACGAGGAACGCCGTCAGTGCCTGGGCGTCGTGCCGCAGACGCTGCAACTCTTCAGTGGCAGCGTGCTCGACAACCTCACGATGGGCGACGTCCTCGTGACCCGGACTGCTTGCGAAGCGGCAGCCAAGGCAACGGGCGCGCATGCGTTCATCCAGGCACTGCCGCAGGGCTACGACACGCCCCTGGACGCGGGCGAGGCCGGCGCCGCGTTGTCTGCGGGCCAACGGCAATTGCTCGCGCTCACGCGCGCGCTGGTGCGCCAGCCTGGCGTGTTGCTGCTCGACGAAGCGACTGCCGCGATCGACCACGCCAGCGACGCTGCGTTCCGCGCCGCGCTGCGCCGCGACGCGCACGACTCGTCCCGTGCCGTTCTGATCGTGGCGCATCGGCTGTCAACGGCGCAGGAGGCCGATCGCGTCATCGTGATCGAGGACGGCCGCATCCTCGAACAAGGCGCGCCGGACGAGCTGATTCGGTGCCGGGGTCGCTTCGCTGCGCTGCTGGCCATGGAGACGGCAGGCTGGGATTGGCATCAACGTTGACGTTGGAGGACAGACATGGGCAAGGACTTCTACATACAACCCGACGCGGCCGACCCGGTGCTCGATCCCGACGCGGTGCTCGCGATCGTGCGCCTGCATGCGGCGGGCGCGAAGGCCGTCAGGGCCGTCGACGAGAGCGGCGGCGAGGCGCGCACCTATGCGATCGACGACGGCCTGATCCTGAAGGTTCAGAGACCACAACAGCTGCGCGCGCGAACGAGCCTGGACAAGGAGCGTTTCCTGTTGGAGCAGCTGGCAGGCCTGGAGGGCGTACGCGTTCCACGAGTCCTTGGTGGGGGCGTCGCCGAACCCGGGATCGAGTACACCTTGATGACGCGCATGCCCGGCGTGCCGATGCACTCGGCAAGGTTCGACGGTGACCTCCGCCGGCGTACGCTGGTTGACCTGGGGCGCATGCTGCGTCGCATTCACGCAATCCCTCAGCAACCCCTGTTCGAGGCGCGCCTGATCCCCGGCGACCACACGGCGGCCGACGTTCGCACACGGTTCGGCGGCCTCTTCGACGACGCCGTCACAGCCGTGGCGCGGGCGGCCCAGCCCTGGCCGTTCGCGCTCGACCCGTTGCAGTTGGCGCGCCTCGCGATGCGCGCCTTGCCGGACGCAGACGCCTGGGTGGCCTTGCACAGCAACCCCGGCCCCGAACACGTCTTCGTCGATCCGCAGACTAGGCAGTTGACTGGCCTCATCGACTTCGGCGATGCGTATTTCAGCCACCCGGCGCTCGATCTGCGCCGATGGCCTCGGCCCATCGATCGGGGCCGCGGTTCACGCCGGGTACTGCAGCGAGGAGAAAACGAGCGAGAGGTTCAACCAGACATGGCGCGTGGCCTGTGTGCTCACCGACATGCTCGCCATCGCACAGAGTCCGGAATGCCGCACTGCAGGGCTCGTCGAGTTGGAAGAACTTGTCGAGCGGTTGCGCTTACGGCTTACGTGATGGCTGTCTTGGCGCCGACCGATCACCCGCGAAAGGGTAGTACCCCCATCCTCTGGAGACACGGGGAGCCGCTACAACGCCGCGGTATTCGCTTTCAGCGTGCGATCCAGCTTGCGGTGAATGAGTGATACCAGTGTCAGGATGTCCAGGGCATCTTGTTCGGACATCGGCCAGTTTGTCTTGGGGGCATGGGCGAGTGGGTTGCGCACGGCGCCGAAGAGGCCCACCAGCAGATGGGCGAAGCCTTTTTGCTCGCTCTTCTCAGATTCGGTGGCGAGCGAACCGAAAACCAGGATCGGGTTTTGCGTCGAAAACGTCCGGCTCACTAACTCGGCGCCATCCATGGTCAGGCCAGACATGGAACGGATGCGCTCGGCGACACCTTTGGTCGACTCGAAGACGGCATGGAAATAGTTTTCATCCAGCAGTTCGGCGCGACAGTAGTTGAGTACTTCAGCATGGACTTTGCGGCTTTCAAGTGCCGACTTCAGCCGGCAGGCGCGCGAGCGCGCGGCGTCCAATGTCGTGG
>NZ_ACQT01000116.1 GCF_000175235.1 Acidovorax delafieldii 2AN | reverse complement strand
CATCATGTCAAACGTTGAGCGTCCGCGCTCATCTGCCGCCACAGACCGCTCCTGGCCGCAAGCAGCCTCAACCAACGTTTGACTCAAGGCCAATGTGGTTTTCACACCGGCGCGCGGCCGATCTTGGACAAGGACTCGTTCACCTCAAAAATCTTCCCGTTCACCTGGGGGATTCCAAAACTCTTCAGCCGTGCGGTGTGCATCGTCAAATAAGCCTGTGCGCTCTGGGCGTCCTTGAAGCAATAGATACCGCCGGCCTCGTTGGCTTGCCGGTTTTCTGTCCATATTTTCCAGACCAAGCCGGGCTCATCGGCGATGGACCGGGCAAGGCCGTCCATGGCGGCGGTCATTTCTGGCCCCCAGGGGCCGGTGTAAGGGAAATCGACTTGAAGAATGCAGCTCATACAAAACTCCGTTGATGCGAGAAATCGGGGTGCTGATGCACAGCGTATCTCCCCAGAATACGTAGGGCACGGTTGTGTTGAATTTTGCCCAGCGCAGCCCGCGGTCCTCTGCAAACAGATTCCAATGCACGGCACGGCCGGTGCCCATCCTAAGAGGGCCTGATGGCCTCCCACTCCCCCACGCAATGCCGTGCCAGCGCCGTCACCCAGCAGGGCTCGTCGGGCACGAACGCGATGCCGTAACGCGGGCTGACCAGAAACCCGGCGCGGCCAAACGCCGTGCTGTCGTTCAACTGGACAAACACTGCCAGGTCGCGGAACGGCACGGCCACGGCGCCCAGGTGCAGCACCTCGGCGCGGGCCGTCACCTCTTCCAGCCGGCCGCTGTCTTGAAAGCGGTAAACCACATTGCCATAGTCCAGCGCGGTCAGGCCCACGGTGTTGCGCGATTCGCTGCGCGGCTGGCCGTGGGCGCGGGTGACGTCGCCGCGCGTGGCGGTGAAGGGCACGCCGTTCACGCTTTCGTAGGGTTGCAGGTGCATGGTCGATTCTGTGGCGGCGCGGTGTGGCGGCGCAACTGGGGCATGTATCGAACCGCGGGGCGTGGCATGGGCGTATATTGGCCCGTGCTGCCGCTGGCAACCCGTAAGGGCGCCGCAATGGTTCAGCATGAAAATGGCTTGTAGCGCTCGCCAGAAAAGCGCGGGCAGCTATCAAAACTGAAGTTCTTTCAACCACCCTCTTCCTCCGACTGCGATGACAGCTTCTACCGACTTCGCCCCCATGCCCGACACCGCTGGCTTCTTCGGCCCCTACGGCGGCCAGTTGGTGCCGCCGCACCTCAAGCAGGCCATGGACGACATCAATGCCGCCTATGCCGAAATCACGCAGCGGCAGGATTTTCAGGACGAACTGGCGCAGCTGTTTACCGACTATGTGGGCCGTCCCAGCCCCATTTTTCACGCCAAGCGGCTGTCCGGCCTGCTGGGCGGCGCGCAGATCCACCTCAAGCGTGAGGACTTGAACCACACCGGCGCGCACAAGATCAACCACTGCCTGGGCGAGGCGCTGCTGGCCAAGTTCATGGGCAAGAAAAAGGTGATTGCCGAAACGGGCGCGGGCCAGCACGGCGTGGCGCTGGCCACGGCCTGCGCGCTGGTGGGCATTCCGTGCGAGATCCACATGGGCCAGGTGGACATCGAGAAGGAGCACCCCAACGTCACCAAGATGCGCATCCTGGGCTGCAAGCTGGTGCCGGTGACGCGCGGTGCCGCCACGCTGAAGGAAGCGGTGGACAGCGCCTTTGAGGAGTACCTGACCAACCCCACCGACTACCTCTACGCCATCGGCTCGGTGGTGGGCCCGCATCCCTTCCCGATGATGGTGCGCGACTTCCAGAGCATCATTGGCCGCGAGGCGCGCGAGCAGTTCCAGGCCAAGCACGGCAAGCTGCCTGACTACGTGGCCGCCTGCGTGGGCGGTGGCAGCAATGCCATGGGCATGTTCACTGCCTTTCTGAATGACGCCAGCGTGAAGCTGGTGGGCGTGGAGCCTTCGGGCGAAGGCACCGACAAGCCCGGCCGCCATGCGGCCACGCTGAGCATGGGCAAGCCCGGCGAAATCCACGGCATGAAGTGCTATGTGCTGGAAGACGCCCCCGGCGTGCCTGCCGCGGTGCACAGCATTGCCTCGGGCCTGGACTACCCTGGCGTGGGCCCGCAGCACAGCTACCTCAAGGACATCGGCCGTGTGCAGTACGAGTCGGTCACCGACAAGGAATGCCTGGATGCGTTCATGCAGCTCTCGCGCGTGGAGGGCATCATTCCCGCGCTGGAAAGCGCCCATGCCGTGGCCTGGGCCATGCGCGTGGCCCCCACCCTGAGCAAGGACACCCACATCCTCGTGAACCTCTCGGGCCGCGGCGACAAGGACGCGGATTACGTGGCCAAGGTGCTGGGCATTTGAAGCTACGGCCCAGGCCCCGCGCGTGTGCGAGGCCTGGGTGCCTTCCGGGCGACAATCCTGGGTCCGACTTCCCATCCACCTTTCATCCCCATTCACCATGTCACTGCCATCCAACAAGCAACGCAGCCGCCGCCTTCGCAAGAAAATGCGCGTGGGCGAATTCCAGGAACTCGGCTTCGAGTACGAACTGAAGGTGAAGCAGGCCCTGACGCCCGAACAGGAAGAGGCACTGATGGACCGCTTTCTGAGAGAGTTGATCGTGCCCCGCAACCTGGCAGCATCGGGCTGGGTGCGCGAGGGTTTTGTGACGGCCTACCTGCGCGGCTCCGCCACCGAGGGCGATCGCCAGGCCACCCAGGCCTGGCTTGCGGCCCAGCCGGAAGTCGCAGAGGCCACCGTCAGTGCCTTGAAGGACGCCTGGTACGTCGAGAACTGAACGCTCTGCGTGTGGCGCGGCGCCACTCCCTTCGCGCGAGCGGCGCCGCTTGGAAGATGTCGAACGGCCATGCCCACGCGCAGCGGCCGGGTGCCGGGATGGTGATTCAGGCGGCCCCCACCATCGCGTGGCTGGACAAGGCGCGCTGCACCACGCGCCGCAGGCGCTGCGCCAAGGCAATCTCCGCGCGGACCGCGTTACAGCCCCCGTAACCCTTCCTTGTGCAGGGTGTAAAACCACCGCAGGGCACCCGCACAAAAAAGCCCCGGGCTGAAAAACAGCACCGGGGCTTTTTCTGGGGGCGGCGCCAGCGCATGCTGGCGCACCGCTTCACATGTGGTCGATCATGACCTGGCCGAAACCCGAGCAGCTCACCTGCTTGGCGCCATCCATCAGGCGGGCGAAGTCATAGGTGACGTTCTTGCTGGCGATCGATTTCTTCATCGAACTGATGATGAGGTCGGCGGCTTCCACCCAGCCCATGTGGCGCAGCATCATTTCGGCCGAGAGGATTTCGGAGCCGGGGTTCACGTAGTCCTTGCCGGCGTACTTGGGCGCCGTGCCATGCGTGGCCTCGAACATGGCGATGGTGTCGGACAGGTTGGCACCAGGGGCGATACCGATGCCACCCACCTGCGCCGCCAGCGCGTCGGACACGTAGTCGCCGTTCAGGTTCAGCGTGGCGATGACCGAGTATTCGGCGGGGCGCAGCAAGATTTGCTGCAGGAACGCGTCGGCAATGCTGTCCTTGATGATGATGTCCTTGCCCGTCTTGGGGTTCTTGAACTTCATCCAGGGGCCGCCGTCGATCAGTTCGGCGCCAAATTCCTTGGCCGCCAGGCCATAGGCCCAGTCACGGAAGCCGCCTTCGGTGAACTTCATGATGTTGCCCTTGTGCACGATGGTCACGCTGGGCTTGTCGTTGTCGATGGCGTACTGGATGGCCTTGCGCACCAGGCGCTCGGTGCCTTCGCGCGAGACGGGCTTGATGCCGATGCCCGAAGTGGCAGGGAAGCGGATCTTCTTGACGCCGAACTCCTCCTGCAGGATCTTGATGAGCTTCTTGGCCTTGTCGGACTCGGCTTCAAATTCGATGCCCGCATAGATGTCTTCCGAGTTCTCGCGGAAGATGACCATGTTGGTCTTCTGCGGCTCTTTCACCGGCGAAGGCACGCCATCGAAATACTGGATGGGGCGCAGGCACACGTAGAGGTCGAGTTCCTGGCGCAAGGCCACGTTCAGCGAGCGGATGCCACCGCCCACGGGCGTGGTCAGAGGCCCCTTGATGGAAACCACGTAATCCTTGACGGCGTGCAGGGTTTCTTCGGGCAGCCAGACATCGGGGCCGTACACCTTGGTGGATTTTTCACCGGCATAGACCTCCATCCAGTGGATCTTGCGCTTGCCGCCATAGGCCTTGGCCACGGCGGCATCCACCACCTTGAGCATCACGGGGGTGATGTCAGCGCCCGTGCCATCGCCCTCGATGAAGGGGATGATGGGCTGGTCCGGCACATTGAGGGACATGTCGGCGTTGACGGTGATTTTCTGGCCCTGGGGGGGCACCTGGATGTGCTGGTAGCTGGTCATGGGCGGAGTCTCCGGTGGGATGTTTTCAATGCACTGCAGCGGGTTTGAACAAATCCGTAAAACGCATGAAGTTTACCGGCTCCCACCGAGGTCGAGCCTCTTGATCCGCCCCCCGGCAGGGACTTGCGCGACACGGTTGCCCCGAGGGCCCCGCCCACCTCCACGCGCTACTCAGCGGCGCGGGGTGTGCAGGTTTGCCTGGGCGCAAAAAAACCGCGCCGGGGGCCTTGGGCCCGCAGCGCGGTTTGTCGGAACGAAAGGCGGCCCCGAGGACGGGTCCGCCAATGCGTGGTCAGGCCCCCAGGGTGGCCAGCGTTCCGTTGAAGGTCTGGCTGGGCCGCATCACGGCGTCGAGCTTGGCCAGGTCGGGCAGGTAGTAGCCGCCGATGTCGGCCGGCTTGCCCTGCACGGCGTTGAGTTCGTCCACGATCTTCTGCTCGTTGGCCGCAAGCTTCTGGGCCAGGGGCGCGAACAGCTTGGCCAGTTCAGCGTCGTCGGTCTGCGCGGCCAGTTCCTGCGCCCAGAACAAGGCCAGGTAGAACTGGCTGCCGCGGTTGTCGAGCTGGCCGGTCTTGGGCGACGGGTTCTTGTTGTTGTCCAGCAGCTTGCCGGTGGCGGCGTCCAGCGTCTTGGACAGCACCTTGGCCTTGGCATTGCCGGTCTTGAGGCCGAGGTCTTCCAGCGACACGGCCAGCGCCAGGAACTCGCCCAGCGAATCCCAACGCAGATGGTTTTCTTCCACCAGCTGCTGCACGTGCTTGGGGGCCGAGCCGCCCGCACCCGTTTCGTACATGCCGCCGCCGGCCATCAAAGGCACGATGGACAGCATCTTGGCCGAGGTGCCCAGTTCCATGATGGGGAACAGGTCAGTCAGGTAGTCGCGCAGGATGTTGCCGGTGGCGCTGATGGTGTCCTGGCCGCGGATCACGCGCTCGAGCGTGTAGCGCATCGCGCGCACCTGGCTCATGATCTGGATGTCGAGGCCGGTGGTGTCATGCTCGTGCAGGTACATCTTGACCTTGGTGATCAGCTGCGCCTCGTGCGGGCGGTACGAGTCGAGCCAGAACACCACGGGCATGCCCGAGTTGCGGGCGCGGTTCACGGCCAGCTTGACCCAGTCGCGGATGGCGGCGTCCTTGACCTGGCACATGCGCCAGATGTCGCCGGCTTCCACGTTCTGGCTCAGCAGCACTTCGCCGGTGGCCAGGTCGGTGATGTTGGCCACGCCGTCTTCGGGGATCTCAAACGTCTTGTCGTGCGAGCCGTATTCCTCGGCCTGCTGGGCCATCAGGCCGACGTTGGGCACCGTGCCCATGGTCTTGGGGTCGAAGGCGCCGTGCCACTTGCAGAAGTTGATGATCTCCTGGTAGATGCGGGCGAAGGTCGACTCGGGCATCACGGCCTTCACGTCCTTCAGGCGGCCGTCGGCGCCCCACATCTTGCCGCCGTTGCGGATCATGGCGGGCATGGAGGCATCCACGATCACGTCGTTGGGCGAGTGGAAGTTGGTGATGCCCTTGGCCGAGTCCACCATGGCCAGCTCGGGACGGTGCTCGTGGCAGGCGTGCAGGTCGCGCTTGATCTCGTCCTGCTTGGATTGCGGCAGGGTCGAGATCTTGTCGTACAGGTTGGCCATGCCGTTGTTCACGTTCACGCCCAGTTCTTCAAACAGCTTGGCGTGCTTCTCGAACGCATCCTTGTAGAAGATCTTGACGCAGTGGCCGAACACGATGGGGTGCGACACCTTCATCATCGTGGCCTTGACGTGCAGCGAGAACATCACGCCGGTCTTGCGTGCGTCTTCGATTTCGCGTTCGTAGAACTCAAGCAAGGCCTTCTTGCTCATGAACATGCTGTCGATGATTTCGCGGTCCAGCAGCGACACCTTGGGCTTGAGCACCACGGTCTTGCCACTCTTGGTGATGAGCTCCATCTTCACGTCGCGGGCGCGGTCGAGGGTGATGGATTTTTCGCCATGGTAGAAGTCGCCAGCATGCATGTGCGACACGTGCGAGCGCGAGGCCTGGCTCCACTCGGCCATGCTGTGGGGGTTCTTGCGCGCGTATTCCTTCACGGCCTTGGGCGCACGGCGGTCCGAGTTGCCTTCACGCAGCACGGGGTTCACGGCGCTACCGATGCACTTGGCGTAGCGGGCGCGAATCGCCTTTTCTTCTTCGGTCTTGGGGTCTTCGGGGTAGTCGGGCACCGCGTAGCCCTTGCTTTGCAGTTCCTTGATGCAGGTGATCAGCTGGCCCACCGAAGCGCTGATGTTGGGCAGCTTGATGATGTTGGCATCGGCCTGCAGGGTTTTCTTGCCCAGTTCAGCCAACGTATTGGGCACCTTCTGGTCGTCCCGCAGGAATTCGGGAAACTCACCCAGCACGCGGGCCGCCACCGAGATGTCGCTTTCGGTCACGTTGATGCCGGCCGGCGCGGCAAACGTGCGGATGATCGGCAGAAAGGAAGCAGTGGCCAGGCGAGGCGCCTCGTCGGTCAGGGTGTAGATGATGGTGGGTTGCTGGGTACTCATCGCTTACTTCAGGAAATGGCTGAAAAAGAACTTCCGGCTGGGCCGCAGCCGGTAGCAGTGATCGGACCACGCCATTGTGCTTTCTCGCATGGGGCGAAACCCTGCTTTTTGCCAGTCAAATGCCACCATGCGAAATTGAAAACCATAAATTGGCTCTTTTTTTGATCTGAGGCCGCCCCCGCCACTTTGGCTGTCAACGGCCCCCGAACTGTTATCGTTGCAGGTGGAGCCTCGCGGCAGTTCGCGCGGCCCTCAACCCCGACACCTCGTCAAGGAAATGGCATATATGAAAAAACTCCTCGCTGTCCTGATGGCTGGTCTGTTCGCTGCAGGTGCTTTCGCCCAAGCCCCCGCCGCCGCACCGGCCCCCGCACCTGCACCCGCCCCCATGGCAGCCCCCGCCGCTGCTCCGATGGCGGCCCCGGCTTCGGCCCCCAAGGCGGCCAAGGCTCCTGCCAAGTCCACCCACAAGAAGTCGGCTAAGAAAGCCAAGAAGCACGCCAAGAAGGCGCTCTGAGACTGGCCTGGTCCGCCGCCCCACTCCGGCGGCCCTGATTGCAGCAAAATCGCCCGCACATGCGGGCGTTTTTGTTGGCCGCCCCGCAGACCGACCTTTGTTGAAAGTCCTCCATGAGCACCACCCTCCCTGCCCCCCGCCGCCTTCCAGCTTCGGCCACGCGCGCGCTCGCCGTGTTGCTGGGCGCCGCGTTCGCCCTGGCGGCCACCCCTGCCACCGCGCAGAACGCCCCGCAATTGACGCTGCAGCGCGTCGAGTTGTCCGCCGGAATGCACCGCATCGACGCCCAGGTGGCCCAGTCGGCGCAAGAGCGCCAGACAGGCCTGATGTTTCGCCCGGACATGCCTGCACAGGAAGGCATGCTGTTTGTCTTCGAGCAACCCAGCGTGCAGTGCTTCTGGATGAAGAACACCCTGCTGCCGCTGACGGCCGCTTTCGTGGCCGACGACGGCACCATCGTCAACCTGGCCGACATGAAGCCACAGACCACCGAGTCGCACTGCTCTGCGAAACCGGTGCGCTATGTGCTGGAGATGAACCAGGGATGGTTCGGCAAGAAGGGCATCAAGGCCGGCTTCAAGCTCAGTGGAGCCCCTTTCTCGCGCCATTGAGGGGGCTCTTTGCTCTTTTTACAATAGCGCTCGGGACCCACGCAGCAAGCGCTCTGCGCCAGGAATGCCCAAAATGACAAACGGCCCGTGAGGGCCGTTTGTCATTTTGGGGCCGTATCGCCGCCCCGATGCGCCGACTTCAGGCGAAGTTGGCTTCGGCAAACTTCCAGTTCACCAGCTTGTCGAGGAAGGTCTCGACGAACTTGGGGCGCTGGTTGCGGTAGTCGATGTAGTAGGCATGCTCCCACACGTCCACTGTCAGCAGCGCTTTGTCGGCGGTGGTGAGCGGCGTGCCGGCGGCGCCAGTGTTGACGATGTCCACGCTGCCGTCGGCCTTCTTCACCAGCCAGGTCCAGCCCGAACCGAAGTTGCCCACGGCCGACTTCACGAAGGCTTCCTTGAAGGCAGCATAAGAGCCGAACTTGGCATTGATGGCCGCGGCCAGCGCGCCCGTGGGCTCACCGCCGCCCTGGGGCGCCATGCAATTCCAGAAGAACGTGTGGTTCCAGATCTGGGCAGCGTTGTTGTAGATGCCGCCGCTCGACTTCTTGACGATCTCTTCGAGCGCCATGGATTCAAACTCGGTGCCCTTTTGCAGGTTGTTGAGGTTCACCACATAGGCGTTGTGGTGCTTGCCGTGGTGGTACTCCAGCGTTTCCTGGCTGTAGTGCGGAGCCAGGGCGTCGATCGCGTAGGGCAGCGGGGGAAGGGTATGTTCCATGGTGGTTCCTCGTGGTTTGAAATTCTGCGGCGCCGTTGGCAATGCAGGTGCAGCAATGCGGCCGGGCATGGGTCAAACAGCCATTGTAGGAAGATCGACCGACCTGTGCTGCGCGGGGCCCGAGAACACCCGCCAGGGCACCGCAAAGGCGCAGTTGTCCTACAGCAGCGGCGCGCCTTACAGCAGGCGCGGCGGCACTACGGTGACGTCCACCACGCCGTCGGCCAGCGTGGCACGCAAGGCGGCACCCGGGCGCGCCTGGCGCACGCTGGTGACTACCTGGCCGTCGGTATCCGCCAGCAGCGCATAGCCGCGCTGCAACACAAGGCGGGGGTCGAGCAGTTCCAGCCGCAGCGCCGCGCGCTCCAGCCGCTCGGCATGGAGCGCCAGCCGCCGTTGCACCTTTGCAGGTAAATCGCCTTCTAGCGCTTGCTGGGTGTGCGCAAGCTGCTGCATTTTCAATAGCACTCCATGGCGCATGCGCTGGGCCAGACGCGCCAGTTGCATCTGCTGCCGCGCCACGATGCCCGAGGGGCGGCCCAGCCGGGCGGCAGCCTGGTCCAGACGCTGGCAGCGGGCGTCGATCTGCCGCTGCAAGCCGTCGGCCAGGCGACCTGCCAGAAGCCCCAGCGCACCCAGCCACACCTCCCGCGGCTGGGCCACCAGCTCAGCCGCCGCCGTGGGAGTGGGCGCGCGCAGGTCGGCACAGAAATCGGCAATGGTGAAATCGGTCTCGTGGCCCACGCCGCACACCAGCGGCACCGGGCTTTGCACCACAGTGCGCGCCACTTGCTCGTCATTGAAGGCCCAGAGGTCTTCCATGGCGCCACCACCGCGCACCAGCAGGATCACGTCGATGGCCGGGTTGGAAGCCAGATCAGCCCCATGCGCAAGCCCTGCCTGCGCCATCTGATACAGTTTTGATAGCGCCGCAACAATGGATTGCGGGGCGGCAGCCCCCTGCACCAGCGCCGGCACCAGCACCACCGGAATATGGGGCACCCGCCGGCGCAGCGCCGTCACCACGTCGTGCAGCGCCGCAGCCCCCGGCGATGTGACCAGGCCAATGCCCCGGGGCTGCAACGGCAGCGGCCGCTTGCGCGCTGCGTCAAAAAGGCCTTCGGCTTCGAGCTGGGCCTTCAGCCGCAGGAACTGCTCGAACAGCGCGCCCTGCCCCGCGCGCTGCATGCTCTCGACGATGAACTGCAGATCACCCCGGGCTTCGTACACGCCGATACGCCCGCGCAGTTCCACCAGTTCGCCATCGCGCGGAGAAAAATCAAGCAGGCTGGCGGCGCGGCGGAACATGGCACAGCGCAGCTGGCCGTTGGCGTCCTTCACCGAGAAGTAGCAATGCCCGCTGGACGCGCGTGAAAAGCCCGTGATCTCGCCGCGAACGGCCACGGGATTGAACCGCGCCTCCAGCGCATCAGCAATGGCGCGGCACAGCGCGCCAACTTCCCAGACGCGCGGCGTGGTTGCAGGGGTCGGGTGCTCAAGCATGAGGCAGGACCGGCCTTGGCAGGACGCGTGAAAGCCCACTACTCCACAGCGCAGCCGGGGCGGCAAGCACTTCTGACCAACCACCACCCAACCGCCGGAAAACACGCGCCATCGTGCAAGCCGTTGATTTATAAGGATTTTTCACTGTTCAATTTTTCAGCAATCTGTTCAACGCACGGCGTGGCGCCGCTTTGCGAGGCCCTGCACGCCACTTGCCCACAAAGTTATCCACAGATTTTGTGGGTGAAAAAAAGGGCTTCGCCGAGGCCCTTTGCGTAACTTTCTGTGTCAAAGAACCGCTGACAAGCTGGGCCATAATCGGCAATTGCCTTCACCCGTGCGGAGAGAGAATTGCTGTCCATCATACAAGCCGCAGGCTGGCCCATCTGGCCGCTGATCGCCTGTTCAGTCCTGGCGCTGGCGCTGATTTTCGAGCGCTTTCTGGCCCTTAAAACCGCGCGGGTCGCCCCTCCCCAGCTGCTGGATGAAGCCATCACCGTGTCGGCCAAAGCCGTGCCCACGCCCGACGTGGTGAACCAGCTGGCGCAGAACTCGGCACTGGGCGAGGTGCTGGCCAGCGGCCTGCGGGCCGTCAACAACAACCCCCAGTGCACCGAAGCCGACCTGCGCGCCACCATGGAAGGCACGGGCCGCACCGTGGCCCACCGGCTCGAAAAATACCTCAATGCCCTGGCCACCATAGCCTCGGCGGCGCCATTGCTGGGCCTGCTGGGCACGGTGATCGGCATGATCGAGATCTTTGGCTCGCAGGTGGGCACGGGCGGCGCGAGCCAGGCCATGGGCGGCGGCAACCCCGCGCAGCTGGCACACGGCATTTCGATTGCGCTGTACAACACCGCCTTCGGGCTGATGGTGGCGATTCCGGCCCTGATCTTCTGGCGCTATTTCCGCAGCCGCGTCGACGCCTACCTGCTCACGCTGGAGCTGGCTTCGGAGCAATTCGTGCGCCACATCTTGCGCGTACGCAAGTAACCTGCCCAGGCCGGGCCCCAGGGTGGCGGGAAAGCGCGCCCACCTGGCCCACCCCGCCCCCTTCGCCAGGACCGTCCACCCGCCAGCGGCCTTCCCACGTCTCTTGCCTGAAAGACACCGCCAATGAATTTCCGCCCCCGCCAGAAGGATGAGCCGGAGATCAACCTGATCCCGTTCATTGACGTGCTGCTGGTGATCCTCATTTTCATGATGCTGACCACCACCTACAGCAAGTTCACCGAACTGCAGCTCACGCTGCCGGTGGCCGACACCGAGCAGCAGCGCGACCATCCCAAGGAAGTGATCGTGGCCGTGGCCGCCGACGGCCGCTACGCGGTCAACAAGTCGGCCGTGGACGGCAAGGGCGTGGACGCGGTGGCCCGCGCGCTCGGCGACGCCGCCAGCGCCGGCCGCGACAGCGTGGTCATCATCAGCGCGGACGCCACCGCTCCGCACCAGTCGGTCGTCACCGTGATGGAAGCCGCCCGGCGCGTGGGCCTCACCCAGATCACGTTCGCCACGCAGTCCTCCGCCGCCCGCACGGCCAACGGCCCGCTGAACCCCATGGCTGCCG
>NZ_ACQT01000117.1 GCF_000175235.1 Acidovorax delafieldii 2AN | reverse complement strand
CGGGTGGAGCGGTGCAGCAGCGTGACCCCGCCATCGCTCTCCAGTTTGCGCACCTGCTGGCTCACCGCCGATGTGCTCATGCCCAGCGCGCGGGCTGCCCCGCTCATCGAGCCGTGCTGAACCACGGCGGCAAACACGGCCATGCGTTTGAGGTCTTCCATGGCGCTATTTTTTCATCGATTGTGAAGCTGTACTTCAAAGAAAAGGCGATTTTTGCCATCTACCGCGAAGTTTGACAAGCTCCTATTCTCACCCCATCGCCATTTATTGATGAACGAGGACTTGTTATGAATATCGCCCTGATCGGTGCCACCGGCTTTGTCGGCTCGGCCGTGCTCAACGAACTGCTGCAACGCGGCCACCGCGTGACCGTGCTGGCCCGTAACCCCGCCAAGCTCGCCGCCCGCGAGCGCCTGACGGTGGTGGCCGCCGATGCCCAAGATACCGCCCAGGTCGCCAAGGCCGCGGCCGGCCACGACGCCGTGGTCAGCGCCTACAACCCCGGCTGGAGCAATCCCCACATCCACGATGAATTCCTGAAAGGCACGCGTGCCATCATCGACGGCACCAAGCAGGCCGGTGTGCGCCGTTTCCTCATGGTGGGCGGCGCCGGCAGCCTGTTTGTGGCGCCGGGTGTGCAGCTGGTGGATACGCCGCAGTTCCCTGCCGAATGGAAGCAGGGCGCACTGGCGGCCCGCGAGGCCCTGAACTGGGTCCGTACCGAAAGCGCGCTGGACTGGACCTTTCTCTCGCCCCCCATCCTGCTGCAGCCCGGCGAACGCACGGGCCAATACCGCCTGGGCGACGAGGCGCCGCTGATGAATGGCGAGCAACCCGGCAGCATCAGCGTGGCGGACCTGGCAGTGGCCATTGCCGACGAGCTGGAAACGCCGCGCCACGTGCAAAGGCGGTTCACGGTGGCGAATTGACGGGGTGGGCAGAGCCGGGGCCGTTGTCTCGTATGCTCTGCGCCTTTTTCCCGCTTTGCCTCATACCCATGACCGACGACACCGAAGACACCACCATTCAGGAACCACGCCTGTGGAGCGATGAGCGCTGGACGGCGCGGGTCATCAAGAACGAGGACGACGATGGCTGGGCTGTTTCGATGACGCTGCATGGCGAGGCGGAACCGGCGCTGGTGGGCCCGTGGACCATGGGGCGTGACAAGAAGAATCCCAAGCCGCTCGATGTTTCGGCGTTCCATACGCTGGTCAAGACGGCCAGCGAGGTATTGCGCCGCCACGAGCAGCAGTTGCACGCACAGCTCAACAAAAACGTGACGGTCACCACCGCGCAGGGCCAGCGCCTGCGTGTGGCCTTGGCCATCGTGCCGGACGAAGAGGGCGCGACGGCCACGTTGAGTGCGCAGGATGATCTGGGCGAAGAACTGGCCTGCGTGCCCGTGCCGCCCAGCTTCAAGCTGACTGCCGCCAGTGCCACGGCCTGGGCCGAGAACGGGTTTGAGCGCCTGCGCTGAAGCTGGGCATGCGCTGAGCTGGCAGTGGTGCTGGGGATGGTGGGGGCGGGCGATGGCTGCCATCCCGTGCTTGGCAATGCGCTGTGCAGCTCTTCCTCTGGTATGTGCCGGTTCATCCACCGCAGATGGCGCTGCGTATTTTTGCTATTGAAAATAGAGCGCTCTACGCTTGTTTCGCTTGCGCAGAAGCCTGATTTTCTCTATTTCTGGCTTCTCTGAGGCTTCTTCATGGTTCGTGGCAAGCCGGCGAACACCGAACACCGAACACCGAACACCGAATGCAGGGCCTGCGTGCGCTGCCGGCGGTTGCGCTCGGCTGGCCGCTGCCCCGGCATGGCTTCACGCAGCCGCGAGAGCAGGCTTTTGCCGTGGCAACACCCGCGTGGGCGTTTCGCTTGCGCCGGCGGGCGGCAGCCGGAACACGGCCACGGCCTCCACCAGTTGCTGCGCCTGCAGCTTCAGGCTGTCGGCCGCTGCGGCGCTTTGCTCGACCAGGGCGGCGTTTTGCTGGGTGGCCTGGTCCATCTGCATCACGGCTTCACCCACCTGTGCCACGCCCGCGCTTTGCTCGCTGCTGGCGGCGCTGATCTCGCCCACGATGTCGGTCACGCGTCGGATGGAGGCCACCACGTCGGTCATGGTGGCGCCGGCCTTGTCCACCAGGGCCGTGCCCTGCTCCACGCGCTCCACACTGGCGTGGATCAGGTTCTTGATCTCTTTGGCGGCATCGGCGCTGCGCTGGGCCAGGCTGCGCACTTCGCTGGCCACGACGGCAAAGCCGCGCCCCTGCTCGCCGGCACGTGCCGCCTCCACGGCGGCATTCAGCGCGAGGATGTTGGTCTGGAACGCGATGCCGTCGATCACGCCGATGATGTCGGCAATCTTCCTGCTGCTGTCGTTGATGCCGCGCATGGTGGTCACCACCTCGGCCACCACATCGCCGCCCTGCTCGGCCACTGTGGATGCGCTCAGGGCGAGCTGATTGGCCTGGCGCGCGTTTTCGGCATTGGCCTGTACGGTGGAGCTGAGTTCCTCCATCGATGCCGAGGTTTCTTCCAGCGCGCTGGCCTGCTGCTCGGTGCGCGCCGACAGGTCGTTGTTGCCCTGTGCGATTTCGGTGCTGGCAGCGGCCACGCTGTCGGCGTTGGTGCGCACGTTGAACACCACATGCGAGAGGCTGGCCTGCATGGCGTGCAGGGCGTTGAGCAACAGGGCGATTTCGTCCCTGCCGCCCACCGGCACGGCCACGGTGAGGTCGCCGCCGGCCACGGCCTGCGACACCTGCGCCGCCTGCCCGATGGGCCGCACCACCGAGCGGCTGAACACCAGCGCGCCCGCCACGCTGGCAGTGCACACCACCAGCATGACCAGCAGGCTGACCGTGGTGGCGTGGCTTGCGTCCCGGGCCGCCTGTGCCGCGACCTCGGTGCTGGCCTTGCCGATCAGCTCGCTGGCCTGGTCGATCAACTGCGAGGGCTCGCGGTCCATGCCCTGCACGGCGTTGTCACCCGCCTGTGGCTCGTGCCCTGCCGCCTGGAATTCGGCGTAGCCCTTGCGGTAGGCGGCGCCCATGCGTTCATGGGCCTGCGCGAACTGGCGCAGCTTGTCCTGCGCAGGGCCGGGGGGCAGGTCGGACACCAGTTGCGCGGCGGCGCTGGACACGGCCTGCTCCTGCTTCTGGAAGGCGGCCCAGTAGCGGTCGCGCCGGGCCGGATCCTTGCCGCGCAGCAGCACGTTCTTCCACTCCTGCACCTGTACCTTGAAGTCCTGCAGCATGGCTGCCGCCCGGCGTTCATGCCCGAAGCTCTGGGCGACGGTGGTTTCATACACCGTGAGCGCCTGGTTGAGGCGCTGGATGCCGAAGAGCGCCGCCAGCATGAGCAGCAACAAGGCCGCCAGGAAGGCGAGAGGGAGCTTGAGACTGAGCTTCATGGGAACCTCCTGGAGAGTGGGTGCACAACGCGCAACCAGTGCGGCCGCAGTGTGGTGCGGCGCGCCAAACCGCTGTGCTGGGGTGCGACGGCCCATTATCGGAGGGGGCTGGGGTTTGGGAAGGGCGGTTTTCCCACTGCGCCGCCAAGGCTGCAAAGTGCCATGCCAAAAGTGCGGTGCCGAAATAAAAAAGGCCCCGCAATGCGGGACCTTTCAGGTGCGGGCGCAGGCCGCTCAGTCCATGGTGAGCTTCTGCTTGACGACCACGTCCTTGTACACGGCCAGTTCCTCGCGCATCTGCTTGGCAAAGGCTTCGGGGGTGTCGGCCATGATGATGGAGCCGGTTTCCTCGATGCGCTTGCGGATGGCAGGGTCTTGCAGCACCTTGCGGGTGGCGGCGTTGATCTTGTCCACGATGTCACGGGGCATGCCCTTGGGCCCGACGAGGCCGTAGTAGGCCATGCGGTTCACGCTCTCCAGGCCCACTTCCTTGAAGGTGGGCACGTCGGGCAGCGCGGGCACGCGCTGGGGCGCGGCCACCACCAGGGCCGTGAGGCGCTTTTCCTTGATGAAGGGCAGGGCCGAGGGCAGGTTGTCGAAAATCAGCGGCACCTGGCCGGCCACGGCATCGGTGAGCGCAGGGCCCGAACCGCGGTACGGCACGTGGACCATGTCGGTGCGGGTGGAGAGCTTGAACATCTCCATCATCAGGTGGGTGATGCTGCCGTTGCCGGGCGAAGCGTAGGCATATTTGCCTGGCTCCTTCTTTACGGCTTCCAGCATGCCCTTGTAGTCATGGAAGGGCAGCTTGGTGTAGGCCGCGATCACGTTGGGCGTGGCGGCCACGTTGATGATGGGCGTGAAGTCGGTGGCGACGTTGTAAGGGATCTTGGGGTTGATGGCCGGGTTGGTGGCCGTGGTGGACACGGTGGCCATGCCCAGGTTGTAGCCATCGGGCGTGGAACGTGCCGTTTCGGCCGCGCCAATGCTGCCGCCACCGCCGCCCTTGTTTTCAACCACCACGGGCTGGCCCAGTTCGCGGCCGAGGGGTTCGGCCACGGTGCGGGCGATCAGGTCGGTGGTGCCACCGGCAGCAAAGGGCACCAGCAGGCGGATGGGTTTGTTGGGGTAACCGGACTGCGCGTGGGCGGCTGTGCCGAAGACGGCCAGGATGCCCAGGGTCAGAACGCTGCGACGAAACATGCTTTTATCTCCTGTTGTTGAATTGGAAAGCACTTGGATGCCAGTGATGGCGGAAAGGGGGCGCGGGTGCGCCGGGTTCAGATGGTCTTGTTCTCCCGCAGGGCGGCAATGGCCTGGGCGTCGAGGCCGAGTTCGCTCAGCACCTCGTCGGTGTGCTGGCCCAGGGCCGGCGGCGCATTGCGCAGCACGGGCGGTGTGCTGGAAAGGCGCAGCGGGCTGGCCACGCCGGTGATGTGTTGAACGCCGTCGCCCGCCTCGCCGTCTTTCCAGCGCGGCAACGATACCGCAAGGCCCCGCGCCTTCACCTGCGCGTCGTCAAACGCCTGGGCAATGGTGTTGATGGGGCCGCAGGGCACGGCCTTGTCTTCGAGCAGCGCAATCCACGCGGCGGTGGTGCGGGTGCGCGTGACGGTTTCCATGGCGGGGATGAGTTCGGCGCGGTGCTTCACCCGCAGGGTGTTGGTGGCAAAGCGGGCATCGCTGGCCCACTGGGGCTGGCCGGCTGCCGCGCAAAAGCGCTGGAACTGGCCGTCGTTGCCAATGGCCAGCAACATGTTGCCGTCCTGCGTGGGGAAGTCCTGGTAGGGCGCCAGGCTGGGGTGGCTGTTGCCCATGCGGCCGGGCGTTTGGCCCGTGGCCAGGAAACCCGCCGCCTGGTTGGCCAGCACGGCCATGCCCACGTCGAGCAGGGCCATGTCGATGTGCTGGCCCTGGCCCGTGCCGTTCACGGCGTTGTCGCGCACATGCAGAGCGGCCAGGATGGCGTTGCTGGCATAAATGCCGGTGAAGAGGTCGATCACCGCCACGCCCACGCGCATGGGGCCGCCACCGGGCTCGGTGTCGGCCTGGCCGGTGATGCTCATCAGGCCCGTCATGGCCTGCACCATGAGGTCGTAGCCGGCACGTTCGGCATAAGGCCCGTCTTGCCCGAAGCCGGTGACCGAGCAGTAGATGAGGCGCGGGTTCAGCGCGCGCAGGCTGGCATGGTCCAGACCGTATTGCTTCAGGCCCCCGACCTTGAAGTTCTCCACCACGATATCGGCCTGCTGCGCCATCTGCTTGATGAGCGCCTGGCCCTCGGCCGTGGCCATGTCGATGGTGACAGAGCGCTTGTTGCGGTTGCAGGCGGTGAAGTAACTGGCCTGGTGGGTGTCGTTGCCCTCGGCGTCCTTCAAAAAGGGCGGGCCCCACTGGCGTGTGTCATCGCCCACGCCGGGACGCTCGACCTTGACCACGTCCGCTCCCAGGTCGGCCAGCATTTGGGTGCACCATGGGCCCGCGAGCACGCGGGAGAGGTCGAGCACCTTGATGCCTGCCAAGGCGCCGGAGGAGGAAGTGGGGGTGGTCATGAGAATTGGTTACTATGAAATAAATAGCTGCAGGCGCCCGTCCATCAAGCGCCAGATGGCAAAAACACCGCCAATGCGGTGTTTTTGCACATGCGCTGAAGACGTTCAGTTGGCGAAGGCCGCGATGCCCGTCTGCGCGCGGCCCAGAATGAGGGCGTGCACATCGTGCGTGCCTTCGTAGGTGTTCACCACTTCCAGGTTCACCAGGTGGCGCGCCACGCCGAACTCGTCGCTGATGCCGTTGCCGCCCATCATGTCGCGGGCCAGGCGGGCAATGTCCAGCGCCTTGCCGCAGTTGTTGCGCTTGATCAGCGAGGTGATCTCCACCACGTTCTGGTGCTCGTCCTTCATGCGGCCCACGCGCAGCGCGGCCTGCAGTCCCAGCGTGATTTCGGTCTGCATGTCGGCCAGCTTTTTCTGGATGAGCTGGTTGGCGGCGAGCGGGCGGCCAAACTGCTTGCGGTCCAGCGTGTACTGGCGGGCGGTGTGCCAGCAGAATTCGGCGGCACCCAGGGCGCCCCAGGCGATGCCGAAGCGCGCGCTGTTCAGGCAGGTGAAGGGGCCCTTCAAACCCTGCACTTCGGGGAAGGCGTTTTCTTCGGGCACGAACACATCGTCCATCACGATCTCGCCGGTGATGGAGGCGCGCAGGCCCACCTTGCCGTGGATGGCGGGGGCCGTCAGGCCCTT
Source organism: Acidovorax delafieldii 2AN (assembly GCF_000175235.1). Classification (GTDB taxonomy): domain Bacteria; phylum Pseudomonadota; class Gammaproteobacteria; order Burkholderiales; family Burkholderiaceae_C; genus Acidovorax; species Acidovorax delafieldii_B. The sequence continues at coordinate 5,168 of NZ_ACQT01000117.1, read as the reverse complement.
CATGCCCTTTTCCAGCACGAAGCCGCGGATGGGGCCGACGGTGCCGCCTTCGGACACTTCCTTGGCCCAGACCACGAACACGTCGGCCACAGGGCTGTTGGTGATCCACATCTTGCTGCCCTTGAGCTTGTAGCCGCCAGCGGTCTTGTAGGCGCGGGTGGCCATGCTGCCGGGGTCGGAGCCGTGGTCGGGCTCGGTCAGGCCGAAGCAGCCGATGAATTCACCGCTGGCCAGCTTGGGCAGGTATTTTTGTTTCTGCGCCTCGGTGCCGAATTCGTTGATGGGCACCATCACCAGCGAGCTTTGCACGCTGGCCATGGAGCGGTAGCCCGAGTCCACGCGCTCGATCTCGCGCGCCACCAGGCCGTAGCTCACGTAGTTCAGGCCGGCGCCGCCGTACTGCGTGGGGATGGTGGGGCCCAGCAGGCCCAGTTCGCCCATCTCGCGGAAGATGGTCACGTCGGTCTTTTCGTGGCGGAACATTTCCAGCACGCGGGGGGCCAGCTTGTCCTGGCAGTAGGCGCGGGCAGCGTCACGGATGGCGCGCTCGTCGTCGGTGAGTTGCTGGTCGAGCAGGAAAGGGTCATCCCATTGAAAAGCGGTGCGGGCCATGTGCGTGTCTCCAGATCAAACAAGAAAAAAGAGAGGAAATGCAGAACTGATGGGAACGCATCGTAGGGCGCGGCCCGGTGTGCGGCAAGCGAGTTCTTTTCATCCAGAAATGCGTTTGTTGAATATATGGAATACTTGATCAAAGGCCTGTCGCACCGGAACGGCCTTTGAAAAGTTCCTGTTCATCATGCGCCGCAATATCCCCTCTACCCAGGCCCTGGCCTGTTTCGAAGTCGCCGCCCGGCATGAGAGCTACACGCGCGCCGCGCAAGAGCTGTCGCTCACGCAAAGCGCCGTCTCGCGTCAGATCCAGGCGCTCGAAGAATTCCTGGGCGTGCAGTTGTTCCGCCGCACGCGCCACGGCGTGGTGCTGACGCCTGCGGGCGCGCACTATGGCCGCCAGGTGGCGCGCTGGCTGCAGGGGCTGGAGCGCGACACCCTCGACGTGATGGCGCACCAGGGCGAGGGCGGCACGATCACGCTGGCGGCAGTGCCCACGTTTGCCACGCGCTGGCTCATCCCGCGCCTGCCCCAGCTGGCCCGGCAGCACCCCGACATCGTGGTGCACATAGACACCCGGACGCGGCCTTTTCTGTTTGCCGACACCACGTTCGACGCCGCGCTGTATGCCGGCACACCCGATCAGGTAGCCAACTGGCCGGGCGTGCAGGCACTGCTGCTCATGCACGAGGATGTGGTGCCGGTGTGCAGCCCGCGCCTGCTCGAATCCGCAGCGCCCCGCGGCCGCGGCCGCGCGCACCAGCCTGTTTCGGCCGAGGCGCTGGCCGGGCTGCCCCTGCTGCAGCAAAGCACCCGGCCCTATGGCTGGCGGCAGTGGTTTGAAGCGATGGACGTAGATGCCGCCCACGCGCTGGACGGCCCGCGCTACGAGCTGTTCTCGATGCTGGCCGTGGCCGCCACGCACGGCATGGGCGTGGCGCTGATGCCGCCCTTGCTCATCGAGGCCGAACTGGCCAGTGGCGAGCTGGTGGTGGCCTGTGCCAGGCCGCTGCGCGGCGAGCGCGGTTACTACCTCGTCAGCCCTGCGCAGGCCCAGTCGCCGGTGCTGGCGGCGTTTGCGCAGTGGTTGCTGCGCGCGGCGCAGGGCGATTTGCCGGTGTCATGAGGCGCGCAGCCACTGCGTGCACAGCGGCACCAGCACGGCCGTGGCCACGCCATTGAGTCCCATGGCCAGAGCGGCAAAGGCGCCGGCCGTGGGGTGCACCTGCAGTTCGCGTGCCGTGCCGATGGCATGGGCGGTGAGGCCGATCGCAAAGCCACGCACCGCCGGATCGTGAATGTGCAGCAGCCGCAGCAGCGGCCCCGCAACGATGGCCCCCGCGATGCCCGTGATGGCCACAGCCACCGCCGCCAGCGAAGGCAGACCGCCCATGCGCTCGGCCACCGGCAATGCGATGGGCATGGTGGCGGATTTGGGGGCGAGCGACATCAGCGTCTCCAGCGTTCCACCCAGCGCCCAGGCAATCAGCACGGCCGACGCAATGGCTGCCGTGCTGCCCACCAGCAGCGCGATGCCCAGCGGCCGCCACATCTGGCGGATGCGTGCGCGCTGGCCGTACAGCGGCACGGCCAGCGCCACGGTGGCAGGGCCTATCAGCAGGCTCAGCAGACTGACTCCGTCACGGTAGGTGGCATAGGGCGTGCCCGTGGCCATCAGAACCGCCACGATGGCCACCACGGCCGTGAAGACGGGAATCAGCAGCGGGTGCGCGCCGCTGCGCCGGTAGAGCGCCAATGCCCCCAGATAGGCCAGCAGCGTGAGCACCAGCCAGGGCAGGGGCGTGCCGGCCAGCGCGGCCGCCAGGGTGGGCAAATCGGTGGTCATGGTGCGCACTCCCCGGCGGCTGGTTGCTTGCGCAGCAGCCAGCGCAGCGTGCAGGCCGTCACCACCAGGGTCACGGCGGCGCCGCCCATGCCGGCGGCAAGAAACGGCAGCCACTCGCGGGCGATGCGCTCAAAGTGCAGCATGACCCCCACGATGGCGGGGATGAAGAGCAGCATCATGTTCTGCAGCAGGCCGCTGGCAGTGCGCTCCAGCGCCTCGGGCACGCGCCCCAGTGCCGCAATGGCGGCCAGCAGCAACAACATGCCCATCAGGGCGCCGGGCAGGGGCAGCCCGAGAAGGCGGACCAGGGCTTCCCCCAGCAATTGAAAACAGAACAGTGCAGCAAAAGCGTAGAGCATGGGCAGAACACACACGGGTGAAGGGGAGAGGCGGCGCCGGCGGCCGCCAGGCTCCGATCATCGCCGAGCGGGATGGGCAGGGTCTTTGCCGGAGCGCTTGCGCTGCGCTGGGCATGGGTCTAATCTGACACTGTCCCAGTGCCTGCTGGACTTCTATCTGGAGACCGACCATGACGAACACCTACCACGCAGCCCATTTCGACCCGACGGTGGACGAGATCGACGTGCTCAAACGGCTGGAAATGGGTGAAGTCATCACCCAGGACAGCGCGTTGCGGGAACACCTTTCGGGGCGGTTGCTGGATTGGGGGCTCATCAGCAAAGGGGCGGACGGCGAAATGGCCATCACACCCCTGGGGCGGCAATTGATCAGGCGCCAGGACAACTGACGCGGCCCTGGCAAGGGCCCCAGGGCGCGGGCGCGCTGCGGGTCCGGGTCAGCAGAACAACAGCGCCAGCAGGGCCGCATCGTCGGCCAGATTCAGGCTGGCGTAGACCGACAGGCGATACAGCATTCCCATGGCGTGTTCAAGAAGTGCGCTGGCGTTCATGGCTTCGATTGTCGTCGATGGGCTTGGCGGTGCGTTGACCGCAAAGGCTCGAACACCTTGCCCGTGCGAGGCCACCCCGGATCTGGAGCGCTTGCGGCTGTACGCCTGTGGGGCCGGGCATCGGACCAGTCGCCAGGAAGGCGCCACGCCAGACCGCTCCATCGCCCGTGCGCTGACGGTGAAGTCCCCCGGCGGCGGCGGGCTGCGAGAAGTGGCAGTGGAATGCCCCACCGGCCACCGCCACAGCCGAGCTGAGGGGTTCCGGCTGCTTGAAGCCAGGTTCCGCACCCATTTGGCCTGCGCCTGCGGCAAAGCCGCATGGCCCTCTCAACGCGAAAACTCTTCGTTCTTTGGCAGAGGCCCCGCGGTGGCGTGCTGGCACTGTCGGCCCGCGTGCTCGACGACCTCGGCTTCGAGGTGATCTATCTGACCGGTGCGGGAGCGACCAACATGCGGGCGGGGCTTGCCACACCAGGGCTGCCAGCGCCTGGGGGCGAGCCCAAGCTGGACGCGCTCGTAGCGCGTCATGCGGTGCAACGGGCACATCAGAAATGGATCACCAGTCGCTCACGGATGGCGGGCGGGCTTTTGCGCCGCCACTGATCACAAGCCTGTACCACATAACAGGAAACGCACCCCAGAAACGCAGGAACCGCACCACCGAAACGCTGCTAATGCAGGGGGCGCCCATTTTCATCGGGTTGGAAGACTCCGCAACGGGGCCTGCACACAAACAGCCAAAGCCTCGGATCGCAAGGCACGGTTGAGCAAGCACCGCAGATGGCCTTTCCATGGAGCGAACCTGTGATGCGAAATATTCATTTTATTTTCATCTATTAATGTGTTTCTGTTTGTAATTTGACTGCCTGAACTTGTGCGCAAATAAAACTGGACAAACAACGCAACACGCAGCAAGCTTCGCGCGATTTTCGTCAATTCATCCCCGGCTTCTAAGCTCTTTCTGAGGGCGCGCGATCTCGTGATGCGTGCCAAGCTTCATCGATCAATTGAATTTGCATAACGCAATATTTAATTAAAACACATTGGATGTAAATGTATATGTGTCACTGCCGCTTCACGACAAAATGCGTATTTTTTGGACAGCCAAAAAAATATACTCAAAAATCGTTGATGCCCTGAAAGAAGTTCATGCCAAATTTTTTTGTCAAGATATTATTGACGCTTTTTTCATTGTTTCTTTGCGGGCAAGTCTCTGCTGCTTGTAATATAACTTTTACCGCTGCAGCCGGGGGGCAGGTCACTTTTGAGGCGGCAAACAGTCAGTACGCCGGACAGCCAGCGAGGTACAAGTACTTATTTTCGGCACCAGATAGCACCAATTGCGGCAATGCAGACACATTTGGTCTGTCGAATGCAGACGGCTCAAGCAACGTCAATAACACCGGTGTCACAACCGGCGTGGGGATCATGCTGCAATCCAGCGCCAAAGGGTCGAACAATATGTTTGTCCACTCGACAAACAATGGTGGACCCAACGATTTCAGCGCTTTTTATTATTCCATTCCCGCTGGCTTATCGAATACCACTGATACCTTCCAGTTTTTTGATGGCAATGTCGTCTTACAAACTGCTACGGTTGTCATTCCGGCAGCAGTTCCCGGCGCGCCAACAGGTGTTACCGCTACTCCAGGAAATGCGCAAGCGTCGGTTGCCTTTACGGCCCCCTCTTCTGATGGTGGTAGTACCATTCTTGACTATACGGTGACATCCAGCCCCGGCGGCTTTACTGCGACCGGCGCGGCCAGCCCACTGATCGTCACTGGTCTGACAAACGGCACC
>NZ_ACQT01000118.1 GCF_000175235.1 Acidovorax delafieldii 2AN | reverse complement strand
CCCCCGCTCCCAAGGCTCCTGCCCCTGCCAAGAAGGCTGCCCCCGCGAAGAAAGCTGTGAAGGCACCTGCTGCCGCAGCCCCCGCCGCGCAGACGACGCTGAACCCACAGGCAGCATGGCCCTTCCCTACCGGCACCAAGCCGTAAACACGGCACGCTCGGTGTCCAGCCCGGTGCATGCGCACCGGGCTTTTTTTATGCCTGAATTGCACAGCACGGAGATTCACAAGGGGCAGATCTGGGGATTGCGGCGTACTTGAAATGCACGGGGCAATGCGCCCGAGGCCACCGTAATGCTGCCTGGTAAATCTGTTCGCCGCGTTCTAACAGCCCTTCGCAGTGCCAGCACGCGATCGAACTTTCCTCTCCTTATCTGGCTGCAAAAATCGCCAGATGCACAGTGGTACAAGCACTTTCAGAGAGAGAACTCGGGATGTGGAGCGCCGGACGATGCAGCCGCTGCAGCAGCACACCATCCGTTGTACTCATGACCGAGCAGGCTGTGCACGCACGATGCCGCCGCCCCAAACCCGTTTCATGCAGGAATGAAGTCAAGCGTGTAGTTCTGAGGACCGCGCTGGGCGATCTTGAGCGCGCCGACACGGTTGCCCAGCTCAGCACAGCGCACCAGCGGCCACCCGCGCTCCAACCCGAACAGCAGCGCACCCCGCCATGCATCGCCGCAGCCGGTCGGGTCGACCACCTGGGTCGGCGCAACAGGAGGGACCAGCGTCTTCTCGCCGTCTTCCCACACCTCGCAGCCCTGCGCGCCCAACGTGACCACCAGTCCCTTCACCCTGCGCGAAATTTCGGCGCAGGACCAGCCCGTACGCTCGCACAGCATCTTGCCTTCGTAGTCGTTCACAGTCACCCATGTGGATTGCTCGACAAACTGCGCGAGGTCTTCGCCGCTGAACATGGGCAATCCCTGTCCGGGGTCGAACACGAACGGAATCCCAGCAGTGACAAACTGGGCCGCATGCTGCAGCATGGCCTCCCTGCCGTCGGGCGCAACGATGCCGATCTGCACGTCTGTGCCCGGTTCGATGCGGTTGGCATGCGCCTGCATCATGGCACCCGGATGGAACGCGGTGATCTGGTTGTTATCGCGGTCCGTCATGATCATGGCCTGCGCCGTGTACGTGTCAGACGCCTGGCCCACATGGGCCGTGCTGATGCCCAGGTCCTTCAGCCGCGCGAGATAGTCGCCTCCGTCGCTGCCCAGCATGGCCATGGGCACGGGCTCGCCGCCCAACAAGCGCAGGCTGTAAGCAATGTTGCCAGCACATCCACCAAAGTCTCGCCGCAACGAGGGGACCAGGAAAGAGACGTTGAGGATATGGAGTTGGTCGGGCAGGATCTGTTCGCCGAACCGCCCTTCGAAAGTCATGATGGTGTCGAACGCAAGAGAACCACAAATCAGTGCAGCCATGGCAAAAAGGTAGAAAGAAAAATCAGGGATAAAAAGCCACGAGCCGGTAGCCGGCCACGCGCGCCCCACCGGTGGTCACGACCACAGCAACCGAAGAGGCCCATTCGCCCAGAGCAGGCAGTTCTGCTGGAGCAGCCATTTCCTGGGGTAGCAAGATGCGCCGTACAACCGGCTGGTCCTGCGCGTCGGTCAGCGTGAGTTCCATCGATGGCATGGCCAGTGGCACGGATGCCCGGTTCTTGATGACGAACGCCAGTTGGTAACTGTCGCCACGCCCCTTGTTGAAGGACGAACTGTCGATCACAACATCGGATATCTGCCGCAAAGGAGCAATCGTGCACTGAAAGGCTTCGCACAGCTTTTCCAGCCACACGCGGGCGCCCGGGTCGAGGGCAGCGATGCGATTGCGCTCATGCAACGTGCCCTGCAGGGCCAGCAGGCCCAGCAGCAGCGCCACCACGGCTCCCACCAGCACACGCACGCGAGGACGTCGCCAAAAAGCCTTGCGCTTTGCCGCGCGAACGAAACTCAGCTCTTGCGCGTCAGAGCCTTCGTCAAACCCGTCGTCGTCCTCTATGCGCTCTCGTGGCGCATCCTTCACAGCCTGCGGAGACTGAGCGTCCAAACTATCAACAGAAGCTGCAGGCTGCTCCCCGCCATCAAGTGCGGAGCCCCCGCCGGAGGGGGCGTCTGGCACGGAATCCAACGCCTCATCAGAGACCGATGCGATGTCCAGATCACCGTGCGCAGCAAGCTGCGCTGGTGTTCCGGAGGCCTCATTGCGCGGCAATTCAAGTGGGGGATAGGTGTTTACGCTTTCGGAGCCGACAGAGGCATCCAGCGGTTCGCCGGACCCCTGATCGTCGCGCAATTCAGCAAACGGGAGCTCGTAGCCTGCCATTCCCTGGTCTACGGCCGTTGTTCCTGGGGCCGCAGGCACCGAAGCATCGCCAGAAGCCATGTCGGAAGAGGGCTGTTGCAGTGCCGGGGGCTGTGCGTGGGCGGCCTCGGGTTGGCTATCCGGACGGCGTTCTGGCTCTGGCTCTGGCGCGAATTTAGGCTCCGACGGGGCAATAGACTGCCAGGGCACGTCGCTCCCAGGCTGAGCGGCATACAGAGCCCCGGGCATCAGAAACGAAGGCACCGCGGCCACCGGCACATCCAGCACAGATTCAGGCATGGCCAAGTCCCGGGGCGCCCCGTGCTGCGCGTGCGCGCTGACCTCTGACGGTGCCACAGGCGGCGCCGCTGTCGGCGCTGGCGCTCCCCACGACCGCTCTTTCTCGGCCACACGCGCGGCGGGGACCTGCGGCGGCCTCGCGGCGGTCATTGAAATGTCCGGCAACAAATCCTGCTGCTCAGATGGCAGCAGGTGAGCCGACGCGTCAAAAACCTCCTTGCACTGGCCGCACCGCACCCAGCCATCGGAAATTCGCAACTGATCGGCAACGACCTTGAATGTCGTCGCGCAGGACGGGCAGCGTGTGATCTGGCTCATCTGCAATTCATTGTAGTGGGCGCTGCATGGCCGCCAAACCGCCGTAACGCGGCAATTCAGCGTGTGGCCGTCATCAGGATCCAGCCATCCTCGGCATCGGCAACCTCAAGGTGGATCCAGGGCGCATAAGCTTCCTGAAGCTCTTGCGCCTGGCGCTCCAGAATACCAGCCAGAACCAGATGCCCGCCCTCGCCTACGTATGAGCACAACAGAGGCGCCAACACCTTGAGCGGAGTGGCGAGAATGTTGGCCAGCACCGTGTCGTAGAGCCCCTGCGCCTTGTCCGGCAACCCCGCGTGCAACTGCACGCCATTGGCCTGGGCATTTAGCACTGTGGACTCGACAGCGGCAGGATCGATGTCCACGGCATCAATGTCGATGGCGCCGAATTTGGCGGCCGCGATGGCCAGAATGCCGGATCCGCAACCATAGTCGAGCACACGCCCCAACGGATTTTCCGTGTGCGCAGAGGCCGCGCCGCGGCGTGCGATCCATCGCAGGCACATCCGCGTGGTGGGATGGGTGCCAGTGCCGAACGCCAGCCCCGGATCAAGCCGGATGCTCCGCCGCGCCTGCGGGGGCAACTCATGCCAGGTCGGCACGATCCAGAAATCAGGGGTGATATCAACGGGTGCGAATTGCGACTGCGTCAAGCGCACCCAATCCTGCTCGGGCACCCGCGAGAGCCCGAGAACCACGCAACCGGTGAAGAAGTCCTGCACGGCGAGCAACTGCTCTGCTTCGCGCGCAGCGGTTTCCGACGCAAACAGCGCCACCACTCGGCTGCGTTGCCAACCGTCCTTGGGCGGCGGCATGCCGGGTTCGCCAAACAAGGCCTGTTCGGCATCGGTCTGCGCATCCGCATCTTCCACCGACACGCTCAGGGCATCCAGCGCGTCCAGCGCATCGCTTACCTCCTCCACGCGGTCTTCAGGGCACATCAGACTCAGCTCAAACATGGAACACGCCTCTCAGAAAAAATGAAATGCTGGCACCCGTTGCCAGGAGCCAGCATGGAAATATGCGCCAGGTGGGCTTCACCGCTTGTGCTGCGAAAGCCACTCTTCCAGATAGTGAATGTTGGTGCCACCTGCGACGAACTTGGCATCCACCATCAGCTCACGGTGCAACGGCACATTGGTGTTGATGCCTTCGATCACGGTTTCCGACAGCGCCGTGCGCATGCGGGCCAAGGCCTGCTCACGCGTGTCGCCGTGGACGATGATTTTGCCAATCATCGAATCGTAGTTCGGAGGGACAAAATAGTTGGCGTAAGCATGCGAGTCCACGCGCACGCCCGGGCCACCCGGCGTGTGCCACATGGTGATGCGCCCTGGCGAGGGAATGAACTTGTAAGGATCTTCGGCATTCACCCTGCACTCGATGGCGTGGCCCCGAATCTCGATCTGCCGCTGGGTGAAGGGCAGCTTTTCGCCGGCGGCCACCATGATCTGCGTGCGCACGATGTCCACACCCGTGATCCATTCGGTCACGGGGTGCTCCACCTGCACACGGGTGTTCATTTCGATGAAGTAGAACTCGCCGTTCTCGTACAGGAACTCGAAAGTACCTGCCCCGCGATAGCCGATCTTCTTGCAGGCTGCGACGCAGCGCTCCCCGATTTTTTCGATGAGCTTGCGCGGGATGCCGGGGGCCGGAGCCTCCTCGATGACCTTCTGGTGGCGCCGCTGCATGGAGCAGTCGCGCTCTCCCAGGTACACGGCATTGCGGAACTTGTCGGCCAGCACCTGGATTTCGATGTGGCGCGGGTTCTGCAGAAACTTCTCCATGTACACCGCAGGGTTGCCAAACGCAGCGCCCGCCTCGGCCTTGGTCATTTGCACCGCATTGACCAGCGCCGCCTCGGTGTGCACCACACGCATGCCACGGCCGCCGCCGCCGCCCGCAGCCTTGATGATCACGGGATAGCCCACGGCCTTGGCAATGCGGCGGATCTGCACTGGATCGTCGGGCAGCTCGCCGTCGGAACCTGGCACACAAGGTACACCGGCGCGGATCATGGCCTGCTTGGCAGAAACCTTGTCGCCCATCATGCGGATGTTTTCCGGAGTGGGGCCGATGAACTGGAAGCCACTCTTTTCCACGCGCTCGGCAAAATCGGCGTTCTCGGACAGAAAGCCGTAGCCGGGGTGGATGGCCTCGGCATCGGTCACCTCAGCCGCCGAGATGATAGCCGGCATGTTGAGGTAGGACAGCGGCGAAGGTGCCGGCCCAATGCAGACGGCTTCTTCGGCCAGCTTCACATATTTGGCGTCGCGATCGGCCTCGGAATAGACCATCACGGCTTTCACGCCCAGTTCGTGACAGGCACGCTGGATGCGAAGGGCGATTTCACCGCGGTTGGCAACAAGAATCTTTTTAAACATAGGCTATCTCGCGGCTCACAGCTTGGCACGCGGGAACATGCCAGGCCCTGTACATTGCCCCGCCGGCGGCAGCACCACCGCAGAGGACAACAACCATTTTTTCAAACATCGGCGCCGTCGCCGCTCTGCACCCGCACACCGCTGCGCGACGCGGCAGGCGCTCGCCCCGCCCCAGTGCGGCCCGGTACAGCCCGGACACCGGCAGACTGCCCACGCGCAAGGACCGTACCACGGCGGGCAAAGACAACGGGAAGGGGCATGGAAGGCAAAAATTACTCGATGACGAACAGAGGCTGGCCGTATTCCACAGCCTGGCCGTTCTCACCCAGGATCTTGGTGACGGTACCCGACTTGTCGGCTTCAATCTCGTTGAGGATCTTCATGGCTTCGATGATGCAGACCGTCTCGCCTTCCTTGACCTGGCTGCCCACTTCCACGAACGGCTTGGCGCCGGGGCTCGACGAGCGATAGAAAGTGCCCACCATGGGAGACTTCACGACGTGGCCCGTCGGGGCGGCGGCCGCTGGGGCAGGCAGCTCGGCCACAGCAGCGGGGGCCGCAGTGGCAGCCGCCGGGGCAGGCATGGGGGCCGCCACATACTGCTGGACCACATTGCCGCCACTCTTGACGATACGAACCTTTCCTTCGGCTTCGGTGATCTCGAGTTCGGAAACGTTCGACTCGGATACCAGGTCGATCAGGGTTTTGAGTTTTCGCAAATCCATGGGAGCTCCAACGGCTATAAAACTGAATGAGGCGCGAATTTACTCCAATTTGAGCCTACTTCAGTCTTCGGAGCATATTTTTCACCATCAACAACGAGGCCATTGACGCGGCAAAGGGCCATTCGCCCCGGATCCGATAGGACGGGCCTTGCGCCTCCGAGGTCAGCGCAAGGCCAGCCAGCGCTGCAGGTCGTCCGAGGTGACCTGCCCCATTTTACGGTGCAACACCTGCCCTTTCGCGCCGAAGACCACGGTGAAGGGCAAACCGCCGGCCAGATTACCTAGAGAACGCCCCAATTCCGACCCGCCCAGCCCTGCCAGCCCCACCGGGAACTCCAGCGGCAAGCGTGTGAGAAATTTGCGCACCGAAGACGGCTGATCAATGGCAAGCCCTACCACTTGCCAGCCATTGGACCTGTTTTCACGGTAGAAAGCATTGAGCATGGGCAACTCCTCCACGCATGGAGGGCACCAGGTCGCCCAGAAGTTCAGAATCAACGGCCTGCCCGAGAAGCCCGCCATGTCCAGGCGGGCGCCATCTGGGGTATCAAACACCTGCGTCCACACCGCCTGCTGCGCACCGTCTTGTGCCGGGGCAGGCCGCAGGCGCCACCAGGCCAGCCCTGCCCCCGCAGCGCCAGCAGCCGCCGCGACACCGGCGTACAGCGCGCGGCGGCGGGTTACAGGGGTGCGGTCTGCCAGGGTCTGCGGTACAGCGTCGGAGGCAGATGTGGTCGGAACGGTCATGAATCACTTTCCTGAAGGAGGCGCCGCACAGCGGTGATATCGCCACGCGGCGAACGCCCCCGTGCGTCGGGGCGGAGGGCCCCGCGCAGATCGTCGAGATCGTAGATCAGCAGGTGCACGCCGATCATTTCACCCAGCTCGGGACACCTGCTTCCCACGCTGAGCGCTTCGACCGCCTCGCCGTGGAAGCCGGTGACGGTGCGGGGCTCGTAATCGACCTGATGGTCTATCAGCGCGATTTCGGCCGATTTGGGATCATCGCAAAACAATTGCAGGTAAATATCCGACAAGCGGGTCGCGGTGCCATGCCACACCGCGCCCGCCAAGTGGGGGCGGAACGCGGCCATGCGGTCCATCCACACCAGCGCCAGTTGGCGCAATGCCCGCAACTCGCGGGGCTGGGTCTCGGCGCAAAAGAGCGCGATGTACTCACGCACTGCGTCCTCGACCTCGTCATTGCCAGGCAAGGGTGTTCGCGCCGGAAGGCCCAGCTCTCGCACGGCGCGCCGCTTGGCAGGGCCCCACTCCAGCCCTTCTTCCACAACCAGCCGGGCGGTGGTGCTGGCGATTTCAGCGCTCAAAGGTGTTGGCATGGCGGAACCGGTTGGGGTGAATACCCTATTGTGGCGCCAAGCTGCGACAGCTCGCCACCCGGACCCCGCATGCCCCCCCGCCTGCTCGGCCATTGCGACATGGCCCGGCCGATGATCGCTATTATTTTCATAGCTGCAAGCGCAACACCGTCGAGCGCACCGGGGTTTTTGGCTTGAACCTTAGAATCAGCGCCCATGCACATACACATACTGGGAATCTGCGGCACATTCATGGGAGGTCTGGCGGCACTGGCCCGCGAGGCCGGGCACAAGGTAACGGGTTGCGATGCAGGCGTATACCCTCCCATGAGCGACCAGTTGCGGGCCCTGGGCATCGAATTGATCGAAGGCTTCGGCGCCGACCAGTTGGCGCTCGCACCCGATATGTTCGTGGTGGGCAATGTGGTCAGCAGGGCCCGGCTGGGTGACGGCAGCCCGAAGTTTCCCCTCATGGAAGCCATCCTGGACGCCGGGCTTCCCTACACCAGCGGCCCGCAGTGGCTTGCCGAGCACGTACTGCAGGGCCGCCACGTGCTGGCGGTGGCCGGCACCCACGGCAAAACCACCACCACCTCGATGCTGGCCTGGATACTGGAGCAGGCGGGATTGAAGCCTGGCTTCCTGATCGGCGGCGTGCCGCTGAATTTCGGCGTGTCCGCGCGCCTGGGGACGGGCGCCACGGCCCCGCAAGACTCCACGGCAAGGACCAGCGCCGCGCAGGCGCCCGGCGGCAAACCCCGCAGTGCCGCGGGTGGTCGGTCAGGCAGCCACCCCCTGTTCGTGATCGAGGCCGACGAATACGACACCGCATTCTTCGACAAGCGCAGCAAGTTCGTGCACTACCGCCCCCGCACGGCGGTGCTGAACAACCTTGAATTCGACCACGCCGATATCTTTGACGACCTGGCCGCCATTGAGCGCCAGTTCCACCACCTGGTGCGCACCGTGCCCGCCTCGGGCCGCGTGGTGGTCAACGGACTAGAGGAGAGCCTGGCGCGCGTGTTGCACATGGGCTGCTGGAGCAGCGTGAGCAGCTTTGGCGCCGCGGTCAGCGACTTTGGCGCCGCGGGCGAACCCCAGGCGTTTGATGTTCTGCACCAGGGCCGCACCGTGGCGCGGGTCGAGTGGAGCCTCACGGGCACGCACAACCAGCTCAACGCCCTGGCCGCCATTGCTGCCGCCCACGACGTGGGCGTGCCGGTGGAACAGTCGGCGCTTGCGCTGGCCAGCTTTCAGAACGTGAAGCGCCGCATGGAATTGCGCGGCACGGTGCGCGGCATCTCGGTGTACGACGACTTCGCCCACCACCCCACGGCACTGCGCACCACGCTGGACGGCCTGCGCCGCAGCCTCGCGCCGGGCGCGCGCATCCTGGCGGTGTTCGAGCCGCGCAGCAACACCATGAAGCTCGGCGCCATGAAAAGCCAGCTGCCATGGGCGCTGGAGCCCGCCGACCTGGCCTTCTGCCACACCGCCGGACTCGACTGGGATGCCGCCGCCGCCCTGGCACCCTTGGGAGTGGGCCCAGGTCACCGTGCGCAAACAGCCCCCGATATCGACACCCTGGTCAGCCAGGTCCTTCTGGCAGCGCAACCGGGCGACCAAATCGTCTGCATGAGCAACGGCGGCTTTGGCGGCGTGCACCAGCGGCTGCTGGCAGGGCTATCAAAAATATAGCTGCTCGCGCTTGCAACACAAGCGCAAGGCGGCATTTTGGCTGGATTTCAGTACGAAACGGCCATGCCGGGCACATCCACCCGCACGACAGGCTTGGCCAGTGCGGCGCTGGCGGCGCGGGCAAAATCGCGCGACCACACCGGGTCATTGAGCAGTGCCGAGCCCGCAGCGCGCGCCACGGTCAGCACCTTGTCGGCGAGCAGCACCTTGCCACTGGCGCGCAGGGGTTCGCAATCGAGGGACGTGAACTGATCGTCCAGCCAGCGGCGCCCGGCTTCATGCGCCATGGGCTCCTGCCCCTCCAGATCAAAACGGAATTCCTCGTTGCCTGTCAGTCGAACCGACACTTCGCTGTGCATGATGGGTTGCCTTTCGGATGCAATACAGATGCAGTTGCCGAGGCGCGCGGTGGGAGCGCCCCCCGAGAACCTGAGCTTACACCGCCTGTGCCAGATCAGCGGGCGCGGCGGGCCACAACGGCAGCCGACAGTTCGGCCAGCGAGCGCAGCGAGTCGTCCCAGCCCAGGCAGGCATCGGTGATGCTCTTGCCATACTCCAGCGCAGAGGGCTGGTCTTTGCCGGGCGAGAATTTTTGTGCACCGGCATGGAGGTGGCTCTCGATCATGAGCCCGAACACGCTGCGCGATCCGCCAGCGATCTGGGCGGCAATGTCGCGCGCCACATCGAGTTGCTTTTCATGCTGCTTGCTGCTGTTGGCATGGCTGCAGTCCACCATCAGCGTGGGGGGCAGCTTGGCGGCTTCGAGGTCCTTGCACGCGGCGGCCACGCTGGCAGCATCGTAGTTGGGCGTCTTGCCGCCGCGCAGGATGACGTGGCAGTCCTTGTTGCCTTTGGTGTTGACGATGGCCACCTGGCCGTTCTTGTGCACCGACAGGAAATGATGGCCCCGGCTGGCCGACTGGATGGCGTCCGTGGCAATGCGGATGTTGCCGTCGGTGCCGTTCTTGAAGCCGATGGGCGCCGAAATGCCCGATGCCAGCTCGCGATGCACCTGGCTTTCGGTGGTCCGGGCACCGATGGCGCCCCACGAAATGAGGTCGCCGATGTACTGGGGCGAGATCACATCGAGGAACTCGCTGCCTGCCGGGATGCCCAGGCGGTTGATCTCGATCAGAAGCTGGCGCGCAATGCGCAACCCTTCGTCGATGCGGTAGCTTTCGTCGAGGTAGGGGTCGTTGATGAGACCCTTCCAGCCCACCGTAGTGCGTGGTTTTTCGAAATACACGCGCATCACGATTTCCAGCGTGTCGGCGTACTGGGCACGCACCGCAGCCAAGCGGCGGGCGTATTCCAGCGCCGCGGCCGGATCGTGGATGGAACAGGGGCCAATCACCACGAGCAGCCGGTCATCCTTGCCGGCCATGATGTTGTGGATGTTCTTGCGGGTCTGGGTGATCAGCGCTTCCACCGGCGTTCCGCTGATGGGGAAGAAGCGGATCAGGTGCTCTGGAGGAGGCAACACGGTAATGTCCTTGATACGTTCGTCGTCGGTCTGGCTGGTTTTCTCGACGCTGCGGTACCAGGCATCGCTGGCGGGGGTGGCGTGGGCCGTCATGGGTGCTTCCTCGTGGAGTGAAAGTAAGGGGTCGAAAAAACAAAACCGCCGGGCTTTGCAGCGTCGGCGGTTGGTATGGGGAGGCTTGTGGGCTTGCGCGTCGTCCTCTCATCCGCCGGGGACAGAGATCCAAAACCAAAAATAAAACGCGCTGCGAACTTGCATACGAATCAATGTATCACAGTGTTTGACGCACCGCAGCAACCACTTTGCGCGGATTGTCGCGTCACGGCAACTACGCTCAGCCCGATACCTCCCCGCGCCACCGGTGCGCACAGCCGTTGGACGACGCTTCCCTGCTCCATCGCGCGGGGTGTCGCGGCCTGTCGTGGCCACATCTCTCGCAGTCGAAGGGAAGGGCCAGGGGTTTGAGCGCTGCTGGGGCGCATGGCTGCACGGCGAGCGCGCACCTTGGTGGCAACTGCCGGGGCAGTTGCGTGATTCAGCGCCGCCAGACGGTGCGCCACCAGGCGCGCAGGCGCTGCCAGCCCGCCGGGCGTCGGGGCGCGGCCTCGGCCAAGTCACTGAGCGGATCGCTGTGGTGCTCGTACATATCGATGAGCAGCAAGGCTTCGCCCAGCGTGCGCCAGGCCAGCAACTCGAACTGCCGGAAGCAGGCGCCCTCGCGCGAGCTGTGGCGTTCAAGCGCCTGCAGCCACGCGGCAATGGCGCTGCACAGCGCGCGCAATGCCTGCTGGTAGGCACCGAATTCGTACAGGGCATGCCAGGCGGACCCCAGCCCCGTGAGGAAGAGCTGGTGCTCCCGCGCGCACCTGGCCAGGTCCGCCACGCGACCGGTGATGGCGGCGGCATCGGCTCCGGCCCGCCGCAAGCGCGTGGCCTCGTCGATCAGTTGCGACAGGGCGGCCAGGCTGTCGCGCATCAGGCGCGAGTCCTCGTCCGCCACCCCTTCCCGCAGGAAACGGCTGATCTCGCCGAACGATTGAAGGGTGTGCTGCAGACTGGTCAGTGGTGCGCGCATGGCCTTGATTGTGCG